>JAJDNN010000072.1 GCA_022340685.1 Pseudomonadota bacterium
GATGCTGGCATTCGCAAGGCAGCGAGCTTTTGCAGGTTCTCGCCCAGCGGCCCGTTCGGCTAACCTGTTCCCTAAATAATTGCCGCGTTATGATACTTAATCCACATCAAAGGCGTGTAACTGCTCGGAGATGGTTTCCTCGTCTTCCACAAATTCGGGTTCACTCAGCAACCAGATAAAAAATTCGCTACCCTGAGCGGCAACCGATTCCACGGTAATTAATCCCCCATAGCGGCGGATCAAACCGTAGCTGACCGACAGGCCCAGTCCACTTCCTTCGCCCTGCCCCTTGGTGCTATAGAAGGGATTGAAAATGCGGCTGATCTGATCCTCATCCAGCCCGTCGCCGTTGTCCTGCACACATATCACCACACCCTTGTCATCCCAGTCCTGTGTCCGGATCCTGATTTCGCCGTTCTGCTCCGGCAGGGCATGGATGGCATTGGTAAGCAGATTGACCAGCACCTGTTGCAGCTCATGCCGGTTGATACGGATTGTCCGGCTGGCTTTCAGGTCCAACTGGATGTTAAACGCGGATCGGCTGCGCATATGTTGAATCAGCCGGAGAGTACTATCTACCGTGGCATTGATATCCAGTTTATCGATATAGCCGGAAAATTCATTGGGTCGGGCATACTGCAGCAGATTATTGATGATGTCCTTGATGCGGTAGATCTGTTCGATGATCAGGTTCACCTCATGCCGTACCGGCTCGACCGCCGGCCCAAGTTCGGCCACCAGTACATCCAGGTTACCCAGCATGACGGCAGTCGGGTTATTGATTTCGTGCGCCACCCCGGCCGTCAGTTCTCCCAGCGCCGCCAGTTTCTCTGCCACCACCAGCTGCCGGCGTGTTTCACGCAGGACATTGATCGTAGAACGCAGATCAGTGTTCTTCTGCTTCAATTCCGCGGTCCGCTCGTCCACCTTCACTTCCAGCTGGTCTGCCCATTGCCGGATTTCCTGGCTACGTTGCTGCAACAAGTCCAGCATGCTGTCAAACTCCCGGGCTAGCTCACCGATTTCGTCCTGCGAATCCACCTGACCGATACGCCGATCCTCCCCGGCACGTGTCGCCCGCACCACGTTACTCATGGCTTCGATCGGTTTGAAAATGGTCTTGGCGCCACGCACCGCAACCAGTGCCGACAAGACCATCAGGACCAGGAACAGCAGAACCAGCGCGGCAAGTGCACGCCACAGTTCGGAGCGAAACGGGGCCTCAAGAAATCCTGCATACAACATGCCGATGCGTTGCCCTTCAGGATCAACAATGGGTTCATAGGCCGAAATGTACCAGTCATTCACTACGAAGGCCCGGTCGATCCAGGTGTTTCCCTCATCCAGCACCCGACTGCGCACCTCGTTGGATACCCGGGTACCGAGCGCACGTTCGCCCGGTCGCAAGGGCACATTGGTTGTGATGCGAACATCATCCAGAAATACGGTTACCGTACCGATGCTGCCCTCCGGCAAACTGCCCGCGCCATAGACCAGATCCCGGATGGTATCGACGAACTGAAAATTGTTATTCAGCAACACCCCGCCATCCAGCAAAGCAAGCACCCGGCCTGCTGCATCTTTGACCGGGTAGATGACGCGGATCATCATGCCGCGATCCTCGAAAGTGCGCTGTGTGGGCCTGGCACGCGGCGTTTCGATCAGGGACAGACGATTCATATCTGCGAGGCGGGGAAACTCGCGGGTCAAATCCTCGGCGCTGAATATTTCGACCCCGGCCTGTGGCTGGCCCTGATTGGCGTGCAGCAACATGGCAGAGCTGCGACTTTGGCCAGTGGAATCATGTAACCAGTTGCCACTCGGATCGACAAGATGCAGGTAAGTAAATCCGGCCGCCGTGCTGAGATTCTGTATCTGCTGATGAATGGCCTGACCGTCATCGGCCTCCAGCGCCTTGCGAAAAGAATGGGACTCCGCCAGTCGGCCCAGCTTTTCCAGATAGTCGACGCGGATACGCCTGAAGATATCGTCCGCCACGGACAAATCGGTATTCACCTTGATATACAGCTGATCGTAAGTGAAGTTGGTACCCCAGTAGCTGGCCAGCAACACGGCGATAGGCATCACCAGAAGGATGGGAAACAGGACCAGAACCAGTAGTTTGTAACGGACAGTCCCCTTGACCGCAGCAACGATGCGCCTGAGGCCACCCATGATCGCAACTCAGGCCGTGTCCCAGGCCTGCAACTTGCGTTCCAGCGTTTTACGTGAAATACCGAGCTGCCTTGCCGCTGCAGACTTGTTGTGTCCTTCCTGTTTCAGTACGTGCAGGATGTGCTGTTTTTCCACTTGCTCCAGCGAAAGATCGTTTACCTCATTGAAAGATGGCATAACGGTAGCGGGCATTACCGTGGACCCGGTCAAACACTGGCTGGGCATGGTATTCAGTAACAGACTGCGTTCAAGAACATTTTTCAGCTCACGCACGTTACCGGGCCAGGGGTAGGTTTTCAGCCGCGCCAGCTCGGCCTCGTCCATTTGTGGCACCGGAACGCCAAGCTCGGTTGCTTGCGACTCGGCAAAGTATCGGGCCAGTATTGGCAGGTCTTCAAGCCGTTCACGCAGCGCAGGCATGCGGATACTGAGAATGTTCAAACGGTAATAGAGATCTTCCCTGAACCGGCCCTGCTCCACTTCCGTGGCCAGATCGCGGTTGGAGGCCGCAATGATTCGGACGTCAACCGGTAACTCACGATTCGCACCCACCGGGCGAATCCGGCGCTCTTCGAGCACGCGCAGTAAATGGGCCTGCATGGACAGTGGCATCTCGCCAATCTCATCCAGGAACAGGGTGCCTCCGTTGGCATAGGTAAACAGGCCTTCACGAGCCTGGTGGGCGCCGGTAAAGGCACCCTTGATATGCCCGAACAGTTCGCTCTCCAGCAACTCGGCCGTCATGGCACCGCAATTGATTGGCACAAAACTGCCGACGCGACCGCTCATGGAATGGATGGCATGCGCGGCCAGTTCCTTACCCGTGCCCGATTCGCCTTCGATCAGCACTGTTGACGGCATGGGTGCAATCCGTTTGATAACCTCGCAGACACTTTTAATCAGTGCGCATTCTCCCACCATGCCGGACTGATCGAAGACCTGATCGACCTGACGTCGCAGCACAAAGTTTTCCCGTGTGATGCGCTGGCGTTCCACGCACTGTTCGACCGCGTTTAGCATCTGCTCCATGCGGAAAGGTTTCAGAATAAAGTCAGCGGCACCGGCGCGTAATGCGGCAATGGCAGTATCGAGATCGGCATGGGCGGTAATGAAAATCACCGCGGTATCACTGCCCTGCTCCCTCAGTTCCGTGATCCATTCCACGCCGGACTTCCCGGGCAGGCGGATATCCGCAATGATCAGATCAAAATGGCAGCGTTGGCGCAGTTCATCAGCGGTAACCGCATTTTCGGCCACTTCCACCAGACCAAAACGCTTGTCCAGGCCGCGTTGCAGAAAACTGCGGATCCCCGGTTCGTCATCCACGATCAGTACCGAAGACAACCGGGGCCGCGCGACCCCGTCTCCAGTATCAGGAGCATGTAAATCCTTCGCCACATTTGCTGTATGGCTATTCATCAGATTCCTCCTCCGAACTGCAATTATTTTTATTGGGGGTCATTCCGGAACGGTACCCACAAGAATGGTTCATTTTGTCCCAGCTTGCCAGTAAAAAACGGGTCGTTTTTTACCGCTATTAACCTTTTACGTGACTTTCCCGGATTTGATTCTTCGCACGATGCATACCAACAGGTCCATTCCGTACCGGTATTGGTTATCACATGTATTGATTTTTAAAATACCAAACCCGCATTGCCTGGTTTTCTTTTGTTGGCACTCGCCTTGCTTGTGGTGTGTATTCAATACAAAAAATTCATCAGGGAATGCCCATGAAAAAATCAAAGATTTACCCAATCATTGTGTCGCTTTGTCTGCTGGCCTGCCATGCCAGTCTTGCACAGGCCGCCGAATCTCAAACCAAAGTGCTACGACTGGCAACCACCACCAGTACGGAAAACTCAGGACTGTTGCGCGATATCCTGCCCCTGTTCGAAGCCAAAAGCGGCTATCAGGTGCATGTGATTGCTGTCGGTACCGGCAAGGCCCTGAAGCTGGGACAAAACGGTGACGTGGATGTTGTACTGGTGCATGCCCCCGCTGCCGAGGCGGCCTTTGTCAAGGCCGGTTATGGTGTGGACCGCCATGCGGTGATGTACAACGATTTTGTCATCCTCGGACCGGCCAACGATCCGGCCGGGGTTCGCAAGAGTAGTTCAGCTGCCGACGCCATGCGGCGAATCGCCACCCAGCAGTCTGTGTTCGTCTCACGCGGGGATGATTCGGGGACCAACAAAAAGGAACGCAAATTGTGGCAAGCAGCCGGGGTTAAACCAGCCGGCGACTGGTACCGCGAGGCCGGCCAGGGTATGGGCAAGGTATTGCAAATCAGCGGTGAACTGTCGGCCTACACCCTCACCGACCGCGGCACCTGGCTGGCGTTCAGTAACAAGCTGCCCCTGCAAATAGTGTTTGAAGGTGACCCGGCGCTGTTCAATCCCTACGGCGTGATTGCTGTCAATCCCAAACGTTACCCCGATATCAACTACGCCGGTGCCACGACCTTCATTAACTGGTTGACGTCGGCGCAGGGCCAGGCACGCATCGGCGCGTTCCGGGTGGCCGGCAAACAACTGTTTATCCCCAATGCCAACAGTGACACCGCGCAGGCAGGCAGCAAACCAAAGACCCATGTCCACTGAGGCGATCCGTCACCCATGGAGAGTTTGTCTGAAGCAACCCGCCAGGCCATCGTCCTGCTGCTCAGCGGCAACACTGAACTATGGACCATCATCGGGATCTCCTTCCGGGTCTCGATGACCGCCATCCTGATCGCCACGGTGCCGGCCCTGCTTACCGCCTTTGCTCTCAGTCACTGGCGGTTTCCCGGTCGACGCCTGTTGATTACCCTGTTCAGCACATTTTTGTCGATACCTGCGGTGGTCGTCGGCCTGACCTTTTATATTCTGTTGTCGCGACAGGGCATACTGGGTGACTGGAAACTACTGTTCACCCAGACCGCTATGATCATCGGTCAGATCGCCCTGTGCTTTCCAATACTGGTGGTCATGGGCCACACAGCCCTGCAATCGGCAGAACGCAGTGCCTGGGAAACGGCGCGCACGTTGGGCGCCGGTTCATTGCGCGCTCTGTATATGGTGATCCGGGAAGTCCGCTTCGGCCTGCTGGCGGCACTGCTGGCCGGATTCGGTCGCATCATCGCCGAGGTCGGCGCTTCAATGATGCTGGGGGGCAACATCCTCAATTATACCCGCAACATTCCGACCGCCATCGCGCTGGAAACCAGCAAGGGTGAATTCAGCCAGGGCATTGCGCTCGGGCTGGTGCTACTAATCATGGCCTTCAGTCTGAATGCCGTGTTGCATCAGTTGCAGGGACGAGGCCTGCCGGTACCATGACCCACGATA
Source organism: Pseudomonadota bacterium (assembly GCA_022340685.1). Lineage (GTDB taxonomy): Bacteria > Pseudomonadota > Gammaproteobacteria > UBA6429 > Thiohalophilaceae > JAJDNN01. The sequence goes on from JAJDNN010000072.1 coordinate 5,502, forward strand.
CCCTTTTACAAGTAAACCGGATCAGAAAAAGTTACGGAAAACGCGTGATCCTGGAAGATGCTGATCTCGAACTACAAACCGGCGAGTGCGTATTGCTGACCGGAGACAACGGCGCTGGCAAAACCACGCTGTTGCGTATTCTGGCGGGACTGGAGCGGCCCGACAGGGCAATGGTCAATGACGGTCGGCATACCCACAGCTGGCGTCAGGCACGCAAGGAACTGCTCAGATTGTCGGTTTACCTGCATCAGACTGCCTACATGTTCGATGGCAGCGTCAGCGACAATCTGGCTCATGCCCTGCCCCGACCATTACAACGGGATCACAGCCGACGGCAGATCAGGCTGGCTCTCGAGTGGGCCGGTCTTGACTCCCTCGCCAAGTCGCCCGCCAAGTCGCTTTCAGGTGGTGAGCGGCAACGCGCCGCCCTGGCCCGGGCCTGGTTGAGTCAGGCCCGCCTGCTGCTGCTGGATGAACCGACCACCAACATGGATTATCATGCTCGACAACGAACCCTGGAACTACTGCATGCCTTGAAAGCTGAAGGTCACACCCTGTTGCTCGCCAGTCATGATCCGGGCCATTTTTTACCGCTCGCTGACCGCCAGCTGGGTTTGCGTGCCGGCCGGATCCAGCCCCTTGTCTGGGACACCCCGCCTGCGGCAACGGCAGATATTCCATTCAATGTCATGCCGATGCGGAGAAAACTGACATGGTAATCACACCCGCCATGATCACCGGGATCATCCTCGCGGGTGGTCGCGGACGCCGCATGGGCGGCATCGACAAGGGGCTGGTGGAGTTTGCCGGCCGTCCTCTCATTGAACATGTCATCGAGGTGCTGTCTCCCCAGGTCGGCTCGCTCATGATCAATGCCAATCGTAACCAGGATGCATATGCCGCATACGGCTATCCGGTAATTACGGATAAACTGGGTGATTATCAGGGTCCGTTGGCCGGCTTCAGCAGTGCCATGCAAGCCGCAAGCACCGACTACATCGTGACGGTACCGTGTGACGGGCCATTATTGTCCAGCGAACTGGTCGAGCGCCTCACCCAGGCCCTGCAAGACAATGATGCGGAGATTGCCGTGGCCCATGACGGCGAACGCTTGCAACCGGTCTACGCCCTGTTACCGACTCGCCTGCTAAACAACCTGCAGGAATTTCTGGACAGCGGCGATCGCAAGATTGACCGCTGGTATGCCTGGCATTCGATGGCCCTTGCCGATTGTTCTGACATCCCGGGCATGTTCCGTAATATCAATACCCCCGCCGAGCGTGACCAGCTGCAACAGGAGAAACTGGCGTGAGCGACTTTCCGCTCCCCTTGCTGGGTTTTTGTGCCTTCAGTGGCACCGGCAAAACCACGCTGCTGCGCAAACTGATTCCGCAATTACAGCGCGAAGGTCTGCGTGTCGGCGTGGTCAAACATGCGCATCACAGTTTTGATATTGATCACCCCGGCAAGGACAGCTATGAACTGCGCAAGGCCGGTGCCAGCCAGATGCTGGTTGCCTCCCGTCACCGTCTGGCCTGGATCGCCGAATCCCCGCATAACGAGACCGAGCCTTCATTGACCGAGGTCCTGGCAAGACTCGATCACAGCAAGCTTGATCTGGTCCTGGTGGAAGGCTTCAAGCATGCCCGGCTGGCAAAAATTGAACTG
>JAJDNN010000080.1 GCA_022340685.1 Pseudomonadota bacterium
GTTCGCGTACTCCATTACCAGCCACTTGCTGCCTGCGTTTTCGAAGTTAACCTGTACCCGGGCATGACGGCCCTGGCCTTCGTAATTCAGGACCACCCCTTCACCGAATTTCGGGTGTAACACCCGCTGCCCCAGATGGAATGCAGCGTCGTCCCCGTCCGCCGCCATGCTGCCGACAGGCCCACCGGCTACGGGTTGATTCACAATGCCCTGCAACCGTTCTTCTTCCAGTAATTCGGCCGGAATTTCGCGTAAAAAACGTGACGGCCGGGACCAGGTCTCATCGCCGTACAGTCGGCGCTTCTCGGCATAGCACATTGTCAGCTGCTGCATGGCCCGGGTCATACCTACATAACAAAGCCGACGCTCTTCTTCCAGGCGCGCCGGGTCCTCGGCTGACAGGCGGTGCGGGAACAGGCCTTCTTCCAAACCGCACATGAAGACCTGTTTGAATTCCAGGCCTTTGGCCGAGTGCAGGGTCATCAGTTGTACGCAGTCATCCCACTCACTGGCCTGCTGCTCGCCGGCCTCCAGGGCAGCATGGGCGAGAAAAGCAGACAGTTCATCCATGCCGTCGGCAACTTCCACGTCATCAAGACTGAAACTGCGGCCGGCATTGACCAGTTCTTCCAGGTTCTCGATCCGGGCGCGGCCTTTCTCACCTTTTTCCTTTTCGTAGTGTCCGATCAGGCCGCTGTGCTGGACCACGTGATCGATCTTTTCATGCAGCACCAGATCCCGGGTCGCCAGGGCCAGCTCGTCGATCAGGCTGACGAACTGCTGCAACGCGCTCAGGGCACGCGCCGGCAGCGGCTTTTCCTCGAGAATATGCTGCATGGCCTGCCACAGGGACATGCCGCTGCTGCGGGCTTCGTCGCGCACCGCGTCCATGGTGCGACTGCCCAGCCCTCGAGTTGGCACATTATAGACCCGCTCTATTGAAGCATCGTCATGCCGGTTGGCGGTCAGCCTTAGATAGGCCAGGGCATCCTTGATTTCCTGGCGCTCGAAGAAGCGCAGACCGCCATACACACGATACGGTATGCCGTAGCGCAATAGTGCCTCTTCCACCACGCGCGACTGGGCATTGGAACGGTATAAAACTGCGCACTCGCTGCGGATGCCGCCTTCCTCAATCCAGGTCTGGATGTGCTCGACAACATAGTTGGCTTCATCCAGTTCGTTGAACGCCCCGTAAACCCGGATTAAATCGCCCTCGTGATCGGCGGTCCACAGATTCTTGCCCATGCGCTGGCTGTTACACGCAATCAGGGCATTGGCCGCCGCGAGGATGTTGCCGGTGGAGCGGTAGTTCTGCTCCAGGCGGAAGGTCTGGGTCGGATGATAATCTTTGGCAAACTGCTGGATATTCTCCACCCTGGCGCCGCGCCAGCCGTAGATGGACTGGTCGTCATCCCCCACGGCAAATACCTGGCCGTGCTTACCGGCCAGAAGACGAACCCAGGCGTATTGAATTGTGTTGGTATCCTGAAATTCATCTACCAGTATATGGCGGAAGCGTTGCTGGTAATGTTGCAAAATTTCCGGGTGACGCAGCCACAACTCGTGGGCACGTAACAGCAGTTCGGCAAAGTCCACCACGCCATTGCGTCGGCACATGGCTTCATAGGCCTGGTAGATCTCGATCATGTGCCGTAAATAAACGTCGTTGTGATGCTGTAGATGCCCGGGCCGCTGCCCCTCGTCCTTGCGGGCATTGATATACCACTGCACCTCGCGCGGCACCCACTGAGTTTCATCCAGCCCCATTTCACGAATCAGGCGGCGTATGGCACGCAGCTGATCCTCACTGTCCATGATCTGGAATCCCTGCGGCAGATCCGCCTCTTTCCAGTGCGCCCGCAGCAGACGATGAGCGATGCCATGAAAGGTTCCAACCCACATGCCGCTGGCCGGTATTCCGAGCAGGGCTTCGATTCGGCCGCGCATCTCGGCGGCAGCCTTGTTAGTGAACGTCACCGCCAGGATACCGTAGGCCGAGACCCCTTCGGCTGCCAGCAGCCATGCGATGCGGTGCACCAGCACCCGGGTCTTGCCACTGCCAGCGCCAGCCAGCACCAGCACATTACCTTCTGGCGCGCACACCGCCTGGCGCTGCGCATCGTTGAGGGGATCCAGAATCCGGGAAACATCCATCGGGCTATTCTACCAGAAGACCGGGCCGCCACTGAGCCGGCGCCGACGCGGTAACACTTACCGATCGATTGCCGTTACACTAGGCATGAACAACGCACTGAGCCGTAACAGCAGCACCATGACCACCAAAAAAACGGCACGCACGCAAGCTGAAATCCAGGCCAGTCTGGCTGATCTGCAAGCACGCTATGCCGCCAGCCTGCCCGAAAAAATCCGGCAACTACAGGCATTCTGGCAGGCCGTCTGTGCTGACCCGGAAAATCCCGTACCACGCGAAAGCCTGGAACTCGCCAGTCACAAACTGGCCGGCTCAGGCAGCAGTTACGGGTTTCCTTACGTTACCCGACTGGCCCGCCAGATTGAAGAAAGGATCAGGGCGTCCCATGGGCAGCCCCTGTCAGCGCAAGGCCGTAATGACATCGACAGATTGTTGCGCGCGCTGGCTGAAACCGTGGATCATCCGGAAAATTAAGCCTCACTCAGGCCAGCAGTGGCGGCAGCTGTTTGGCCAGAGCCTGCTTTTCAGACCCCGCATCGCCACCCAGCGCAAAGCCGCGTAACGCACCCTCGGTATCGGTAAACAGTGCCCGCAACCCCGTGCCCAACGTAGTGATATCCCAAGCACCGGTCACACCTGGTGGCGGAGGCGCCACGACCAGTGGCCAGGCCGGCGTCTTGACCACGACCGGCATGGCCGGATACGTCACAGGTGTGGGTGTCCCGGCCAGGGTGGCCGCCAGTGCCCGGGCGCACTGCATCAGTGGCAACACAAAGGGTAGCACCAGACCTTGGACCTCGGCGCAATCGCCCAGGGCATAAATATGGGGCTGGCTGGTTTGCAGCAGCCGGTCCACCACGAGGCCATGCTTGGTTGCCAGGCCCGCGGCGTCGGCCAGTCGGGTGTCGGGCTGCAGGCCAATCGCCGACAACACGACGTCGGCACGCAGTTCCGTCCCACTCGCTAGTTGCAGCACGAGTTCGTCCCCGACCTGATGCACCGTTGTCACGCTCGTCCCCAGGTGCCAATCAACCCCGATGGCAGCCAGGGCCTGTTGCAGGGCCGTGCCAATTGCGGGCGGTACCAACCTGCCCAATGGCGCGACATCGGGGCCGATGACGCTGACCCGGCAACCCCCCTGTATCAGGTCATTGGCAAATTCGCAGCCGATAAGTCCCGGCCCGAGAATGGCAATGCGCGGGTGGCCGACAATCGCCGTGCGAAAGTTCCGATAGTCAGCAAGGCTGTTCACTTGCCTGATCTGCCCGGTGGCGTTCCCTGCCATTTGCATTGGAATCGGCCGAGCACCCACAGCCAGTACCAGATCGCGCCATGCCAGTGTATCCCCACTATCGGTTCGCAGGGTGTGGGTGGCCGGGTCGAGTGACTCGACCCGGGTGTGGGGCAGCACGGTCGCCTGCAGATCCTGCGCCATCTTCTCGTCCGAGGCGGTAACCAGTTCATCCGGTTGTTTTTGCCGGGCAACGGCATTGGACAGCA
>JAJDNN010000086.1 GCA_022340685.1 Pseudomonadota bacterium
CTGCAATCGCTACGACGGGTATTCTGGAACTGGCTTTGACATGCCGGGCTCCTATACACTGTCGGTTGAGTCGGCCAGGCAGTCGCTCTGCCTTCGGGCAGGGAGGAAAGTCCGGGCTCCACAGGGCAGGGTGCCAGGTAACACCTGGGAGGCGCGAGCCTACGGAAAGTGCCACAGAAAATATACCGCCGAAGTCCCGTAAGGGACCGGTAAGGGTGAAATGGTGCGGTAAGAGCGCACCGCGCCGTTGGCAACAGCGGTGGCAGGGTAAACCCCACCCGGAGCAAGACCAAATAGGGGAACAACGTGCGGCCCGCACAGTTCCCGGGTAGGTCGCTCGAGGTGTGTGGTGACACACATCCCAGATGAATGGCTGTCCACGACAGAACCCGGCTTATCGGCCGACTCAACTTATCTTCGATTCACGGGAATCAGGCAAACGACGCAAACCGGCGGGATGGAACACCGGGCGGGATTTCTGGCAGGGCTAAACCCTAGCCACATTTTGTTCGACCGCGTCACCTGTTCCGCTTTAGTCAGTATTCTCCGCCACGCATCGCGCGCCATAAATCTGTACACTATTTAACCAGTTTCGCCATCCCAAACCTTCGCAAGTCACTTTAGCTGTAAAATATAACCTGTTGTTTTTAATAAATTCCTGAAATCCAGTCCGATTGGTTTTTTGCTCCGATCCACCTTGCTATGTCCTTCGTAAGTGTTTGTCAGACAAGAAAGAATTCTGTTTTTGTGCGCCGGTTTGCTTGACGAGGAGGCTATAGGCTTTCTATAGTGTACAAAAGTGGATCAATGTGGGAATAAATGGGAGAAATGGGAGTGGGGACTCAATCGTGTTCCGCGGTGTAAATACGCTCAATCTTGATGCCAAGGGCCGCATGGCGATGCCGAGCAAGTATCGCGAGCGCCTGCAGGCGACCTGTGACGATCAGCTTGTGGTGACCGTCGATCTCAGTGATCCCTGCCTGCTGCTTTACCCTCTGCCCGAATGGGAAGACATCGAACGCAAACTGGTGCGTCTGGGTAACCTCGACCCGCGTGCCCGGCGCTTGCAACGCATGCTCATCGGCCATGCTACTGAAGTGGAACTGGACGGTAACGGACGCATCCTGTTGCCACCGCCATTGCGGGAGTTTGCCAGCCTGGACAAACGCATTGCGCTGACCGGCCAGGGCAAGAAATTTGAAATCTGGGATGAACAGACCTGGAACGAACAACGCGATAAATGGATCGAGGCCGGCGCGCAGGATTCCACCTTGTCCGAAGAGCTGGAATCACTGTCTCTGTGAATCCGATCATGGCGCATCAACCCGTCTTGCTGGAGGAAGCATTGCAAGGGCTTAATATCAAATCGGACGGCATCTATGTGGACGGCACTTTTGGCCGTGGGGGCCATGCGACTGCATTGCTGTCACGCCTGGGTGCCTCCGGCAGGTTGCTGGCACTGGACAAGGACCCGCAGGCCATTGCCGAAGCCGAGCGTTGTATAGGCAAAGATGAGCGCTTTACCCTTCGCCAATCTTCCTTTGCCGATCTAAAGGAAACCACCCGGACGCTCGGCTGGCTGGGTCAGGTGGATGGCATCCTGCTGGATCTGGGTGTTTCCTCGCCCCAGTTGGACGATGCCAGTCGTGGCTTCAGCTTCCAACAGGACGGTCCACTCGATATGCGCATGAACCCGGACGCAGGCCAGTCGGCCGCTGAGTGGCTGGCGGGCGCCCGCGAGCAGGACATCGTGAAAGTATTGAAAGAGTATGGCGAAGAACGCTTCGCACGCCGTATCGCGCGGGCCATTCTCAAGACGCGCAGCGAGCAGCCCATTACAACGACCGGTCAGTTGGCGGCCATTGTGGCCGCTGCGGTACCCAGCCGTGAGCCGGGCAAGGATCCGGCTACCCGCAGTTTTCAGGCAATCCGGATTTTCATCAATCATGAACTGGACGATCTGCAGGCCTGCCTGACGCAGGTGCTGGACGTCCTGAAACCGGGTGGCCGGCTGGTCGTGATCAGTTTCCATTCACTGGAGGATCGGTTGGTAAAACGCTTTATTCGCGAACAGGAGAAGGGCGACCGGTTTCCGCCTGACATGCCCGTTACCCATATCCAGCTTAATCCCCGTCTGCGCGCAGTGGGTAAACCGGTCCGTCCGGCCGAGGCAGAAATCCGCGCTAATCCCCGCGCGCGCAGCGCCATCATGCGCGTGGCGGAACGCCTGACCGGAGCGGGGGAGTGAAGCCGATGTTAATTGGAGTATTAACCTTGCTGGTACTGGCCAGTGCCTTGGGTGTGGTGTATGCCAAACAACGCAGCCGCACACTGTTCGTCCAGTTGAATGAGCTGCAGCAGCGGCGTGACGCCATGAATGTGGAATGGGGCCAGTTGCAGCTTGAGCTAAGCACCTGGGCAACCCACAGTCGCATCGAGCACACTGCCCGCCAGCGGTTGCATATGGTCAGCGTGGATTTTGATCAGGTCGTGATTGTCCAGCCATGACGCAACAGGTGCACAACCCCGCCACAGGATTCCGCTTTGCGCTGGTGATCGGCGCCGTAGTGTTGGTCTCGCTGGTGCTGGTATGGCGTGCGGTGGATTTGCATGTGTTCCGCAAGGACTTCCTGCAGAACCAGGGGGATGCTCGCTATTTGCGCATCGTGCCGATATCTGCTCACCGGGGCATGATCACCGATCGCCACGGTGAGCCCCTTGCCATCAGCACACCAGTCGATTCGGTCTGGGTCCAGCCGGCGGATTTCAGTGAGGCACACCAGGCCTGGCCGAAACTGGCGCGCCTGTTGCAGCTTGATCTGGCCCAGCTACAACGCAAGGTGCTGGCCCGTAAAGATCGGGAATTCGTTTATCTGAAACGCCATATCAGTCCGCAACTGGCCGAAAAGGTCATGGCGCTGGGTATCCCGGGTGTCAACTTGCAGCGCGAGTACCAGCGTTATTATCCGGCGGGTGAAGTGATGGCGCATGTGGTTGGGTTTACTGATGTGGATGACCAGGGACAGGAAGGGCTCGAGCTGGCCTATAACGACTGGCTGCAGGGTGTAGCCGGCAGCCAGCGGGTGCTCAAGGATCGACTCGGTCGGGTGGTGCGCTATGTTGAACAGATTGCCCGCCCGGAACCGGGAAAGGACCTGGTTCTGAGCCTCGATCAACGCTTGCAGTACCTGGCCTATCGCGAACTCAAGCGCGCAGTGCAGCAGCATAAGGCCCGCTCCGGCTCGGTGGTGGTGCTTGACGTACAGACCGGCGAAGTGCTGGCGATGGTCAATCAGCCGGCCTATAACCCCAACAACCGCGGCCAGTTCAAGGGTGGTCAGACCCGCAACCGTGCGGTGACCGACGTGTTCGAACCGGGCTCCACGGTCAAGCCGTTTACTGTGACTGCCGCCCTCGAAAGCGGCAAGTTCAGGCCGACCAGTATGATCGATACGGCGCCAGGGCGATTCAACATAGGCAAAGCCGTGGTGCGGGACGCGCGCAACTACGGCCGTATCAGCGTCGCCACGGTAATTAAAAAATCAAGCAATGTTGGCGCGAGCAAGATTGCACTGGCGTTGCCCGACGCGGCCTTGTGGAATGTGTTTACCCGGGTCGGTTTTGGCCTGACCACGGGCAGCGGTTTTCCGGGGGAAGCCGGTGGTTTGTTGTCCCATGCCCGTCACTGGCGCGATATCGAAAAAGCCACGCTGGCTTTTGGGTATGGCTTGTCAGTTACTCCCCTGCAACTGACCCGGGCCTACAGCGGTCTGGCAGCCGACGGCATCATGCGGCCGGTCAGTTTCCTGCGGGTGGATGAGCCGGTGCAGGGCAAGCGGGTGATGCCTGCGCGCATCGCGCGGCTGATACGGCCCATGCTCGAGGCCGTGATCCATGATGGGGGTACCGGCACCCGTGCCCGCGTTACCGGATATAGCGTATCGGGTAAAACCGGTACGGTGAAAAAGGCCACAGCCGGGGGTTACAGTGATGATCGCTATATTGCTGTGTTCGCCGGATTTGCCCCGGCCAGCCGGCCACGCCTGGCGATGGTAGTTACCATCAACGAGCCGCGGGGCAAAGAATACTACGGGGGCCAAGTCGCCGCCCCGGTTTTCGCCCGGATTATGGCAGGCGCCCTGCGCGCGTTGAATATCCCACCCGATACCGCACCCGACACCTCGCTGAAGCGGGTGGCCCTGGCTAACCCGGTGGAGGTCACTCCATGATGACTGGCGGGCATACCAACCAGTTTCAACTGACCCTCGGTGCCTTGCTGACGGGCCTAGTCGATCTGAGTCCGGAAGCGGACCGGACCCTGACCGGTCTGAC
>JAJDNN010000122.1 GCA_022340685.1 Pseudomonadota bacterium
CTCCACAGGCTGGCAGGCAGGCCCAGCTGTTGCAGCGTCGGGGCGGGAAACAGACCCTGGTATGCCAGGTTGTGAATCGTGAAGATGGTGGCGGGTCGTGCGGTGGCCTGCTCCAGCAGGGCCGGGACCAGCGCGCTTTGCCAGTCATGGCAGTGCACAATCTCCGGCACCCAGTTCAGACTCGCCTGGTTCAGGGCCACGCGGCTGGCGATACGGCAGAACAGGGCAAAGCGCTGGGCATTGTCCGGCCAGGGTTGGCCGTTGCTGTCGAGATAGGGATTGCCCGGACGATCGTAATAGCCGGGCGCATCAACCAACCAGACTTTCAACCGGCTGCCAGGCAGAATACCTTCTCTCAGGGTCACCATGTCGGCGCCTTCGGAAAACTGTGCGATGGGTGTTAACGCACCGATTTGTGCTGCCGCGACGGCATAGGCCGGCATGATCAGCCGCACATCCTGATGCAGATCCAGCAGGGCGCGTGGCAGACTGCCGGCCACATCTCCCAGACCTCCCGTCTTGATCAGGGGATAGGCTTCACTGGCAACGAACAGAACACGCAACATCGAACTTTGATCGGTTAGCGACGCGGTTGCAGTACGATGCAAGCCAGTGGTGGCAGATTCAGTACCAGCGAGTTGGGCCGGTTCATCCAGGGGATGGCCTCGGCGGGTACGCCACCGGCATTGCCAACATTGCTTCCGCCATAAAGTTCGGAATCGGAATTGAGGATTTCCACATAGAAGTCGTCGGTAGGCACGCCAATACGGTAACCGGTGCGGGGCACCGGGGTGAAGTTCAGGATCACGACCACGATCTCGTCACCGTCCCGACGCAGAAAGGAAAGAATGGACTGGTCGGCATCGTGGCAGTCGATCCACTCAAATCCCTGGGCCTCGAATTCGTGCTGGTAAAGAGCCGCGGTGTCACGATACACGCGATTCAAATCGGCAATCAGGTGTTGCACACCCTGGTGCAGGGGATAGTCGGTCACATACCAGTCGAGTGGCTGGTCGAAATTCCACTCGCTGCCCTGGCCGAACTCGTTTCCCATAAACAGGAGCTTCTTGCCCGGATAGAGAAACATATACGTGTACAGCAGGCGCAAATTGGCAAAACGTTGCCATTCATCACCGGGCATCTTGTACAGCATGGAACTCTTGCCGTGCACAACTTCGTCATGCGAGAAGGGCAGCATGAAATTTTCGGTAAACAGATACAGCAGGCCGAAAGTCAGCTGGTCGTGATGATAACGCCGGTGCACCGGGTCCTGGCTCATGTAACTCAGCGTGTCGTGCATCCAGCCCATGTTCCACTTAATGCTGAATCCCAGTCCTCCCACCCAGGTGGGGCGGGTCACCTGGGGCCAGGCAGTAGATTCTTCCGCAATAATCATGGTGCCAGGATGCTGATCATGCGCAACGATGTTCAGTTCGCGGAGAAATTCGATGGCTTCCAGATTTTCATTACCACCATAGATATTGGGGACCCAGTCATTTGCATTACGGGAATAGTCCAGATAGAGCATCGAGGCCACCGCATCCACCCGCAGGCCGTCAATGTGAAATTCTTTCAGCCAGAACAGGGCGCTGGCCAGCAGAAAGTTGACCACTTCATTGCGGCCGAAGTTATAGATCAGGGTGCCCCAGTCGCGGTGCTCACCACGGCGCGGATCCTCATGCTCATAAAGGGCGCTGCCATCGAAGCGGGCCAGTGCAAAGTTGTCTTTGGGGAAATGGGCCGGGACCCAGTCCAGCAGGACGCCGATATCGTGTTGATGGCAGTAATCAACAAAGTAACGGAAGTCATCGGGCGCCCCAAACCGGCTGGTGGGGGCAAAATAGCCGGTGGTCTGATAGCCCCAGGACGCGTCCAGCGGATGTTCCGTGATCGGAAGCAGTTCGATATGCGTGAAGCCCAGCCCGGCGACATAGCTCACCAGACGGTGGGCCAGCTCCCGGTAGTTCAGAAATTTCCCGTTATCGTCCCGTTGCCAGGAACCGAGATGCACTTCGTACACGGATATGGGCTGGTGCAACCAGTCGGCAGAACGGCACTGTTTCTGCCACTGCGAGTCCTGCCAGTCGTACTCCGCGTCGCTGACGACAATCGCAGCGGTGTTGGGACGCACCTCGAACTGTTGTGCATAGGGATCGGTTTTGACCTGGATCTGGCCACTGTCACGGTTGCGGATCTCGAACTTGTATAGCGTGCTCGTTTGCAACCCGGGAATGAACAGTTCCCACACACCACTGCCACCACGGGATCGCATCGGATGACAACGCCCGTCCCATTGATTGAAGTCGCCGACGACGCTGACCCGTTCTGCATTGGGCGCCCAGGTAGCAAACCGCACACCCTGGATGCCATCCACTTCATGTACGTGGCTCCCCAGCACACGGTACAAATCCCAGTGACGACCTTCTCCGAACAAATGCAGGTCAAACTCGGCTATTTGCGGCGCGAAACGGTATGGGTCGTGCGAGACATGGGACAGGCCGAAGCTGTCCATCCAGTGTAGCTGGTAATCGGCCGGGACTTGATCGGCTGGACCTGTCCAGCTGAACAGGTCGGTCTGGGCCACCCGCTGCATTAGAGGACCCTCGGCGCCCAGCCGGATTTCCTGGCAGTGGGGCTGGAAGACGCGAATGGTGTCCTGCTGGCCGGCACGATGTCGGCCCAGCACTGTGAAGGGATCATGATGACGGGCCGCGAGTATTTTCTGTTCGTCCGTGGACAGCGCGCGGGCGGTCTGGTTCGTTGTGTTCTTCATGCCGGTATTGTACGCGAGTTGGCACGAAAGCGGGGCGCCACGGCGGTCCGGGCTGATGTAGGTCAATAATTTGTGCGGCCATATACGGCGAACCCAGGGCGACGCCAAGGCTAGGCATGTTAGAATGCTGTCGGTTAGACAGAATTCGCCCCGTCATGCAGGTGGCAACGACTCTGCCAGCATGACCGGGATTTACCACCGTAATAGCCGAATCAGCGTAGTTATTGACCGAAATCATGAACCTGATGATCACAAACCGGTATAAAGTCATCCTTGCAACGCGGCATGGGGAAGACGCGATGCAGGGGATAACCCGCACAGGAGAAGCCGCAGAGCCATGAGTCGATCACCACGTTTTGTCAGTCGTCTGACCCGGGATACCTTGGCTCTGATCCTGGCAGGTGGGCGCGGCTCACGCCTGAAACAGTTGACCATGTGGCGTGCCAAGCCGGCCGTGCCGTTCGGCGGTAAGTTCCGGATCATTGATTTCCCCCTTTCCAATTGCATCAATTCCGGGATCCGGCGCATCGGAGTCTTAACCCAGTACAAGGCTCATTCCCTGATCAAACATATCCAGCAAGGTTGGGGTCACTGGCGCGGTGAATTTGGTGAGTACGTGGAGCTCTTGCCGGCCCAACAGCGCATCGCTACCTCCTGGTATGCGGGCACTGCCGATGCCGTTTATCAGAACCTGGATATTCTCCGGACACATGATCCTGCCTACGTTTTGATTCTGGCCGGTGATCATATTTATAAAATGGACTATGGCCCTATGCTGGCGGCCCATGCGAAGACCGAGGCGGATCTGACTGTCGGTTGTATCGAAGTCGACCTGGAACGGGCGCGCGCATTTGGCGTTATGGGGGTCGATGGAGATAACCGGATCAGGACCTTTGATGAGAAACCCGATCAGCCCGTCCCCATGCCTGATAAACCGGACATGGCACTGGCCTCGATGGGGATCTATATTTTCAATACCGCTTTCTTGTATGAACAGTTAATCAAGGATGCCGACAGTCCCCAATCCACCCACGATTTCGGCCATGACATCATTCCGTCATTGATAGATAACTACCGGGTGTTCGCCTATCCATTCATGGACGTGCAAAGTGGAGTGCAGGCCTACTGGCGGGATGTCGGAACAGTTGATGCCTTCTGGGAAGCTAATCTGGAATTGATTGGTGTTACACCGGATCTGAACCTGTACGATGCCGACTGGCCCATCTGGACCTATCAGGAACAGGCGCCGCCGGCCAAGTTCGTGTTCGACGATGATGACCGGCGTGGCATGGCTGTCGACTCCATGGTCTCTGGTGGCTGTATCATTTCGGGTGCCAAGGTGCGCCACTCACTGTTGTTTTCCAATGTCACCGTTCAGTCCTATTCTGAAATTGAGGATACGGTGATACTGCCGAAATCAGTGATCGGCGAGGGCTGCCGTATCCGGCGTGCCGTGGTGGACAAGGGCTGTCAAATCCCGGCCCATACCGTAATCGGGTATGATAATGAAGAAGACGCCAAAAAGTTTTATGTGTCCCCCGGTGGCGTAGTCCTGGTGACGCCAGAAATGTTGGGGCAGGAACGCCATCGAGTCCGCTAGTTTTTCGTAGCTAACATCCCCGGGTCAGGAGCCGTATACCGTGTCAACCAAACAAAAACTCAAGGTCGTGCTGTGCTGGCATATGCATCAGCCGGAATACCGTGACCAGCGTAGCGGTGAATACTACCTGCCGTGGACGTACCTGCATGCCATCAAGGATTACGTGGACATGGCCGCGCACCTCGAAGCGATACCGGAGGCGCGTGCGGTGGTAAATTTTGTGCCCACCCTGCTGGAACAGATCGATGACTATGCCGGGCAGGTTCAACATTTTATGAACAATACCGGTTCCATCCGGGATCCCCTGCTGGCAGCCCTGGCCGAGCCAGTCATGTCAACCGATACGGACAAGCGCCTGCATCTGATCAAGGATTGCCTGCGCGCTAACCGGAAGCGCATGATCGATCGTTTCCCGGCCTACCGGGAGCTTGCGATGATAGGCGACTGGCTGGTCGAGCATCCGGATGCACTGATTTATACCAGTGAGCAGTTCTTCGAGGATCTGGTTATGTGGTACCACCTGGCCTGGCTGGGAGAAACGGTGCGCCGCACTGACGTGCGGGTGAAGCGACTGCTGGAACAACAGATGGCCTACAGCCTGCATGATCGGCATGAACTGCTGGGTATCATCAGTGAACTTTTATCCTCCCTGATCGGCCGCTATCGGGCCCTGGCAGAGCGGGGCCAGGTCGAGCTGTCCGTGACGCCCTATGCCCACCCGATCATGCCGTTGCTGCTGGACATCGAGTCGGCTCGCGAGGCGATGCCGGATGTTACGCTGCCGTCATTGAAGACGTATCCTGGCGGTGAGGCACGGGTACGCTGGCATCTGGCCCGTGGCCTGGAGGTATTCAGGCACTATTTCGGGTTTACCCCGCGGGGCTGCTGGCCGTCTGAAGGCAGCCTGAGTGAAGCCAGTTTGAAGTTGTTGAGTGAAAGCGGGTTTGGCTGGACTGCCAGTGGCGAATCCGTGCTGCACCACAGCTTGCACAAATCGGTCGAGGCCAGCGATTTGTGTGGCGAGGAAAGCGTTCATCATGCCTATCGTTTGAGTGGAACGCAGACAGCCATATTTTTCCGCGATGACGGCCTCTCCGACTTGATCGGTTTTACCTATGCCGACTGGAAGGCCGAAGATGCGGTGGCCAATCTGGTGCATCATCTGGAAAATATTGCCACCGCCTGCAAGGAACAGCCCAACAGCGTCGCGTCCATCATAATGGATGGTGAGAATGCCTGGGAGTACTATCCCAAGAATGGCCATTATTTCCTGCATAGATTGTATGCGGCGTTAGCCGAACATCCCGACCTTGAGTTGACCACCTTCTCGGCCTGTCTCGATGCCGGGATCACCCCCACTGAATTACCTCACCTGGTTGCCGGCAGCTGGGTGTACGGCACCTTTTCCACCTGGATTGGTGACACCGACAAGAATACCGGCTGGAACATGCTGGGCGATGCCAAGCAGGCGTTTGACCGGGTCGTGGCGAGCGGCACGCTGGATCCGGACCGACTGGCCCAGGCCGAGCATCAGCTCGCCATTTGCGAGGGCTCGGACTGGTTCTGGTGGTTCGGTGATTACAATCCGGCCGAATCGGTTGAGTGCTTCGAATACCTGTACCGTAGCCATTTGTCCAATCTCTATCATTTACTGGGCGAAGCGCCGCCATCTTATCTGTCGCGGGTACTCTCCCATGGCAGTGGACACCCGGCGATGGGTGGCACCATGCGGCCCGGTCAGGCGCCGGGTTGAGTTACGCACGGAGCGCGGGCTAAATGTCAGTTACTCCTTCGCCGTCCGGCGGCATGCCGCTTCATCACGGCAAACGGCGCTGCGGTCTGTTACTCCATCCCTCATCCCTCCCGGGAGAATTGGTGATGGGCGACATGGGCCACAATGCCTATCGCTTTATCGAATTTCTGGCCGCCAGTGGAATGGGGGTATGGCAGATGTTGCCGCTGGGGCCGACCCATGAGGACGGTTCACCCTATCAATGCTTGTCAGTGCATGCCGGCAATCCCTCGCTCATCAGCATTGACTGGCT
This sequence comes from Pseudomonadota bacterium, assembly GCA_022340685.1. Classification (GTDB taxonomy): domain Bacteria; phylum Pseudomonadota; class Gammaproteobacteria; order UBA6429; family Thiohalophilaceae; genus JAJDNN01. The sequence continues at coordinate 6,419 of JAJDNN010000122.1, forward strand.
GGTAGAATGCAACTGGCTGCACAAGCCGGATTGCCCGACAGATGTCACGGCCAGTGAAAAATACCGCCTAAATTGCCTGCGCCTGGCCCGGACCGGCTTCGAGGCTGCTGCCGACGCTGACTCGCAACAGGCCTGTATGGAATTTCAAAACAAGGCGTCC
>JAJDNN010000151.1 GCA_022340685.1 Pseudomonadota bacterium
ATCCAATCCGAGATTTCCTTCGGCGAGTTTCTCGACAAGCTGACGATTCTGGAAATTAAGGCCGAGCGCATCAGCGCACCGGCCAAACTCGAGAATATCAACCGGGAGCTGTCATTGCTACGGGAGATTTGGTCCGCCCACCCTGCGTCAGCAACGGACATCGCGGAGCCCCTGGCACGGCTCAAGGCCATTAATGAAACATTATGGCAAATTGAGGACGACATCCGGGACAAGGAGCGCAACGGTGAGTTTGATAAAGATTTTATCGACCTGGCCCGTGCCGTATATGTCACCAATGACGAGCGAGCCGCGGTCAAACGGGAGCTTAATGAAATCCTCGGCTCCGAACTGGTAGAAGAAAAATCCTACTCTGATTACCGGTCCTGAAGAACGGGTCGGGAATTCGAAATAGCCTGTTCAGGCGGTGTAGTACCCTGCGCGACCAACGCCGTAATTATTTCCGAGAGTAAAGGTCCCGGCCGAGAAGGCGCTTACATGCGACGATAAATCAGCCGGGCGCGTTGCAAGAAACGGGGTGTGGCGCTGGCCGGATTGCGTTTGCGGGGACTGGGCAGGGTGGCGGCCAGCTGGGCAGCTTGCCATTCGTCGAGGTCCGCGACGCCAGTGCCCCAGTAGTGGCGGGCGGCGGCTTCCACGCCATAGATGCCCTGACCGAATTCGGCAATGTTCAGATAGATTTCCAGAATACGGGATTTGTCCAGGTTGGCTTCGAGCCCCAGGGTCAGGATCAGCTCGTGCCATTTGCGCAGCGGATTGCGGCCGGCATCAAGAAACAGGTTCTTGACGGTTTGTTGCGATAGCGTGCTCGCACCATACCGAACGCGACCTGCCTGCCAGTTGATCAGGGCGGCGTCTGCGACCGCTTCCCAGTCGATGCCGTTATGTTGATAGAAGCGGGCATCTTCCGCGATGATGACGGCGCGGCGAACGGACGACGGGATTCGCTGCAGGGGCACAGGCTGCCAATGCAGCGGGGGCCGGGCCGGTTTGTACTGGCGGGCGGCAACATACTGCTGCATGAAGCGGGACGGTGCGAGTCGCGGGTATTGTAGTGTCGCCCAGTCAGGCCACAGCCAGGCCAGGTAAAGGGCGTCAAGGAGTAAAAAAAGCAGGATCAGGCCGGTTAGCCGGCGCAGCCAGCGTTGACGTGTGGTGCGAGATCGGCGAGGGCGTCGACGTAAACGGTACAGAAATGCCATACCGGCAGTCTGCCTTCTGGACGCGGCGGGCACCCGTGCGGGTGCCACAAAACAGCGGCTCAGGCTGGTCGGCTACGCGTCCTTGGGATGATGGTGGTGGGTGGTTGACGGCGGCTGGTTGCAGGGACGCTGGAAATAGCAGGTCAGGGCACAGGTGGTGGCGGTCAGTAGCCAGAATATGAAGAAGCCAATCGTGTATCCCGCCATGCGGCTGATGATGCCATACCCACCGACCATAGCCAGTTCCTGCGGATCAAACGCGGTGAAGAACAGGATCGTGGCGACGCCGGAGGTCAGAAAGGACGGCCACAGTACAGCAATGAATTTCTGAATCGTCGGTATGTCCTGTCGTGTCTCACTCATCGCGTTCGTCCCCCGTTGTTGTTTTAATCAGTCATTGAACCGGAAAATTACAATAGCAGTTTGTCAGGGCGCAAGCTGCCAATGGGTTTCACCGGGTAGACGAGCTCGACTGGTGAGTCGCCAGGCTTTATCTTCCGGTGTCAGAATCAAATGCCAGTTGCCAGGCACCGGGACCCCGTCCAACAAGCCAATGTAGCGGCCCTCGCCCTGATGCTGGAGCGGTATGTTGAGGTCCTGGTGCGCCAGGGTCGGGTGCAGTAATTTCAGGACCAGCCGGCTCTCTGGCGCCGCGGTAGAAGTCAATTGCAGCATAATCTGACCTGTTTCAGGTTGCCATGTTACATCGGCCTGTATCTTCAGGCTGGCGGCGCGTTGCTCGCGATCCAGCACCCTGTTAATAGCCAGACCGGATTTGTAATAGTCATCGTCGACCAGTTCATCAGGGTTTTTGACTGCAATCACAACAGTAATGATGCCCGCTACCACGGCGATAGCCGGCCATGACAGCAGGAACCAGGGCCAGAACTGTTGGTACCAGGGTGGTACCACTGTGCTGTCGGGGCCAGGCTGTACAGGATCAGGGCGTGTCATATCGTAGGTGTCCGGCATAAGCAATGGTTTCCCCGGGTTGTTGACGCAGTAAAGCAGGCGGTTTCGCTTTATTCTTCACGGGTTTCGATTATTGCATGACTGGCCCGATGAAGCGGCCCTTCTCGATCAGGCTCAACTCTGGCTTGTCGACGGCCTGCAGGTGGAAATTGATATCGGCACCCGTGTGTTTCAGATTGATTGGATCGATCTGCACCCGTACCGGTACAGTAATGACCTCACCACTGGGTACCTCGATATCACCCCGCTGGTTGATTAACTTCAGTCCTTCCAGCCCGTCCACTTCCAGGTGATAAGTATGTGGCTTGCCGTCCATATTGATGATCTTGAGCGTATAGATATTTTCCACCATACCCTCGGTAGTCTCGCGATACAGGGCGTTGCGATCGCGAATAATATCCAGGCGCAGTGGCATGCGCGTGATCATGCTGTAGAACAGGGCAGAGGTGATGAATACTAGTAAGACAGCATAGACAATCATCCGTGGTCGAATGACATGGGTCTGCTTGCCATCCATTGCGTGCTGGGTGGTATAGCGGACCAGACCTTTGGGATAGCCCATTTTATCCATTACGTCATCGCAGACATCGATGCACGCAGCGCAACCGATGCACTGGTATTGCAGTCCATTGCGGATATCGATGCCGGTTGGGCAGACCTGGACACACAGCGTGCAGTCGACGCAATCACCCAGCCCCAGCGCCTTGGAATCGGCAGACTTCTTGCGCGAACCACGCGGTTCGCCACGTTTGTCATCATAGGAAATGATCAGGGTGTCCTTGTCGAACATGGCGCTCTGGAAGCGGGCATAGGGGCACATATAGATACAGACCTGTTCCCGCATCCAACCTGCATTTCCGTAAGTGGCAAAGCCATAAAAAATGATCCAGAAGGTTTCCCAGGGACCCAGACTCAGATTGAGGAGCGCGGTCCACAATGATGCGATAGGCGTGAAGTAGCCGACGAAGGTAAGGCCGGTCCAGGCCGAGAAAACCAGCCAGACAAGGTGTTTGGTCGCCTTGATGCGGAACTTGCGCGCGCTAAAGGGTGCCTTGTCCAGTTTGATCTGTTTGTTGCGGTCACCTTCAATTTGCCGCTCGAACCACAGGAAGACCTCGGTCCAGACTGTCTGCGGACAGGCGTAGCCGCACCACAGGCGTCCGGCCAGGGCGGTAAAGAAAAACAGTGCCAGGGCGGCAATAATCAGCAACAAGGCCAGGTAGATAAAATCCTGTGGCCAGAATGTCAGGCTGAAAATGTAGAATTTACGGGCCGGCAGGTCAAACAGTACGGCCTGGTGGCCGTCCCAGCGCAGCCACGGCACGATGTAGTACAGACCCAGCAGCACCAGTACTCCCAGTACGCGCAGGTTGGCGAAGATCCCCGTGACCTGGCGCGGATAGACCTTCTGGTGCTTGGCATAAATCTCTTCGGGATTCGTTGTTTCGGAGGCGGGTGTGACTTTGCTGCTCATAGTATGCGTATTTTTGCTGGGTTGAAAAAACCACCCCCCTGACGGGGGGTGGCGAACAGAAGATAGTGTCAGACTATGTCATTCTTCTCTGGATTTTTTCATAAACATCGCGATTAGAAAAATCAGCATGACCACCATGAACACGCCGATACCCAGTGAAAGAATACCGGCTCAACTGCTCAATATCATATCGAAAAACATAACAACTCTTTCAGAAAAACCGGATCGCGAAAAGTAGGCACCAGGCATGATTTCATGCCTGGTGCCTACTAAGGTCAGGGATTGGACAGACTGTAAATATAGGCCGCCAATAAATGTACCTTTTCTTCGCCCAGGAAATTACGGTGCGCCGGCATATGGCCGTTCCGGCCCTGGCTGATGGTCTTCTTGATGATTCCACGTGAACCGCCGTACAGCCAGATATTATCTGTCAGGTTGGGCGCTCCCATTGCGGTGTTGCCTTTGCCATCGGCACCATGACAGGCTGCACACATGGTTGCAAAGCGCGCCTTGCCGGCCTCTGCCTTGGTGGCATCAGCCTGGCGTCCGCTCAGGACCAGGACATACTCGGTCACTTCATCCACGCCTTCATCGCCCAGGGCAGCCTGCCAGGGCGGCATGACACCATTGCGGCCATCAAGGATGGTGGCCTCGATCGCTTCTGGTGTCCCGCCATACAGCCAGTCTCCATCAGTCAGATTCGGAAATCCGCGGACGCCACCGGCATCCGAGCCGTGGCAGGTGGCGCAATAGTTAAGGAACAAGCGCTGGCCAATTTTCACCGCTTTCGGATCTTTTGCCAGTTCGGGAATAGGCGTCTGAGCGTAGGCCTCGAAAATCGGGCGGTATTCTGCATTGGCCTGCTTGATTTCCTGGTTATATTGTCCGGTAGACGTCCAGCCGAGAGAACCCTTGTAGTTTCCCAGGCCCGGGTAGAGATACAGGTATACGAATCCGAAAATAATCGTGATGTAGAACAACCACAGCCACCAGCGGGGCAGGGGGTTGTTAAACTCCTCCAGATTCTCATCCCATTTGTGGCCGGTTACGTCGCCCGAAGCGGCTTCGCCGGCGTGGGGCTTGCTGGCCCACTTTATCAGCCAGTAACAGGCCAGAATATTGCCAACCGAAATGACGGTTATCCACCAACTCCAGAAACTACTCATGATGGTCTCCTTTATTCTTGTCGCGAGGTGGGTAGTCGGTTTCTGTGAAGGGCAGTTGCGCCGCTTCATCGAAACGCCGCTGGGTTTTGCTGCTCCAGGCCCAGAACACAATTCCAAGGAATACCACGAACATGACAACGGTATACCAGGCGCGAATATCGTTCATGAATTCCATAATCTACCTCCCTGCCTTAATGGCGGTGCCGAGACCCTGCAGGTAAGCGATCAGGGCGTCCATTTCGGTTTTGCCCTTGAGTTCATCCGGTGCCTTGGCGATCTCTTCCTCCGTGTAGAGTTCGCAACCATTACAGGTCGCACTGACCAAAGTATTCATCCGGCGCATCTTGGTGGGGGTCAAGGCAGTATCCAGCTCGTTCTCCGCCAACCACGAAAAGGGCGGCATATTGGATTCCGGGACTACATCTCGTGGATTAATCAGGTGCACCCGGTGCCAATCATCCGAATAACGGCCGCCGACGCGGGCCAGATCCGGACCGGTCCGTTTGGAACCCCACTGGAATGGATGGTCGTAGACGAATTCACCGGCAACCGAGTAGTGGCCATAACGTTCGGTTTCGGCACGGAACGGGCGAATCATCTGTGAATGACAGAGATAACAACCATTCTTGACGTATACATCCCGTCCCTCAAGCCGCAGGGCTGAATACTTTTGCTGACCCTGGACCGGTTCGGTGGTTTGTTTTATGAAAAACAGCGGAACAATTTCTACCAGGCCACCAAAACTGATGACGATAATAATGAAGATGATCATTATTCCGATATTTTTTTCGACGACTTCATGACTCATGATATGTGTCCTCCCTTATGCCGTCTGGGCCACAGTAGCAGCCGA
>JAJDNN010000171.1 GCA_022340685.1 Pseudomonadota bacterium
ATGATTTATGGCCAACCTGCAAGATTTTCAAGGCCACCTGGCGCCATACGAACATGATGAAATTAGTGAATCCTCCGCATAAATATCCCTGTAAAAATGCATCGCGCCGGCCTCCCCGACCCAGGCCGTCCAGTAGAGCAGATAAATTTTCACTAACCCGTGCACCTGCACTTTGCGCGTTTCCCCTGCTGCGATAACCGTCTCGATATGTTCCCGGGTCCAGTCATTATCCCGGTCCAATAGATAAATCACCAATTGAACTGGATCATCTACCCGGATACAACCTGAACTCAACTCACGATCGGGAAGGTCAAATTTATGGTATTCCGGCGTATCGTGTAAATAAACCTGAAACTGGTTGGAGAACAGAAACTTGACCTGGCCGAGCGGATTAGTGGGACCTGGATCCTGGCGTAATATATAGGGGAAATTATCAGCATTAACCTGGGTCCAGTCTATTTTGGCTGGATCAAGCTCTTTTCCATATGGATGTCGTGCAAGAACACGAATACCCCTGGATTTCAAATAGGTCGAGTTACGTTGCTGCTTGGGAAGCAAATCATTAATAACAATTGTATCGGGTACTGTCCAGAAAGGATTAAATATAATGGTGTGCACACTACTCATGATCACGGGAGTTGGTCGCTCCGAGGTACCGATAATCACCCGCATGGTAAATTTTGGCCGACCGTCTTCCATTGCAACCAGCTCAAATCCCGGAATATTGACCATAAGATAACGTTGGCCAAGATCTCTCGGTAACCAGCGCCAGCGTTCCATGTTCAGCTTGATCTGTTCGATACGCCTGGCAACCGGAACATTCATTGTTGCCCGGGTAGCTGGCCCCACTATGCCGTCAACCTTTAGTCCATATCGTGTCTGGAATCGTTCGACAGCGTACAACACCGGCGTATCAAATATATTTTCATTCAAAACCGGTCCCAATTGCAGGTCACCCTCGGCGATTAACCGGCGACGTAATACTTTTATTTGTGAATGCCACTGACCGTATTTCAACGACGGGCCTGGCGGAATAGCGGGCCAGCCCCCGTTGCGTTCCAGTTGCCGATAGCCTGCCAGTGCGTTTCGTAACCTTTGATACCCAACATGAGGTGGCGCCAGTTCTGACAAGGCTGAATCAAAATTATCTGCAGCCAAGGTGTTCCTTAACACATTCACCGCATCACTGGTCTGGACCGGAATATTCCAGTTTGGATCTATCATCTCAGGATCCGTACGGCCAACGCTTACATCTACGCTGTATTTAAAAAAAGCATCGCTCAACAACAGCTCAAGGCGAGCCAGTTCAGCAGAAGTACTGGCTCCCCATAGCTGCTCGATCTCTGTACTGTGGTATGTTTCTGGATTAAGCCCTTCTTGTTTGGCAGCCTGCAACGTGAGTAACCATTGTCCCGCTCTTAGCAGCGGACCTCGACTGTCAACCCAGACCGGCCGATACCGACTTGGCGTATAAAATTCGCGCAGTTGCTTCCTGTCGAGATCTGGTTTGTTTGTACTGCTAACCTGCGATTCCAGTTGCGCATGCAATGCCTTACTAATACTGGCTATTTCACTTTCCGTCCGGGCTAATGGCAATGCCGGTACTGCCAGACCAGCGACCAAAACAGTAACTGCGAGGAAAAAGATGAACCCGTTTGGATCAATAGTTATCAACATCAACTTCCATTACTAACACCTCAACAACCATTCATACCGCTCTCACTGGACAACCAGTCATCAATCGTCTTCCTGAGATCGGCATAGTTTCCATAGCCTCGTGTCACCACCCGCTTTGCTGTCGTATTCTCAGCTATTAACGTCGGAAATCCCTGTACGCCATAGGCGCGGGTCTGCGCAAAATGCTGGCGTGTTTTTTGTCTGGCGTCTTCCGACTCAAATTCCTTGCGAAACTGCTGCGGGTCGATGCCCAGGTTATGGGCTAACTGCGTTAATTCATTTGTCTGTGTTATGTCGACGTTCTGTGTATAAAACGCAGCCTGCACAGACTTGTAATACAGGAACGTCACAACCGGATTGATGCCGCCGACGGTGATGACTGCGCGTGCGGCCGGTTCGGTATCGTAGACAAAACCATCTGGCAACGCACCTTCGGTACGAAATTCAGCCCCGCTCATGCGCTGCACGGCATCCCAGTGATGCAACAGATCTTCCCGCAATGCCAGCGTAACCGACTCCGTCGTCCCGGGACGCAGCCCACCCATTACCAGAGCGACCTTCAGCCTGTCATCATAATGTTGCTTGATTTGCTCAATCACCGGGGTAAACCCCCAGCACCATGAACACATGGGATCGGCGAAATACCAGAGAATGGGTTGTGGCATAGACTAACACCCGGAAGCGATAAGGACAGTATAGCAGCCACTCCAGAATTCCGGCACAAGCAAACTTGAACAGGTCGTCGAGACTGCATGAAGCATCGAGCCTGTTGACCGCCATACAACCCGACAGGACAACAATACGCCGGACGACTGCTGTTCAAGATTAACCAGAGTTAGACCCTGACACGCTTGAATACCGGCAAGAAAAGTATGAATTGATCCGGCTTTACGGCTGACGTTTCAAATATGAGATTTTCATGCCAACTACCGTACTGGATAGCGACATGGGTAAATCAGTATGGTTGATCCTGCAGTCAGATTTTATCCAGGATGCGTTTTCGCTGGGCCTGGTATTCCTGCTCGGTAATGACACCCTTATCATACAAGTCCTTGAGTTGTTGCAGACTTTGTTCCACGCCTTGCGGAACAGTTGCTTTTGCAGGTACCGCAGAGACGGGAGGTTTGCTGTGGCTGGGTACCTCACTGCAGTTCAGTGTCGCCTTGATATCCTTTGACAGGACAGTGTCATTTACATCCATCTGGTATTTCTGACACCCTTCTTTTTCAAGCCCCAGCTTGCCCTTGACCATGTAACTGCCTCCGTACCAGCGGGGCGGAAATACATCGTCAGCAACGATTTTCTTTGGCGTTTTACCAATCGGCTTTTCATTCGCCAGGATCTCGGCACCAGGCGGCTCGGAATCAATAGTTATCATGTGCCCGCTGGTACACGCGCCCAGCAAGGTCGACGTCAGGATTATTCCCACGAGCAAATGGATTCGATGATTGTTTTTTTTCATTTGTATTCCCCGTTGTACTATTCCATCCAGTATACAGAATGGTCACAGTCGAACAAATCTGAACGACTACGATTCACCCCGCGCAAGTTTTTAACTTTTTTGGTTTGCTTCACCCTGCAGGCCGGCAAAACGCATGGCATGCACACCTGTCTTGTCCTGCCATGTCAATATCAGATCACCTGCCAGGAAACTAAACCGTTCGACATTCTGCAATGCCTGCAGATATCTTGATTCCATATCCATCTCAGCCAGTGGGCATGCCATCCGGGTGCTGCTAATAGGTCCAATGGCAATTTCTTCTGCCGCGTTATTCTTGATACTGGCAAAGTAGCGATTACAGCCGCCTGTGCCTGCAACCTTATCCTCTTTGAAAACAATGTTGACAGTGATCCCGTCCGGGACCGGGGTGTCCGTCGGGAACCGTGTCAGACGCCAGATTCTGCCTTCAAGATCACGAAGCGATACCTGGCCCTCTTTTCGGGACTCAACTTCGACAAGCTGACCGCTATCGAGTCGATAGGTATTACGGATTTTAAGCGTTGGACAACAGGCGGGATCATGGGGACCTGCTGCGATCATGTCCAGTACCAGTGTGCCTTTCTTATAGGTCAGTGACCGGATCTGTACCCGATCGCCGATACGACGTGTCGCCACATTCATTGCCTGGCCGTTACGCTGTGCTACCACTGCCAACCAGGTAATGGTGCCACTTCCGGCCGAGCTTTCAGTCAGAAACACGGCAGTCTCATCCGACCCATCGCCATCCAGATCACCGTACACCTGCAGGGAAGAAACCAGTTGAACGCGGGGACGGGCGGCACCACCCTGCACGAATGGCTGGCCCTCATAAGTGCCGTTCTGCAAAGTCACCGGTGTTCGGTAAATTCCCGCATAGGTGAGATTGTTCAAGGTCGGCATCGAAATTGTCTTCTCGGGCTGAGACCCGCAACTCGCTAGCACACAAGCCAGGGCCAATCCTGCCCATATCGAGTGGCGATCCACTGCAGTACCTCTCATCGCTGGTAAACACCGACCAGTTGATCCTCTTCCAGGATATGATCCTGCATCGCAGCTTCGAGTTGCTCCTTGGTTGGCTGCTTCAGGTCCGGCAACACCGCATCCAGCGCATACAGTTTAAAAAAATAACGATGCTGGCCAATTGGCGGACAGGGCCCGCCGTATCCGGTGCGTTGCCAGTCGTTAACCCCTTCCTGAGTCCCGGTCGGTAAGGTGGACACCGCTTCCGGCAACCCGCTTGATTCGATTGGCAGGTTATACAGCACCCAGTGTACCCAGGTCTTCTTCGG
>JAJDNN010000185.1 GCA_022340685.1 Pseudomonadota bacterium
GCTCAACGAATGTGCGTGTTTTGCAGTCACCTCCTGCCAAAAGTCAAATACAGCAAGAATGCATTCAATCAAAGACAATTTATGGCAACGATCGCTATAAAATATTTTCGACCTGCTGAAAGAATATCCAGGCTGATGCGATTCATTATTCCTATCTGCGGTGGACTCCACCACGTACCGCTTCCCCTGCTGGCTCACCACGTCCGGGTTCCTGTGAACCTTCTTCGTGCAGGATTTCTGCATTACGCTCCTCGGCATGACGCTGTTCAGCTTCATAATCAGTACCCACACCAGTCTCCTGAATACTGCCGGATTCTGCTGGTGTTTCTGGTGCAGGGTTTGGTGCGGCGGGCGCTGGCGATGTAGATAATTCACCGGGTGGTATTGGCGCAGTGTTCACGACATTCGGATCGACATCAATCTGCTTTGCTTCGGGACCGGGTTGGTCACTGAACTCGACGTTCCCCTTGCTATCGACGCTTTCGTAAATTTTCTCCGCGCTAACGCTGACACCAATGGACGACAGCGCGAGGACCAGGATTAAGCATATTATATTTTTCATACTTTACACCGTAAGTAAAAACCTGAGATTAGCATGATTTTTTCATTCCCTGCTGTTCTGTAATTGTCTTGAAAAAGACTAGTCACTCTTGAAACCTGCAGCCGTATGACTCCCATCGCAAAAAGGCTTGTTAGCCGATGCGCCGCAGCGGCACAGGGCGATATTGTTGCCTTGCCAGGCCTTGCGGCCACTACTGGCCCGGATTGTCAGATTCCCTGACAATATTAGCGGCCCATCGGGAATGAGCCTGACACTCAGTTTGCCTCCCGTCTCACCCAGAGCCTGCCCCTTTTCACCGACAGCACCATAGTCCTGAAACCCGGCAGTTTCATGGCTGTTGTCGCAAAACGGCTTGTTCATCGATTTCCCACAACGACACAGTGCGGCACGATAGCTGACGCCTGGCATGTTATCCGCCGCACCTTCAATTTCAAGATCGCCGCGCATAAAATAGGGTCCTTTATAGACTACCGTAACGGTATTTTCCGCATCAGCCCTTTCTGTCACACCACCTTCTCTACTCTGGTAGACCAGCGCGCCCGACGGGCAGCTTTCAACAACCTCAACTACATGGCCAATATCCACAAGATCAGGTTTGCACCAGGGCTTGCGACCGCCGACAAACAATTCACCCTGCGCCTGGCCACACTCGCCAATATGTATACAAAGGCGCCCATCCCAGGTCACGTCGACCTTGCCACCAGGAAATGTAATAACGTCCTTCTCACTCATGTAATATTCTCCTGATTACAGCGGTTATCAGGTTTAAACAATGATAAAGCCGGAGGTAGAGTGACATATCTTTTCTGTATACCCGACTATGTAATCCCTGATTACTTTTTCTTTAGCTGCGGCTGCTCCAGATAACGTACATCCCTGACCGACAAAGGCAAGGGATTGATATACTGGTAACCCTGCGACTGTAAATAAGCAATTTCAGGAAAGCCGGCTGGCACAATGGTTATAAAACCGGGCATGTCTGTGGCTTCATAGCCCGCTGCCCGCATGGCATTGTTACACATTCTGAATTCAACGCCCTGCTCGGCCAGCTCCGCCATCTTGTCCACGATGCCCTGGTACTTGATGTAATTTTCCTTGGCGAATGCCCGTAATTCGGGCCCATGAGTAACAACTACCATTTTCCCTTTAAGCGGTTTGGCTGTGTTCTTTACAAAAGCATAGAGAATATTCAATTTATTCGGGTCTTCATAATTCACATCAAATACTGCATTGATGGTGGGATATTCATGCATGTTCACTTTAGCAGTGCCGTATGCAGAATCATCGTCCGCAGCCAGCGCCGGGCCGGTAAAAAAACTAATCAATAACACCAGAACAATCGCAATTATGTTTGGTTTGTATCGCATCATTATTTCCTCCAACACCTGTTTGTTGAGCGGCATATCCAGGCTAAAGGCCCTTATCACACCAGGCATACCAGAATTCATACAATCACCAAGTATAGTCGCCTAATCCAGGATCGTCTTTTGAATTTTGCGGTAGTGCAAACATTCAGGCTCAGAGAGCAAATATCAGTAATATTCACGCGTGAAAGAGTAAAATTTTCACTGCAACAATTACTCTACTGGCTCAGCATGCTGTGGATGCCACTCCACCGTCCTGACGCCACTTGTCTGCTATCATATATTCATGCGTGGCATATTAATATTATTCATACTGCTGGTTGTTAGTGCACCCGTTATGTCAGACACACTCACTGGCCGCGTGCTCCGTGTTAACGACGGAGATTTCCTGGTAGTACTGGGAGCGGGCAATGCCCAATACGGTATCCGGCTCTCAGGCATCATTGCCCCCGAAATTGGACAACCCTACGGACAGAATTCCATGACAAATTTGTCAGATCTGGTTACGGGTAAATATGTTGTTGTTGATTACGCCAGGCGAGACCGCTACGGCCGCATTGTAGGAAAAGTACTGCTCAACGGCCAGGATATGAATCTTGAACAGATCAAGGCCGGATTGGCCTGGCACAACAAGGAAACTATGAATGAACAGCTAGCCAAGGATTGGGCGTTGTACGCGGCTGCCGAGGATGAAGCAAAGGCGGCTAAACGTGGTCTGTGGAACGACCCGAACCCTGTACCGCCCCAGGAATGGCAACGCGAAAAGTGATACCCGAATGGTAAAACAAACACCGGCGATACCAGCCAGGATTTGATTGAGATAAATCAAAACCAATCCTGCATTGCACCTGGCTTTTAAGCAATCAAACAGATTGCCCGTTATATGGCCTGTAAATCTCCCGGCAACGAACGTAAGTCCCATGTCTCATCCGGGTAAGACTGGACTGGCGATTAACCTGTGTGCCGGGACAAGGATTTCCAGGTCTCCCGCGCTACCGAATCTTCCCGTGAAACCATAAAGTCAGACGGCGCTTCAATCCCCAGCATGGCCGAGTCGCGTGAAGCGTCGAGTATGCGGATCGTGATCTGTTCACCCGTCGGGGTGGTGATGGTAAGGCTTTCCTGATGATTCCGTGATATTACGAGCATAACAACCTCCCTGTTCAGGTTGGGCTTAAAATAAGAGACGTCCCTGTCAACCCCCCACGTCCTTGTAGACTTAAGCATAATCAATGTAGGGAGATTGATATGTAATCCTTGTCTCACAGAAGCGTAGGGCAATCCGGTTACATTG
>JAJDNN010000201.1 GCA_022340685.1 Pseudomonadota bacterium
CCATGCTCTGGCCGGCCCGTTATCGGGTCACAATTGGGTAGCTGTAACAGGTGGATTTGCTGGACGCCGATATTCAGCCAGGCGCCAGGGTAACCCAGTTCAGGCCGATCGGAATCAATCGGCAGTTCCAGAACAGCGTTGTAAAAATCGAGCGCGCGATCCAGATCAGCAACGATCAGGCTCACGTGTAAAATACGGGTAAGTTCGGTCATTGTTTAGTCCTGTCAGGATGAGTGCTGAGAGCGGGCCGACAGGTACGCAGCAGTAATGACCAGCATCCCGCCCAGCCATTCACGCGGCAAAATCGTTTCATCGGTCAACAACTGGGCCGAGACAGCACCCGCGACAATTTCAAACAACAGAATAATTGCGGAGCGCTGTACTGGCATGTGGGTCACCCCGTAAACGACTGACAGGGTCATCACGACCAGAACCACCAGACCGATCAGGAGCGCAGCAATGATCGCCGCTGTGCTTGCTGTCGCCAGGGACTGGCCGGTCACCCCTATCAGTAGTCCTGCTATAAAAATGACGCCCAGCCAACCCACGACCGTCTTGGTATACACCGACACGGACTGTAAATGCCGCACGACCACATTAAGGAAAGCGAAACTGAATCCGGACAACAGGGCCAGCCAGTCGGCCGCTTCACGCGGCCAGGGTATGGCGGTACCCGGCTGCCAGAGCATGATGACCGCTCCGGTCAGCGCGATAAACAATATGCCGACAGTGCGGGCTGACACCTTTTCGCCCAGAAACACCCAGCTCATCAAGGTCGCCCAGAGGGGTGACAGGTAGAACAAGAACAGCACCCGCACCACATTGCCTTCCAACATCGCCAGAATAAAGGCGATATTACAAATTCCGCTGGCCAGGCCGATCAAAAACAGTCGCCAGGGCGCCCGACCCAACTCGTGTATCCGACCCCGCATCAAGGGCAGTGCGACAACCAGCGTCCCGGTATACAACAACAATGAACTCCACAGGCCATGCAGACCTTGCGACTCCAGCAGACGCAGCGGGTACCAAAATACGCCCCACAGGGTGGCGGTGAGCAGTAGGCTGAAGACAGGTAGAAGATGGTGTGGCTTTGTCACGCGTTTCGATTCGTCTATACTCTTGGACCATTTTTCAGAGCTGTCTAGCCGGCCATTTGTCTCAAGGGCAGTGTCATTTATACCATGAACCCGGATCTCGACAAGCTTCACGCCTATCCCTTCGAAAGACTCGCTGCCCTCAAGGTCGGGGTGCAACCACCTGCCGATCGGACCCCCATTTCGCTGTCAATCGGCGAACCCCGACATAGCGCCCCCGATTTTGTCCTGACCGCCATGCGTAATGCGCTTGATGGTCTGTCTCACTACCCCCTGACCCGGGGCGAACCGGCGCTGCGTGAAGTCATCAGTCAGTGGCTGACCCGCCGCTTCAAACTGCCTGCCGGATCACTCGATCCAGAGCGCCATGTGTTACCGGTCAGCGGTACGCGAGAGGCCCTGTTTGCCTTTGCCCAGGCGGTGGTTGATCGCACCCCGCAGCCGACGGTCCTGATGCCCAATCCGTTTTACCAGATATACGAGGGTGCTGCCCTGCTGGCCGGCGCAAAGCCGGTTTACCTCAACACCCTGGCCGACAATCATTTCATACCGGACTTCGATGCGGTTCCGGCCGCCGAGTGGCAACGCTGCCAGTTGTTATATCTTTGCTCGCCCGGCAATCCAACCGGCGCCGTCATCGACACTCCGACCCTGCAACGACTGATTGAACTGGCGGAACGGCATGATTTCATTATCGCCGCCGATGAATGCTATTCGGAAATCTATTTTGACGAACAGCATCCCCCGACTGGCCTGCTACAGGCCGCGGCAGCCGCCGGTCACGACGATTACCGCCGCTGTGTGGTATTCCACAGCCTGTCCAAGCGTTCCAACCTGCCCGGACTGCGCTCCGGTTTCGTGGCCGGGGATGCCAGTATTATGCAACAGTTTCTGAAATACCGGACTTACCACGGCTGCGCCATGCCGTTGCATCATCAGGCCGCGAGTATCGCTGCCTGGAACGATGAGCAGCATGTCATCGCGAACCGGGACCAATACCGTGCCAAGTTCGATGCGGCGCTGGAAATCCTGTCACCGGTCATGGCGGTGGAAAAACCCATGGCGGGTTTTTATCTGTGGCCGCAAACGCCTGAAGATGACACCCGTTTCGCCCGGGGACTGTTTGCCGATCAGAATGTCACGGTCCTGCCGGGCAGTTACCTTTCACGTACCGCGAATAGCATCAATCCCGGCCAGAACCGTGTACGCATGGCGCTGGTGGCCAGCCAGGATGAATGTGCAGATGCGGCCCGCCGCATTACCGAATACCTCAAGACGGTAGGCTAGGTCGCCGTCAGTTCGTTATACTTACCCACTTTACATTGCTATAAGCCCAAGCCCGTTGGAGACACCTGCATGAGCGACATCAAGAACATCATCGAAAATGCCTTTGAGAACCGCGCAGAGATCACGCCGCGCAGCGTCGACACTATCGTTCGTGAAGCTGTCACTGAAGCGATGCATTTGCTCGACAAGGGTGAAGTCCGCGTGGCTGAAAAAAAGGACGGCGACTGGGTGGTCAACGAGTGGCTTAAAAAAGCCGTGCTGTTGTCTTTCCGCATTCACGATAACAACTTCATAAAAGGCGGTTTCACCAATTATTTTGACAAGGTGCCGGCCAAGTATGCCGATTACAATTCGCGCGAGTTCCGCAATGAAGGCGTACGCGTTGTACCCCCGGCCACGGTGCGCCAGGGCGCGTACATCGCACCCAGCGTGGTACTGATGCCGTCCTACGTCAACATCGGCGCCTATGTGGATAGCGGCACCATGGTCGATACCTGGGCCACGGTCGGTTCCTGCGCACAAATTGGCAAGAACGTACATTTGTCCGGCGGCGTCGGTATCGGTGGCGTACTGGAACCACTGCAGGCCGCTCCGACCATCATCGAAGACAATTGTTTTATTGGCGCCCGTTCCGAAGTCGTTGAAGGTGTCATTGTCGAGACCGGCTCGGTGATTTCCATGGGTGTCTACATTGGCCAGTCAACCCGGATTTACAACCGCCTGACCGATGAAATCACCTATGGCCGGATCCCGGCGGGATCCGTGGTGGTCTCCGGCAATCTGCCGTCAAAAGATGGTAAGTACAGCCTTTATTGTGCGGTGATCGTCAAACAGGTCGATGAAAAGACCCGCAGTAAGGTAGGTATTAACGAACTCTTACGCGATATTTGAAGCCAGACAACTATCCACCGCAATGACATGGTGATATTAACTGCGTCTTGGCGGTAAAAAAACAATGACAATCCTCTACGGCATACCCAACTGC
>JAJDNN010000203.1 GCA_022340685.1 Pseudomonadota bacterium
ATGGTCAGGTGATTGGTACTGGCAGGCTGCTGCCGGACGGCCATATCGGGCGCATGGCGGTATTGCGCGACTGGCGTCAGCAGGGCGTAGGTTCCGCCCTGTTGCAGGCCTTGTTACAGGAAGCTGTCAGCGCCGGCCTGTCGCGGGTGTTTCTGCACGCCCAGACCAGTGCAGTCGACTTTTATGCCCGGCACGGCTTTACCAGGCGAGGCGAGGAATTCATGGATGCCGGCATTCCACACTATTATATGGAACGGGATCTCGGCACGTAACACCGCCCGGACGGTATACTCCCAACAGCATGGAGAATCTCGACACCTACATCCTGGGGCAGGACAGCCATCAACTGAACCTGCAAAGCAGCGCAGACAATGTTGCGGTTACGCTGGCCATGTTGCGTCAAACCCGGCGCACCGTAGACATTTTCTCCCGCCAACTGGACGGTCGCTTGTATGACAAGAGCGAATTCATCACCCTCATGGGTCAGCTGGCGAGCCGCCAACCGCGCGTCCGGATCCGGATCCTGCTAAAGCAGGTCGAGCCACTGGTCTCGCATAATCATCGCATTATCGAGTTGTCCCGCAAACTCAGCAGCAGCATACACATCCGGCTCGTGCATGAGAATTACAAGGAATACAATCAGGCCTTTATGATTTTCGACGATCGTGGTGTAATCAAGCGCCAGCTTGCAGATCGCTATGAAGGAATCGCCAGTTTCAATGACCCCATGACGGCGCGTCCGCTCGGCGCTTTTTTTGACGAAGTCTGGGAGATCAGCCAGCCGGACCCAAACTTGCGCAGGTTATACATATGAAAACAGTCAAATGGATCCGCTGGGTCATGCTTGTCGTGCTGCTGGCAACCGCCTCTGCCGGTTACGCCGCCAAACGGGTCGACAAGGCGATTCACCTGCATCACATCTCGGCGGAAAACCTGTTGCCCTTGATCAAACCGGCCTTGCCTGCCGACGCGGAAATCTCTGGCAGCCTCAATGAAGTCGTCATTGTTACGCCAGCCACCAGCCTGCCGCAAATCGAAGCATTGGTGGCGGATCTCGACACGCCGCTGCACGCCATGGCAATCACCGTCTCCCTGGACGCCAATGTGCTCAAGCACAACTCGACCGGACAGGACTATTTTCTTCCCCGGGATCACATCGCCGTAGCCGGCAACCAGGAAGTCCGGGTACAGGAAGGAAGCTGGGCCGTGCTCCACACCGGCCGGTCGGCGCCCGAAGTGAGTCGCACCGTTAACCCTGATGGCACGGTGACCGAAACCATTCGCTACAATAAAGTCAACAGTGGCCTGCGGATCAAACCGGAATTGCGTGGCACGATCGTCAATCTGACGGTTCAGCCCTTTCAGGAAATGAAACGCCAGGATGGCAGTACCTTTCTGGCGAATGGCCATCCGGTTCCCGTCAACGTCGGACTTGGTGAATGGATCGCGCTCGGCACCGGCAGTGGAAATCCGACCCGCGCCGGCCAATCTGGTGGCAACAGTGCTGCACCGCGTGAATACGAAGTCTTTATCCGCTTCAATGTTATACCCTGAATGAAGTACTGTTAGACATTCATTTGCCGCGTCCTGCTTTCGCCATGTCCACTGCACCGGTTTGCTACACTATTTGTCCCGCCCGTCCGCAGGCACATGTGTTTGGCGTGAGTTGCCACATCGAACAACCTGACCGGCTGGGACAACGCGTATCGATGCCGGCCTGGATCCCGGGCAGTTACATGATTCGGGATTTCGCGCGTAATGTCATTTCAATCCGCGCGGAGTCAGAGGGTCAGCCGGTTACAATCAGCAAGGTGGATTCGAGCACCTGGCAATGCGCGCCCTGTGAAGGTCCGTTGATGATCGACTATGAAGTCTATGGCCGGGACCTGTCGGTACGCACCGCCCATCTCGATACACATCACGCATTCTTCAATGGAACCAGCGTGTTTCTCATAGTGCATGGGCAGGAAGCGAGTCCCTGCCGGGTGGATATTCAATCCCCGCCTGGTAAAGGTAATGACTGGCGGGTCGCCACTACCCTGCCACGCGCCGGTGCTGCTGCCTATGGCTTTGGCCAGTACGAGGCGGCCAATTACGACGAACTTATTGACCACCCGGTGGAAATGGGTGATTTCACGCTGGCCACGTTCGAGGCCGGCGGGATTCCCCACGACGTTGTCCTGACCGGCCATCACCGCGCTGATATGACGCGTCTGTGTCAGGATTTGCAGAAAATTTGCACGACCCACATCGCGCTGTTTGGCGAACTCCCGGCTATCCCACGTTACCTGTTTCTGGTTCAGGTGGTCGGTGACGGCTATGGTGGCCTGGAGCACCGTGCCTCGACCAGTCTTTTATGCCGTCGCAATGACCTCCCACTGGCCGGCAACCAGGATGTCGAAGATGCCTACCGGACCTTCCTGGGCCTGTGCAGTCATGAGTACTTTCATCTCTGGAATGTAAAACGCATCAAACCGGCTGCGTTTGTGCCGTATGACCTGCTGAACGAAAACCACACCCGTCAGCTCTGGGCCTTCGAAGGCATTACGGCCTATTACGATGATCTGGCGCTGATACGGAGTGGCGTCATCCCGGTACAGGATTACCTGGAGCTGCTTGGCCAGACCGTCACTCGCGTACTGCGCAACCCGGGCCGGTTCAGACAGAGTGTGGCCGAGTCCAGTTTCGACGCCTGGACAAGGTTCTATAAACAGGACGAGAGTGCGCCAAACACCATTGTCAGTTATTACGCCAAAGGCAGTCTGTTGGCTCTGGCCCTGGACCTGACCCTGCGTCAGGCCAGTAACCAGCAGCGATCACTCGACGACCTGATGCACCGCTTGTGGCAAGACTACGGCCAGACCGGCCGCGGTCTGATCGAAGGGGAGATCGAAACACTGGCCAGTGAACTTTGCGGCCGGGATCTGGGTGACTTTTTTGATCGCTATCTGCATGGTACCGATGACCTGCCACTCGAACCCTTGCTGGCGAGTGTCGGTATCGCGTACCACCTGCGCCCGGCCCGCACCATGGATGACAAGGGTGGCAAAGCGGCAGATCCAAACGATCACAACCCCGTCATCGGACTGGGCGCCAGTGTGGTCGATGATCCGGCTGGCGCCCGCCTGAGCCAGGTATTCGACAATGGCACGGCGCAACAGGCGGGCCTGTCGGCCGATGATGTCATTGTTGCGCTTGATGGACTGAAAACCGACAAGACTGATCTGGAACAGCGCATCCACACCTATCCGCCGGATCACCCGGTCCGGCTCCACTACTTCCGGCGCGACGAGCTGTACGAAACGACGCTCACACTCCAGCCTGCGCCGCTGGACACCTGCGTGCTCATACCCGATCCCGAGGCAACGCCCCAGGCCGCGCAGGCCCGTACCCGCTGGCTGGGCCAGTAATCATGTCCCCGCTGGTGGCGTTGATTCATGGTATAGTTTCCAGCACAACCCTTTGCTCGTCGTACACGAACCATGCAACAACAATACACCCGGGACGCTGACTTTGGCATACAGGTCGATCCTGCACTGATTACCCTGACCAAGATTATCTACCTGTTGCAGGCCCTGGGTTATCTGACCCTGCTCAGCTATGTTGCAGCAGTCATCATTAACTACGTAAAAATTGATGAAGTCCGGGGTACCTGGCTGGAATCCCATTTCCAGTGGCAAATTCGCACCTTCTGGTACAGCCTTGTCTGGTACATTATCGGTGCGGTCACGTTTGTTATTATCGTGGGCTATTTCATACTGATTGCAAATACGATCTGGGTGATCTATCGTATTATTAAAGGCTGGCTGCGGCTGCTGGATAACAAGTCAATGGATTTGCAATAAACTGTGATAAGCAGATAAACCCAGGGCAAACAAATTTCCAATTTAAATCTCTCGGGGGGATACATATGCATCATTTAACAAAACCGGCGCTGACAAGCTATTTGGTTCTGTCCTTGTTCTGTCTCGGGATGCTAACGGGAACTGCGGTTGCGGCAGACGACTCTCCATCATTTTCGTCACCCAGCAACCGTACCGACAAATGGGAATTCAGCCTGATTGCACAGTATATCAGTTCTGCCTCGATCAGTTTTAATGACGATACCTCCGCCGACCTGAATGACACGATTGGCTGGGGCTTTGGCGTCGGCTATAACTTCAATGAAAAGATGGCACTCAACTTCAACGTGAACTGGAGTAATATCAGCTACAACGCTAACTATTTCGATGAGAACGGCGCGTCCAAGACTGGCGGCGGTAATTTGTATGGCAGCAACGCAAATCTTGCATTCACCTACAACTTCATGCCCAAGCGATTCACGCCGTTTGTGACCGGCGTCATCGGCTGGCAGTATATCGACACCGATATCGCTAACGGCCCGCCGCAAAATGCGTGCTGGTATTACCCCTACTATGGCTATATTTGCAACGGCTACCAGCCGACCTACAGTGCGGATAATTACACCTATGGCTGGCTGGGCGGCGTGCGTTTCGATGTTGGCCAGGCGATGTTCATCAAAGCCAGTGTGGGCCAGCAATATCTCAATACCGATAATGCAGGCACGCCTGCAGTGGGCCTGGGCCGGCTGGAATTTGGCTGGATGTTCAAATAGTCCGGATTGCGATCTACCATCAGCAACTTGGCATCGATTAACCAGGGCAGATCCGATTGTCTTACCGGGTCTGCCCTGCCACATACGTAGCGCGTTACACCGCGGTGAAGTAATGCAGGCTAAACAGCCTGTCGGGATCACACCACACTGCCACTGATTCAAACCCGGCCTGACTGGCCAGACGAACAAATTCATCCGGGTTATATTTATACGAGTTTTCGGTGTGGATACTGTCACCATCCCGGAACAGGAATTTTTCACCCGCTACGCTGATTCGATTGTCAGTCTGACTAACCAGATGCATTTCGATTCGGCCTGAATCAGAATTATAAAATGCCCAATGGCTGAATTTATCGGGTTCAATATCCCCCTCCAGTTCACGATTGATCCGCGTTAGCAAATTCAGGTTAAACCTGGCCGTCATTCCTTTTTCATCATTATAAGCAGCATTCAGGATCGTTTCGTCTTTTTTCAAGTCGACACCGATCAACAGGCCACCCCCCGTACCGACCATCTCGGCAACACGCTGCAGAAATGTAATCGCTTCTCGCGGCTCGAAGTTACCCACACTGGAACCCGGAAAAAACGCGACCTTGTGCAGATTGGGTGGACAAAAATGCAGTTCCAGTTCCGTCGTAAAATCAATACAGGTGGCATGCACTTCCAGCCAGGGATAATCATCAGCCAGCCGTTGCGCCGCCTTCAGCAAGTGGGCCCGTGAAATATCCATTGGCATATACGCTGCGGGTTGCAGGGCATCGAGCAACAAGCGCACCTTGTGACTGCTACCACTCCCCGGTTCGATGAGCAGACAGTCGGATCCAATCAATTCCGCGATTTCACCGGCATGGGTATGCAACAACTGCATTTCTGTACGGGTGGGATAATATTCCGGCTGTTGACAGATCGCATCGAACAGTTGCGAGCCTGTTTCGTCATAAAAGAATTTGGGCGGGATATATCTGGGCTGACGACGCAGGCCGTGCAGTACTTCGGCATAAAAATCTGCCGGCTGTGGATGATTGTCATAAAATCGGACT
This sequence comes from Pseudomonadota bacterium, assembly GCA_022340685.1. Taxonomy (GTDB): domain Bacteria; phylum Pseudomonadota; class Gammaproteobacteria; order UBA6429; family Thiohalophilaceae; genus JAJDNN01. The sequence goes on from JAJDNN010000203.1 coordinate 5,656, forward strand.
GCACTGTTAACCTGCCTGCTCACGACAGGTCTCCCGCCAGCCGGATACCGCTGAACTGCCATTGATCCGCCGGGTAGAAAAAATTGCGATAACTGGCCCGGATATGATCGGCAGGCGTAACGCAGGACCCGCCACGCAAGACATACTGGCCACACATGAACTTGCCATTGTATTCCCCCAGCGCTCCGGCCGGTGGCGTAAAGCCCGGGTACGGGTTATAGGCGCTCCGGGTCCACTCCCAGACATCGCCATACAATTGTTGCATGCCGCCAGTTCCCGCCGCCGCAACCGGTTGCAACCAATCGTTATCGCGCAGGTTGCCAGCAACGTTTTGTTCACTGGCAACATGTTCCCATTCCATCTCGGTCGGTAGACGCTGCCCTGCCCATGCGGCATAGGCATCCGCTTCAAAATAATTGACATGGCAGACCGGGGCTTCCATATCCAGTGGCCGCAGTCCTCCCAGTGTCATTTCATACCAGTCGCCATCCCGCTGTTCCCAATACAGTGGTTGGCTGAAACGGTCTTGCCGCAGGGCTGACCAGCCTTCCGACAACCAGAATTCCGGACGTTGGTAACCATTATCATTGATGAATTCGAGGTATTCCCGGTTGGTCACCGGACGGGAAGCCAGCCGGAAGGGTTCAAGCCAGGTCTTGTGGCGCGGCGCTTCATTGTCATAAAAAAAGCCATCACCAGTGGCACCAATTTTCACCAGCCCGCCCTCGTATTCCTGCCAATGCAGGGGGCCAGCCTGAACCACAGGTCGTACCAGCTGCCGGTACGCGGGGCGCAGTGGATTGCTACCAAGAATATGCTTGATGTCAGTCAACATCAGTTCCTGATGCTGTTGCTCATGATTCAGACCGATTCGAGTCAGCCGCTCGGTATGTTCCGAAGCCGTCGTTTCGCTTAGCTCCAGCAACACCAGCATGGCCTGATCCACATGCGCCCGATAGGCAAACACTTCTTTCACCGTGGGCCGTGACAACAGGCCGCGCATGGGCCTAGGATGATAGTCGCCAACCTGTTCGTAATAGGAATTGAACAACCGGACGAAATCCGGATGATAGTGTCGATAGCCTGGTAACAAAGGCGCAAGGAGAAATGTTTCGAAAAACCAACTGGTGTGGGCCAGATGCCATTTGGGCGGACTGACATCCACCATGGTCTGGACCCCGTAGTCTTCGATTTCCAGCGGCGCACACAGATCTTCCGATGCCTGTCGAACTGCCCGATACTGCTGCACCAGCCCCTGCATCGCGGTCTGGTCCGCCGGTCTCACCACGGTTTGTTTGTCTGAGAAAATATTCATCAGCGTGGTACGAGTTCACTGTCCTTAGGTAG
>JAJDNN010000017.1 GCA_022340685.1 Pseudomonadota bacterium
CTATGATGTCACCCGACAGGAGATGGATGGTCTGATCGCGGAATTTGCAGACCAACGCCGGCAGGCGCAGGCAAGGGTTATCGATCTGAATCTGCAGGCCCGGTCATTAACTACAACGAAGGAATGGGATCAAATTGTCCGGTATGAAAAAAATGCCATTGAGGCAACGATCCAGCCACGCAAGGTGCAGCAAGGTGCAGACAAATGAAATACATGGCAGGACAACGGGGCCAGGTACTCATTATTCTGCTGGGTTATTTGTTTTTAGGCGGCGCAGCTACGAGTATTACCACATTTGTAAAAGGCAATTCGCCAAAGGATCTAGTAAAGAGGGTCGAAACAGTTGTGTCGGATAAGATGCGGCAGGGTGATATTGTGACGCTGATTGATAACTGGGAAAAGGCGCACGATACATTCCAGAAACAGGTGAAGAAAGAGCGGGAAGTGCTGCTCGAACGCCTGACCAGTTATTCCGCGACCAAACAGGACGCCATGCGGGCGGCTGACAAACTAAATTTATATATTGATGAAGACGACCAGTCGTTTCTTGATCTGCGTTTTAAGATGAAAGCGCAATTGAGCAGGGATGAGTGGAACAAGATCTGGGCGTCTAAAACAGAATGAACCGGGTATACCAATACCAACTAATGTTTTCCACCGCGCCGTCGCCGATAATCCCGTTATCGGGTCGAATCAGAAAATATATTCGGGCGAAAAAAAGAAGTTCGGAGTCCTTGTTAGATCATGGTCAGATCATGGCCGGATCGTATCTCGAACGGAAACTGGCTGCTAAATAGTTACAGCGTGCCGGGCAGAAACCGGTCCTGCTTTTCAGGCCCCTTGCACAGTCACCGTCAGTTTGCGGGTGTGCCCGGCAGTGCGGTGCTCCCATAAATAAATCCCCTGCCAGGTGCCAAGGTCACAACGGGCGTTGCGGACCGGAATCGCCAGCCCGGTCTGGGTGAGGACGGTGCGGATGTGGGCCGGCATGTCATCGGGGCCTTCCAGTGTGTGCCGGTACAGAGGATCCCCGTCCGGGACGGTGCGGTTCATGAACGCCTCCAGATCATGGCGGACCGTGGGATCGGCGTTTTCGCATAGCATCAGGGAGGCACTGGTGTGGTGGACGAATACATGGCACAGACCGGTCGCCATGTTGGCGGCGTCGACAATCCGTCCGACCTGTTCGGTCACTTCGTACGTGCCGCGGCCCCGGGTAGTAACAGTGAAACTGTCTTGATGAATCATGCTTCGCTTTCCACACAAGCTTCCACCCGGACCGGATCGCCGTTCCTGACAGCCGCAAACTGGCGGACATCATCCGTGCTGTCGGCCCAGATATTGGTGCGAGCGGCGAGGCGAATTTCCTCGCCCCGGGATACCGGCGTTGGCCCGAAGCCAATGGCGATACAGTTTCCTTCCACCCAGAAGGCTAGTTCGCCGGCCTGCACCACGTCACGGGCATCGGCTTCCAGGGCGGCGTCGACCGGGATGCTGAAATAGACCTCGTCACCCCAGGTGCGGGCACTCGACTCAAGGGGAAGGGCGGCGCGGATTGCCGCGGCGGTGGGCGTGTTGCGCAGACGGGCGGTAAGACTAATTGGGCCTACAGTAATTCGAATCCGCGGCATATACTGGGATACTCGTTTATCCAGTTCGATGAATCAGGAGTATATCAATGCCGGTATGTGTCTGCACCGATCCCGCTCTGGGCCGTTACAGTTTTGGTGCGGAACATCCGTTTGGGCCGAAACGTTTCGATGCGTTTTATTCCGCATTTCGTGAGCAGGGACTGGAACCGGACTGCAAAACCTTTACGACCGTTCAGGCCAGCCAGGCCCAGCTTGAGTACTTTCATACCCACGACTATGTGGAACGGGTCAAACTTGCATCGCTGGCGGGTAGCGGTTACCTGGATCGGGGCGATACGCCGGCATTTCCCGGTGTATACGAAGCTGCTGCGACGGTGGCAGGCACCACCCTGAAAGCGGTTGATCTCATCATGCGCGGGGAGTGTACCCGTGCCTTCACGCCCATTGCAGGCCTGCACCATGCCCGGCGTGACAGTGCGGCGGGATTCTGCGTTTTCAACGATTGCGGCATCGTCATCGAGGCGCTGCGACGCGACCATGGCGTGAAGCGCATCGCCTATGTGGACATCGATGCGCATCATGGTGACGGCGTGTTCTACAGTTTCGAGACTGATCCGGATTTGATCTTTGTCGACCTGCACGAGGACGGCAATTACCTCTACCCGGGTACCGGCGAGGCGAACGAAACCGGTCGCGACATGGCGGTGGGTACCAAGCTCAATGTGCCGCTGCCGATGGGTGCCGGTGATGCGGTATTTGATAAAGTCTGGTCACAGGCAGAAGACTTTATACGTGACGCTCGGCCCGAATTTATCCTGTTGCAATGTGGCGCTGACAGCCTGCATGGCGATCCAATTACCCACATGGCCTATTCATCACATGCCCATGCAAGGGCTGCGGCCAGTCTGAGCGAAATCGCTGATCAATGTTGCCAGGGTCGTTTGCTGGCGATGGGCGGCGGTGGCTACAACCTGGAGAATATTGCCGCAGCTTGGACAGCGGTGGTCGCGACCCTGATGGAAAATAAAAGCCAGGCATAACACCATTTCGGTTCCAGCACAGGAATGCGAGCCGGATGCAAGCCGGAACTGAATACGTACCGGGCACTAAAGATCGAGCAACTCCCACAACGCACCTGCCTGGCCCCGATCATAATCAGGCCTGTCTTGTCCGCAGAGTCGGGCAGTATTATCTCCTGTTCCAAAGTCGATTATCAGTTTCCTTCTGCTGAGTATAGTCAAAAGAGGTGGATAACCTGGTATTTCAACCCGGGCAACCTGCCGGGACTGACGAGGAAAAGAGATTGTGCTATAAATTAATTATGTACCTGCGCTGGATACATAAGTGAGCCTCCAACGTTTTACGGGTAGCAATATCACCAGCCTGTTGCCTGGCGAGCCGCTCTGGAAGCGCGTCCCTACCACAGATACGGACGGCACCCGGTTGAGTGATTTCATGATGATCATTCCCCGCCTGCGCGACAAGCCACGGGATGCCATGCAAGCCACCGTTCAACGTATCGAAGGTGTACTGCGTTGTTATCAGGACAATGTCGTGTTTGCAGATCTGAATCTCGCACTGAACGTGCTGTGGGTTTCAGTCCGGCCGGTGCCGGGGATTTGCCTGGAACTACCGACCGCCATCAAAATACAGGTGCCAGAAGCGCTGCTGGTGTCCCACAAGTTCAGCAACGATTAGCTTCCTCGATTTGCTTCGTCCAGGCATCGCGATCGTGACGCTTGTTACGTCGGGCGCAGTCTGCCAAAGTACGGCCGCAGACGCAATCTAAGGAGATCAAAGTGACGAACACTGCCTTGTCAGAAGAGGTTCTGGATACGCTGTTTGGCCAGGCCCGCAGCCATAACGGCTGGCAGGATAAACCTGTCTCTGATGACCAACTAAGACAGATCTATGGCTTGCTTAAAATGGGACCTACCAGTGCCAACTCCTGTCCCGCACGGTTTGTTTTTATAAAATCAGCTGAATCCAAGATGAAGCTCAAGACCTGTCTGGATGAAGGCAATATCAAAAAATCAATGACTGCACCGGTGGTGGCGATTATTGGTATGGACCTTGAGTTTTATGACAAGCTCAACAAACTGTTTCCCCATACTGATGCGAAATCATGGTTTGCAGGTAAGCCGGCCAAGATCGAGGAAACAGCGTTTCGTAACAGCACCCTGCAAGGTGCTTATCTGATTCTGGCTGCGCGCAGTCTGGGTCTGGATTGTGGCCCCATGTCCGGTTTTGACAATACTAAGCTGGATGCTGCTTTTTTCCCGGGCGGCAAGGTCAAGTCCAATTTCATTTGTGCAATTGGCTATGGTGATGCCTCGAAACTCTATCCGCGTGGTCCGCGCCTGGCCTTTGACGAAGCCTGTGAAATCGTTTGATTCAGATCGCGACCCTGACGATGCCGCAACGACGCAGGTAAAGCTTCAGCGCTGCTTCAGCCTCTGTTAAGTGCTGGAAGGGGCCATGACGCTGACGATTGCGGGTGACAAAAAACCACTCGTTGCCCCTGTTGTAAATACGGCGTGAGCGTAACGGGATTGCTCCGAATTCACCGCGACGATTCAGTTGTTTTTCCAGTTTGAAATCACGCATATATACTGCCTACAGCTCTACAGTTGATATATATCCTGATGGGTCGGCGGGCTGGCGACTTATCAGCTCTACGATAAGGTCCTCGGCATCCTGTTTGTCAGTGAAAGGACCTTTAAGTCCTTCCCGCGCATGCACATACCAGCCCACGTTTTTTACCTGGAACAGCCGGTCCGGATTGTCCCGGAACGCCTTGCCCGCACGGGGTTTACCGCTGCCGATGGTGCGATCCATCTTCATGTGTATGTTCCCTTTTTTAGTTCGCACTTTTAAATTTATTTTAGACTGAAATGGCAGTGGCGTCAGTTAGACAGGACGATCGCGGGTCAGAAAATGCCTACCACCAAAGTTCTAGAGTGATGTAGTTACTTGCCGTGGAGATAACGCGCATCATCAAAACTACAGACCCAGTTGGGTGCCATGGCCACCATCATTGAAATGAGCATACCGGTAATAAAGCCTTCGGGAAATATCATCAACGGAATGAAGGGGTAATATTCCTTGAGCAGGTGCGTGAAGTTGTAGACATCGCCCAGGATCAGTATTCCGGAGGCGACGGCAATCATCGCCAGCAGCGCCAGGCCGGCACCAAAAAAGGCGTTGAGAAAGATGAATACAAAAAAATGGTTGGGCAGTTTACGGTCTACCAGTCTGTAGATGAGCTGGGTGGTCAGGATTGGCACCAGGCCAGTCACTAGGATATTGAGAGGCAAGGTTTGCCAGTCGCTGCTGCCATTGAGGAACATACCGAGATACACCAGGCTAAATGCAACCAGTGCCAGTTGCCAGCCGAACATCAGGGTCAACAGGGTGGCGCCGATATAGTGATAGTTGAGACCCGGGAAAGCGGTGGTCGTGATGTGCCATAAAAACAGCAGGCCGACGCAGGTACCGAGATAGACATGCACGGTTTCCTTCTGTCGAAAGCGTTGCCAGGGTGCCGTTAGCAGAGCAGGAACCAGCCAGAGTAAATACAGTCCGGTGGCAATCCAGTGCCAGCTATTCATTAACAGGCCGTAGGGATAATTCATGCCGGTTTACAGCGTTGTTAAACACAAGCGCTATGATAGCATAGCCGCGCCGACATCCCGGAGAGCCCTTGGCGACTACTGATTAGTGACACAATTTTCAGGAGTAATTCGTGAGCAAGCCAGCACCCCAAAACAATATAATCACCCTTCGAACTGATGGCCCTTTGATCTGTCAGGGCAGCTTTACCCTGTTGTCAGTGGACGGGGAGGTTCTGGCGCACGAGGAGGAACTGTATCTGTGTCGTTGCGGCGCCTCAAGGAAGGCGCCATTTTGTGACGGCAGCCACAAGCGCATCGGGTTCGTGGACGACGCACAGTTCGAGGATGAGCGATGCGAGGAACTGGATGAAACTTGCGGGCAGGTAACCATTACCTGCCGTACCGATGCCATGTATGTGATCAAGGGACCGGTTACCATCCAGAGCGAGGACGGCCGCTCAGTAACCCGTCGTTCCCGTGCGGCCCTGTGCCGCTGCGGTGCTTCCGGCAAGAAACCGTTTTGCGATACCAGCCATAAGCTGTGTGGTCATATTCTGGACTGAAGCAGCGATTGCGCACGTCCTGCACCATTGGTGACGCAGGCCGGCTGAATTGCTCAGGGGCTGTTAACCTGGCCGGATGAGCCGGTCGAGGCCGGGTTGTCATGAAACTCGGCCATCGCTTCATCAATATGCGACGTCGGTACCTCCAGGATTTGCAAGAGGTTCGAGGCCAGTAACAGACTCGATTCGATGGTCTCGGGAATGATTTTGGTTGCCCCCGCAGCGCGTAACTGGTCCATGCCGCTCCTGTCGGCGGTGCGGACCAGAACCGGAATGTCCGGCATGGTCTGGCGTACCCGATGCAGGATTTTCAGCGCAGTTGAAAAGTCCTCCACACTTACCACCACCGCCGCCGCCCGCTCCAGACCCGCCGCCTGCAGCAGACCGAGATTAGCCGCGTCACCGTAGTTAACGGGTTCACCGGCCTGGATGGCGTCCCTGACCCCTGCCGGATCGAGATCCAGGCCGGTATAGGGAACCCCGGCCTTGCGCAGCAAACCTGCAATGTTTTGCCCTACCCGGCCATAGCCGCAGAGGATGACATGATTCTGCATTTCCCTACTGGTGATGGTGATCAATTCCTGCCGGGATTTCTGATCCAGCCGTGAACCACCAGGCAGCAGCCATTGGGTCAGGGGGCCGTTGAAGCGAATCGCCATGGGGGCAATGGCCATACTTAACAGCAACGCTGCGAGCACCACCTGGCCGACATGGGCTGGAATCAGACCGGTGCCCAGCGCCAGGGTCAGAATCGCAAAACCGAATTCACCGCCATGGGCCAATACCAGACCGGTGCGCAGCGAGACGGAAGGATCCCAGCCGAACACGCGACAGAAACCGGTTATGACCACCAGCTTGCCGAACACCAGAACCACCAGTAGCAGGAGCACCCAGGGCCAGATATCCAGCAGGCCACCCAGGTTAAGCAACATGCCAATGGTGATGAAGAACAGCCCCAGCAGGACGCTGCGAAACGGCCGGATTTCCGCGTCGAGCTGGTGTCTGAATTCGGTTTCGCCCAACATCATGCCTGCCAGAAACGCGCCCAGCGCCAGCGACAGTCCGAGTTCATGGGTAATCCAGGCCGCCCCCAGTGCCACCAGCAGGGTGGTCAGGGTAAATAGTTCGGCAGAGCGAAATCGTGCCACCCCTCGTAACAGGGGCCGCAGCAGCCAGCGGCCGGTGCCCAGGATCAACACCAGGGCGAGCAATCCCTTGCCCATTGCGATTCCCATCGCGGCACCCGGCTCATCGCCGCCGGTACCGGACAGGGTGCTGACCAGGATCAGGAAGGGGATCACGATGATGTCCTGGAACAGTAAAATTCCCACCGCGTTACGGCCATGACGAGTATGTAACTCGCCCTGTTCGGACAGTTGGCCTACCACCAGGGCTGTGGATGACATCGCCACCACGCCCCCCAACACAATGGCGACGTTCATTGGCAGGCTCTGTTGCAGAGCGATCGCCATGGTGATGAGGGTCGTCACCAGCACCTGCAGTCCTCCTAGCCCCAACACGGCAGTTTTCATGCGCAATAGCAGGGACAACGAGAATTCCAGGCCGATGGTGAACAGCAGCAGCACCACTCCGAATTCCGCCAGATTACGGGTATGCTCCGAATCGTCTATCCAGCCCAGCCCGTAGGGGCCGACCAGTGCGCCAATGGTCAGATAACCGAGAATGGGTGGCAGTCGCAGGCGCAGGAACAATGCCAGTACGGCCACTGCAATAATCAGCAGGATAAGGATATCGTGAAAGTAGCCTCCGCTCATGCATGGAAGGCTACCACATGGACGGGCGATGGGTAGCATTGCAGCCTACGTCTGTTCTCGTCTAACAGGGTAGGTGACCCAGTCACTTCCGCCCGGGTGACATACTTGGTGGCTCCGGAACACGGACGTATACTTGTGTGATTTGTCATGTCGTAGCGCAAGGAGACAACCATGCACGTGACCTTCGTTCATGTTCACGTCAAGCCGGATCATATTGAGGACTTTATTGCCGCGACCCTACAGAATCATGCGGCGTCGGTGCAGGAGCCTGGCAACTTGCGATTCGATGTGTGTCAGCAGGCCGATGATCCGGCACGGTTCGTGTTGTATGAAGCCTACCGAACTGCGGCAGACGCCGCCGCACACAAGCAGACCGGACATTATCATCGCTGGCGCGAAACGGTGGCCGAATGGATGGCTGAACCACGCCAGGGCGTGGTTTGCCGGGGAATGATGCCAGACTTCAATGCTGAATAATCAAACCGCTAAACAGACAAGGATTGAGTTGTATGGATGAGATCGCGCCGTTTTTCATTGCACGTCTGCCTCGCATCGAATTCGGCCGCGGTGTGTTTGGCAAGTTGCCGAAACTGATCCGCCATTTCGGCAGACGGGTCCTGCTGGTGACCGGGGAACGGTCAATACAGGACAGCGACAACTGGCTCTGGCTACTGGCCGAACTGAAGGAGCAGGGTGTCAGTGTGTCGCACTGCACGGTGGCCGGCGAACCTTCACCGGACGTGATCGACATGGCGGTGCGGCAATATACCACCGAGGCCATCGAGGTCGTGGCCGGCATTGGTGGCGGCAGTGCACTGGATGCAGCCAAGGCCATCGCCGGTTTGTTGCGAGTCGGGGATTCGGTGTTGGACTACCTGGAGGGCGTGGGGCCAGAGAAACGCTATCCCGGACCTGCGGTGCCGTTTATTGCCGTGCCCACTACCGCGGGTACCGGCAGTGAGGCGACCAAGAATGCGGTGTTGAGCCAACCGGGCCGGGACGGTTTCAAGAAATCGTTTCGCGACGACAAACTGGTCGCGGAATATGCGGTGGTCGATCCTGATTTGCTGCTGTCCTGCCCACCAGAACTGATCGCGGCCAATGGTATGGACGCGCTGACCCAGTTGCTGGAGTCCTATACTTCCTTGCGCGCTAACCCGGTGACCGATGCACTGGCAATCAGTGGCCTGCGCGCAGTCCGCCACAGCCTGCTGGCCTGGTATGACGCTGCCTCCGCCGAGGCGGAAGTATCCGCGATGGCGCGTAGCCAGATGGCCTATGCTTCCCTGCTGTCGGGCATAACACTGGCGCAGGTCGGACTGGGTTCGGTCCACGGCCTGGCCTCACCACTCGGGGCGTTCTTTCCCATTCCACACGGCGTGGTGTGCGGCACGCTGGTGGCGGAAGCGACAGCGATGAATATCGCGGCCATGCAACAACGCGAGCGGCATAACCCGGCGCTGGCCCGTTATGCACGGCTGGCCGAAGTACTCTGCGAGCAACGCCTGCACGATCCGGAACTGGCCTGGCAGGGGTTAGTAGACCGGTTGCAGGCCTGGACCGAGCACCTGCACCTGCCCCGCTTGTCCGCCTACGGTGTGAACGAAGCGGATCTGGAACACATCGTGGCGCATGCCCGCGGCAGCAGTATGCAGACGAATCCGGTGCGGCTGGAAGATGCCGAACTGGCGGCCATTCTGAAATCCCGTCTCTAACCGCGGCATGGTCCAGACGGTATGAACCCGCAACAGCGCTATGCGCGTGATCTGGCCGAGCCCCGTTTTCAGGCGGACCCTTTGCAGGCCTGCGCGGTGGCCCATACCCAGCGCCTGTACGACCAGCTGGTGAACACAGCACCACCCAAACCGGGTCTGCTTGGCCGGCTGTTCAATACCAGGCCCGCGCTAATCCCGGGCCTTTACTTCAGCGGCGGCACCGGGCGGGGCAAGACCTATCTCATCGACAGCTTCTACCAGTGTCTGCCCTTCGACGCCAAGCGCCGGGTGCACTTTCATCGTTTCATGCTGGAGATGCATGAATGGCTCAGCGCCTTGCCTCGCTCACCGGACCCCCTGCAGGTCATCGGTGCCGAACTGGCGAAAAGGTACCGCGTGCTGTGTCTGGATGAGTTTCATGTGCACGATATCGGTGACGCGATGATCATGGCAGGCCTGTTACAGGCTATCTTTGAGCGGGGTCTGACCCTGGTGGCGACGTCGAATATTCCCATTATCGAGTTGTACAAGAATGGATTGCAACGCGCGAGTTTTCTGCCGGCCATTACATTGTTGAAACAACATCTGGTTGAGGTGGACCTGCAGGTGGGGACAGATTATCGTCTCCAGCACATGAGTCGTGCCAACGTCTATTTACTGGTGGAGGATGATGAGTCGGCGTCAATGCTGCAACCACGTTTCGAAGACATTGTGCCGTCAACACCGGACTACGATGTCAGCCTGCGCATCAACCACCGGAATATTCCGGTGGTTGCAATGGCGGATGATGTGGTCTGGTTCGACTTTCAGGTTTTGTGCAATACGCCGCGCGCTGCCAGTGATTACATCGAAATCGCCACCCAGTTTCATAGTCTGGTGCTGGGACACATCCCGGTGCTCGGCGAGGGGCAGGATGACGTGGCCAAGCGTTTCATTCATCTGGTAGACGCGCTGTATGATCATCGTGTCAAACTGATTGCCAGTGCCGAGGTCGCGCCGGAAGAGCTCTATACCGGTCGGCGCCTGGCGTTTGCTTTTAAACGCACTGCCAGTCGTCTGATAGAAATGACCAGTCATGAATATCTGGCCAGGCCACATGTGGCCTGAGACGTTCAATGTACGATCGTCGAAAACTGTCCATCGGGCCATGTCATGAAAGATTTGTCTTACGCCTTCAACCCGATCGGGATCATCCGCTCCTGTTTCCCGGAAAAATTTGGCATCCCCCGGCAACCTGGTCTGGTGAAGGAAGCGCGCGCAATACTGGAATTACTGCCGCCATTCGACAGGCCCGAGGCGCTACAGGGGCTGGAGGAATTTAGCCATATCTGGTTGATCTTCGTGTTTCACGCCAGCCTGAAACAGCACTGGAAGGCCACGGTGCGACCACCGCGGCTAGGCGGCAACCGGCGGGTCGGGGTGTTTGCCTCGCGTTCCATGTTCCGGCCCAATCCCATTGGCCTGTCGGTGGTAGAGCTGGAACGGTTGGACCTTGAAAGCGGGACACCGCGTCTGCATCTGCGTGGGGTGGACCTGCTGGATGGCACACCGGTACTCGATATCAAACCCTATCTGCCCTACGTGGACGCGGTCCCGACTGCTCACAGTGCCTGGGCGGATGAGGCGCCGGCCCCGGTATTGCAGGTGATCTTTAGTGCCGCGGCCGAGCAGCAGTGGCAGGAAATACAGACACATTACCCGGAACTGAAACAGCTCATCGGGCAGGTGTTGGCGCTGGATCCGCGTCCGGCCTATTACGACAGCGTCACACCCCGCAAAAAGTTTGGCACCCGGCTGCTGGACTTCGATGTGGCGTGGGAAGTCGAGGGTGACATTGCCACGGTTCTGGCCATCACTTCGGTGATGCCCGGCGAAGGGTAGTGTTCAGTGCAGTATTTTTGATGTGGCTGTGTCGGAACGGCCAGTCTGTTTTGGAGCCGGTGAGGCATGATGCATGATTATCTTCCAGCCACGGGAGGTTTTTTCATAGATGTTGGTGGTAATCATGCGGGATTCTTCCAGACCCTTGTCACCCAGTTGCAGTATTTCGTAAATCACGTGAATTGACAGCTTCCCCTGACAGGTGATGTTCGGATCACTGTTGCGAAACGTGACTTCGGGGGCGCGTTTGAGGATTTCCGCCCAACTGGCGCGTATGGCCGAGTGCCCCTGCAACCGATCCTGCATGGGATGGATGCATTCAATATAGTCGGCGTCGCTCCAGACTTGCATCATCGCGTCAAGATCGCGCAGTTCAAACGCGCGGTAAAAGGCCTCTTCGGCTTGTTGCGGTGTCTCAAATTCGCTATCTGGCATGGTTCCTATCCGGGTTCGGGACTGCCTCCCAGTGTGCCACATAACCAATCGACAAAGTATCTCGGTGCCGGCGAGTTCGCATTACGGTAAACCAATCCCGGCCAGGACATTTCTACTCCAGCTTAAAGTGGAACCTATCATCATACTTGACTGTCAGAAAACTGAACGACACACTCTTGTTCGCTAAGTCAGGATTACCCCTATGATTATTGCAAATCGAAGTTCCTTATTATTCGTGACGATTCTGGCGTCGATATTCGTCAACCCGCTGGCGATAACCAAAGTCCAGGCTGCTGTCCTGCAGGACTTCAATGGCAAGCCAAGTTCCATTGAGCGTTTCACTGGCCAGGGTAAATGGACGGTGGTGATGATCTGGGCATCCGATTGCCATGTCTGCAACAAGGAAGCAACCTCCTATGTGGATTTTCATTTCGCCCACTCCGATGACGATGCGCAGGTATTGGGCATATCCATTGATGGTCAATCCAAAAAAGACGAGGCTGAGAAATTCATCAAGCGGCACAAGATTAACTTCCCCAGCCTGATTGGGGAGCCACAAGACGTGGCACAACTGTACACCGAATTGACGGGCGCAACATTTATTGGCACCCCGGTATTCCTGTTCTATAACCCGCAAGGGGTGTTGGTGGCCCAGCAGGCGGGCGCGGTACCACCCGAATTGATTGAAGAGTTTATCCAGCAACAATCCCAGCCAAGGTCCCAGCCTACGTCCCAGACAACATCCCAGCCGGCAAGCTAGACACACCAGACAGCGTCGCGGTAGTGTCCGGGCCATCGGTCCAGAACGATATTTTGTGCCCGGCAATCCGCATTTTATGCCCCAGCGGTGCTATAGCCTGTGGTCTTTATCGGCTGTCAGCAGCAACAGATTTTCTGTCATAATAGGGCCGTATTCTCTGGTCAATAATCGAAAGAATAAAATCATGAGTGATCGAGTAGTGGTACTGCTGGATGGATCCGCGCAAATCGAATACAACAGGGCCTTGACGCTTACAGAACAACAACGCAGCTACCTGGACCGCATGGACCAGGAGATGGACGCCGGTATTCAACTGGATGATCAGTTTGTAGCCCAGCCGGATCAAACACAGCGGCTCCGGTATGTTGCGATTAGCCTGGTGCAGGCAATCCTGGCCGACCAGGATCAGCGCATCGCTGCAACCTGTTCCTATTTGGCCAGTCGGCTGCCGGAGCTGAAACAGGTCAGGATTGCCACCCGCCCGGACGGGACGGCGGGTATTGAACTGATATTTGACAAGCCATACCAGGAACCGGTGAAAGTAGAGTTTTCACCCAACCGGCAGCTTCACTAGATCTGCAGATGCATGACAATGACGGACAAATTAAAGTTCGCTGACTACTTTTCCACCGCCGATCGGCATGGAAACAGAATGACAACAAGGACCCGGAAAATGATTGAACACGTCAGGACTGTACTCAGAAAACTGCGCCCGCTACGCGTCGTGCTGTTACTGGGCGCCATTATTACCATTTTCCTGCGGCCCGAGATTGGAACGCCGGTGGCCTATGAAGGATGGGGGATAGTAAGCAGTCTTTTGGCGCCGGTACTGGCGCCGTTATTCTTTATGGTACTGATGCTAGATGCTCTGATGAGTAGGGTCTGGATGTCGGAAGCAGAGGGTGCGGAGCGGGATCGTCTGCAACTGGTCGTGCGCATTGATATGACCATAGGTGTGTTGTTGTTGATCGCATGGTTGCCGTTATTTATCGCACTGACAAAATAGCCTGTAGCGGCAATCTTCCGAATCGATATCTGAAGGGTAAGGCGGGCTGAAGTAATGGCAATGTTATTACAACAAAAACCGGAGGGAGCCGGTATCAAACTGGTTATCGCCAAACAGCGGATCATGATTGGCCGTGATCCGGCTAACGATATCAGTATTGATGATGACCTTGTCAGCAAGGAACACGCTGTGCTGGAGGTGGCTCTGAGTCAAAGTGACGAGAGTAAGCTGGAATACTACCTGCAGGATCTCGATAGCACTAATCACACCTATGTCAATGACGAGCGCATTACCCTGTTCAGGTTGAATAATGGTGACATGATACGGATTGGCATGACCAACTTCAGGTTTGTTGATGAAGAGAATGGCAATCTTGAGGAAACTGCCAAATTGCACAAGACCTGGATCCCCGGTCTGTATCTCAAGAAAGGGAAAAAGTAGGCCCTGATGACCTGCTACTGGCGAAGCGAAGAAATCTGTCTAGCGCAGATGTTCAGTAAGAAACGACTCGATAAATGACGCCGGTTTGGCGCCACTGAAGCGGCCCTGTTCCTCACCATTCTGAAACAGGATGATGGTTGGAAACCCGCGTACCTGATAGCGACCGGCCAGTTTCATATTTTCCCCTGCGTCGACTTCCAGTTTGGCCAGCCGAATGCCACCTGCCTGCTCGTTTACAACCTGCTCCAGCAAGGGCGCAATAATGACACAGGGCGGGCACCAGTCGGCCCAGAAATCAACCAGCATCGGTATCGTATAGGAAGCCTGTAGGACGTCGCTCTCGAAGTTATCCAGGGCGGTGTCAAATACCAGCGGTTTGGTCATCATTTATTTACGAACGGGAAATTGAAACCGGCCTAGTATACCTTTACCGGCATTGACCTGCCGCTATACTTAACGTGTACTCCTGATCTGAACTTATGTCTGCGAAAATATTTGACCTGCAATGCTCGATGCACCTCAGCCGTACGCTGGCGGCCGCCATCCGTTCTTATGTGGCGATCCATTATCCGCACGGTGTGGCGGACTGTGCCCAGGCGGCCCGCGAGGCCCTGTTGGGGGTGGCACAGGACATTGAAACTGTGTGTCAGGGACATGAACGGGTAAGTCTGAGTCGCCGTTTGCGTACCTTGCTGAAACTCGCGGTGAATGAATATTGTGATCTACAGGCCGAATCCGTTGAGATTGAGCAGGCGCGCGCCGCCCTACTGGCTGCCCTGCAGGGTGAGGTGGTGAATGATGCCCTGTTTGCGACGCTGACGTGATTCAGTAGGGGTAACGGCGGACATGCAATTTATACAGCACAAAGGACATTACATAGCCTAACAGGAGAAAGCCCGCGACGATCAGCATGATTTGTTGCCAGTCCAGCCCCAGGACCGGTTTCACTGCCCATAGCGGCAAGAGCGACTCGGGGATCTGATCCAGCCCGGGCGCGATCCCGCTGGAACGAATGCCCAGTCGACGTTTGATAAAACTTGAAGTCAGATCACCCAGCATGGCCATGCTGGCGATGATCAGTCCGGTACTGGCCCCCAGGCCCAGCAGCAGGGCGACCCCCGGTGTGATTAACACTGTAATAAGGAGTCCACGCCAGGTTTTACT
>JAJDNN010000018.1 GCA_022340685.1 Pseudomonadota bacterium
CTTGGCAATTTCCTGCCAGGCCTTGAACTGCTCGGCATTCATCGTCACGACCTTGACACCATGGTCCTTGTAGGTCTTGACCAGTGTCTCGTCAGCCTTCTTGGCACCCTCGTAGGCAAACTGCTCGGCTTTCTTGCCCGCTGCCAGAATCGCCTGCTGCTGTGCCTTGTTGAGCCGGTTGAAACTCTTCTTGGACATCAGGATCGGCTCGTACATGAACCACAGCGCATTTTCTCCCGGTGCGGTCAGGCAGGTAACCTGCTCATAGATTCGATAGGAAACCAGGCTGGCTGAACTGGTGTTGGCCCCGTCCAGTACGCCGGTTTGCAAACCCGAATAGATTTCTGAGCTGGGCATGCTGGTAATGGAGGCCCCGGCACCCGCGACCATTTCATTAAATGCCTTGCCTGCGGCGCGAAATGTCTGGCCTTTTACGTCGGACGGATCGAGCACGCATTTTTTCTTGGAAACAAACCCGCCGGCCAGCCAGGTATCCGCCAGAACAATCACGCCCGCCTTGTCCATAATCGCCTTGATGCGGTCCATGAATGCTGATTTATCGAGTCGCTGGGCATGTTCATGGTTCTTCACCAGACCCGGCATCAGGGTCAGGTTGAATTCCGGATGCCGTCCAGCAGCGTAGGCCAGAGGAAAAGCCGTGATGTCCAGCTTGCCCTTGACGATTGCGCCCCACTGCTCCTTTGGCTTATAGAGGGACTTGCCAGGATATACCTGTATTTTCACGCCCACATTGTCGGCGGCAACCTGGGTGGCGATCATCTGTACCATTTCATCGCGGATATCGCCTTTGCCGCCGGGCCATTGATGTGACGCCTTCAGCAGGACCTCGGCCATTGAGACAGAACTGAATCCCACTCCGAGTGCGATGGACAATACCAATGTAAACATTTTTTTTCTGAGTATCATGGAATTACTCCTCTGCAGGTGGTCTTTCGTTATTATTTATTGTCGTGCGCTACTGATGATCTGTTCGTGTTTAGAATTCACGATGTAATAAAATTCATGGATTTACACAATTAAAATAAGCTTGCGCATCCTCGATGTTGGATCATACTGGTTATAATAAACTGTCAGCAGCATCAAATGAGTCTAGTGAGCCTGTCGTTGATTCGCAACCTATATTCTGATCGAAATGAACCATAATATTTATACAGTTTTCGAAAGCCGGTTCCCGGCGCAGGCGGATACTGTTCTGCTGGAGACACCGCAGGGAGAAACCTGGTCCTATGGGGATGCCCAATCGGAAAGCGCGCGTCTGGCCCGATTTCTCAGCGCGCTCGGGGTTACACCGGGGGACCGCGTCGCTGTACAGGTGGACAAATCACCGCAAGTGCTCTTCCTCTACCTGGCTTGCCTGCGGGCCGGATTCATCTATCTGCCCCTGAACACGGCCTATACTGAAAATGAACTGGATTATTTTCTCAACGATGCCCGGCCTGCAGTCATGGTTGGACAGCCGGAACAGGAGCGGCGAATGGCTGCGCTATCCGGCCGGCATGGCGTCAACCACACCTTTACTCTGGGCAGGGATGGCGGAGGCAGTCTGCTCGAAGCCAGCCGCAAGACGCCGGCTGAATTCGGGGACGTCACCCGTCAACCCGACGATATTGCCGTAATCCTCTATACCTCCGGCACCACCGGTCTCCCCAAGGGCGCCATGCTCAGCCATGCCAACCTGGCGGCCAATGCCCTGGCCCTGAACAAGGCGTGGGGCTGGCAAACAGATGACGTGATGCTGCATGCCTTGCCGATCTTCCATATCCACGGCCTGTTTGTGGCCTGTCATAGTGTGTTGCTGGGGGGCGGTAAATTACTCTGGTTACCGCATTTTGATCCAGACGCCGTGATCAGGCTCTTGCCACACAGTACGGTGTTCATGGGCGTGCCAACATTTTATACCCGCCTCCTTTCGCGTCCTGACTTCACTGCAGAGGTATGCCGCAACATGCGTCTGTTTGTCTCCGGTTCGGCGCCACTCCTCAAGCAAACGTTTGATGAGTTCCACGCGCGCAGCGGTCACACTATCCTGGAACGGTACGGGATGACTGAAACCGGTATGAATACGTCCAACCCCCTCGACGGACCGCGCAAGGCCGGCACGGTGGGACTGGCGCTGCCGGGCGTCTCGCTACGGATCGTGGATGAGCAGAGTAGACCAGTTAGTGGCAACGAAGTGGGCCAGTTACAGGTCAAGGGTGACAATGTTTTCAAGGGTTACTGGCAAATGCCAGACAAGACCGCCGAGGAATTCACCGCTGACGGTTTTTTTCGCACCGGCGATCTGGCCAGCCAGGATTCTGACGGCTATGTCTCCATTGTGGGGCGCAACAAGGACCTCATTATTAGCGGTGGGCTAAATGTGTATCCCAAGGAAGTGGAAAATCGCATCGATGATCTGGATGGCATTCTGGAGTCGGCCGTGTTCGGGGTACCGCACCCGGACTTTGGCGAAGCGGTGTGTGCCGCGGTGATCCCTGAAGCAGGTGCCGAACTGAACGAACATACGATCATTAATACGTTAAAAGGCCAGCTGGCCAATTACAAGGTACCCAAACGCATTTATTTTCTGGACACGTTGCCGCGCAACACCATGGGCAAGGTGCAAAAAAACATTTTACGCCAGGATCACGCCCACACCTTTGACGTCAAGTGATCCCGGCTTTCAGCCTTCACCCCACAGGAAGTGAGCAGCCTGGTAAATAACAAACGCGCTACTTGAAACAAAACCGGATACCGGGACCCACACGGGAATGGTGCGGATATCGGCTGGCACCGGGACGCGCCGTTTTATCTGCCAGAGTGACAGGTTGATCAGGGCAAAAATAATCAGCGTAATAAAACTGGTAAGTTGAGCCAGACTCAGCAAGGGTAACCACAAGGAAAACAGCGTGACCGAACCGGTGACGACCAGCGTCGCCAATAACGGTGTGCGGGTATGGCGGTTAACGCGACCCAGCCAGGGCGGCAACCAGCCTTGCCGGCTCATGCCATACAAGACCCGTGACGCCATGATCATCTGGATCAGGGCGCCATTCAGTACCGCGACCAGACTGATAAGGGATATCACAACCGGCGAGTTGCCCGTCAGCCGGGTATAAAGCATTGCAAGTGGCGCATCGGTTTGTGCCAGCTCCCGGGGCGGCACGCCCATAATGCTGACCAACGCCACCAGCATATAAAACACCGTGGTAACAACCAGCGCCAGAATGATTGCCAACGGTAAATTACGGCTTGGATTTCGCACTTCCTCGGCCACGTTGACAATGTCCTCGAAACCGAGAAAAGCATAGAACGCCACGATACTGCCGAGCATAATGCCGTGCCAGGCAGTCAGTTCGAGCGACGGCACCAGCGTCGGGAAACTGGCGGGCACTTCCACCAGACCATCCCGTGCCACCCAGATAATCATGACCAGTCCACCAATCTCAACCACGGTCATGAGCGCAGCCGCCACCACCGACTGGCTGATCCCCCAGATCACCACGCTTGCCAGCAAAACAATCAGGACAATCATCACCAGCGCAGGCGGGAACTGGAAAAAGATTTCGAAATAACCGACAAATCCATGCACCAGTGTTGCAGTGGAAATGGTGCCGCTCAGCGCAATAGTGACCCCGACAATAATCGACAAGTGACGCCACTGCAGTCCTTCATGCACATACACCGCCTCGCCGGCACTTTTGGGAAACCGGGCCGACAGCTCTGCATAGGACAAGGCGGAAAATGCCGCCAGCAGGGCGGAAACCAGGAAAGCGATGGGCGTAAACATTCCGGCATAGCCCGCGACCTTGCCCACCAGAACATAGATGCCGGCACCCAGAATGGTGCCAATGCCATATAGAGTAACGAGCGATAAAGACAGGCTGCGCTTGAGTTGAGGAGCTTCGGGTTCGACCGTGATCATCGCCACATTGTAGAAAGTTACACTGACGAGCGGAACTGGTTTTTATTCGGCGGGTTGTGCGCGGCATTTCTGCCACGATTTTTCCCGGCTGGCATTAGCGAGGAATCACTTGATCCAGATCGTCTTGGCATTCACGAATTCATGAATACCATGGTGCGACAGTTCACGGCCGTAGCCGGAATGCTTGATGCCCCCAAAGGGAAGGCGGGGATCGCTTTTCACCAGGCCATTCACAAAGGTGGCGCCGGACTGCATTTGTCGGGCAAGATTTTCACCGCGTTTGTTATCGCCTGTCCAGATACTCCCGCCCAGGCCATAGGGTGAATCATTGGCTATGCGGATTGCGTCCACCTCGTCCCGGGCGCGGATCACTATCGCTACCGGTCCGAACAACTCTTCATGGTAGGCACGCATGCCCGGCTCAACCCGATCCAGTATCGATGGCGGATACCAGGCACCGGCCTGATCGGGAACCGTACAACCGGTAACCACTACGGCACCGGCCTTGACGGAGTCCACGACCTGCTTGTGTAAATCATCGCGCAGATCGACCCGCGCCATTGGCGCGAAAGTGGTACTTTCGTCGGCAGGATCACCCATCTGCAGGGCTTCCACGCCGGCCTTGAAGCGCATCACAAAGTCCTCGGCAATGGCATCGACCACAATAAAACGTTTGGCGGCAATGCAACTCTGGCCGGTGTTAAGAAAACGCGAGGCCACTGCAGTATTGACGGTGTCATCCAGTTCGGCGTCTTCCAGTACCACAAATGCATCAGACCCACCCAGCTCCAGAACTGATTTCTTCAGACAGGCACCAGCCGTCGAGGCCACACTCCGCCCCGCCGGTTCACTGCCGGTCAGGGTCACGGCATTGACCCGTGGATCCTCGATGACATGTTTGACCTGCGACGCGCGAATCATCAGGGTTCGAAACACACCGGGTGGAAAGCCCGCTTCGCAGAAGACTTCCTCGATACACATGGCACTGTCCGGCACGTTGGAGGCATGCTTCAACACACCGGTATTGCCCGCCACCAGCGCAGGCGCGGCAAAACGAAACACCTGCCAAAAAGGAAAATTCCACGGCATCACCGCCAGCACGGTGCCAATCGGCAAATAGGCCACGTAACTCCGGCCGGCATCCGAGGTGATGATTTCGTCCTGCAGGAACTCGGGGCCATGCTCGGCATAGTAGTCACACACTACGGCGCATTTTTCCACTTCAGCGCGGGCATCCTTGATCAGTTTACCCATTTCCAGGGTAATCGTTTGCGCATACTTTTCCTTGTTGTCCCGTAACACCTGGGCGGCCTTGCGCATCAGCGCGCAACGTTCATCCAGCGGGGTTGCCACCCAGCCCGGCGTCACCTCGGCAACCTGGGCCAGCGCAGCTTCCAGAATACTGTCATCCCATACCGGGATTTCCCTGACCTGCTCACCGGTTGCCGGATTGATTACCTGAAATGTCATGGTCACTCCTGATTAGTATCGACGCCTGATTGTATCTCGCGGCTGTTAACAGTGTTCGCAAGATGCCGGTATGCGCCCTGCACAATGTCGGTCACACCTTCTGACTGAATATGTGATGAGACGAAAAATCGTGTTTTCCGATTCCGGAAAAGAACACCCGGTCAACCTCCTGCCTGCCATCAGCCTGGCAATCAACATACTGCCAACCAACATCCTGCTAGTATAGACGCCACTTTAAACGGTATGGTTCAATTCCGCCATCAGTCAGGTCAAACATGATCCGCTAGCGGGTTATAATTGCTACCATTTCAATCGATTATCTATTCATATACGAAATACCGGGGATTAGTCATGAAGCAGCACATTTGTGTACTGGGGGGCAGTGGTTTTGTTGGCCAGCATCTGGTCAGCGAGCTGGCCGCGGCCGGCCATGAGGTCATCGTACCAAGTCGCCACCCGGAACGGCATCGTGATCTGCTGGTATTGCCGACGGTCAAGCTGGTTGTGGCCAATGTTTTTGACCCAACCGACCTGCAGACGCTGTTCAAGGAACAGGATACGGTGATTAACCTCATTGGCATCCTGAATGAACGGCGTGATAACGGCGAGGACTTCCAGCGCGTGCATGTAGAGTTCGCCGACCAGGTCATTGCCGCCTGCCAGTCACAGGGTGTATCGCGGCTGTTACACATGAGCGCGCTCAATGCCGATGCGCAGCACGGTACCAGTTATTACCTGCGCAGCAAAGGCGAGGCCGAAGATCACGTACACAATGCCGATAAAATCGATGTCACCAGTTTTCGTCCCTCGGTCATCTTTGGACCGGGCGATCAATTCATCAACCGCTTTGCCGCACTGCTTAAAATAATGCCCGGTGTGTTTCCCCTCGCCTGTGGCCAGTCGCGTTTTGCGCCGGTCTATGTACGCGACGTGGCGCGCGCCTTTACACAAAGCCTGCGCATGCCGGCCAGTTACGGCCAGCGTTACAACCTGTGCGGCCCGCATGTCTATACCCTGGAGGAACTGGTGCGGGAGATTGCCGGCATGCTGGGCCTGAAGCGCGGTGTGATTGCACTGGGCGACGTTGCGTCACGCCTGCAGGCCAACCTGCTTGAATATATGCCGGGTAAACCGTTCAGCCGTGACAACTACCGCTCGTTGCAAATGGACAGCGTCTGCCCGGAAGGCGATCGCATTTTGCGCGAGGTGTTCGGCATTGCGCCGGCCTCCATTGAAACCGAGGTGCCCCATTATCTGCTGAACAGTGTCCTCCGCGAACGCTATTACGAATTCCGTCAGCTTGCGCGCCGCAGTGCCCGTCCATGATGAACGTCTACAAGGTCGGCGGCTGTGTACGGGATGAACGACTCGGCCTGCCGGTCAAGGATCGCGACTGGGTTGTGGTCGGTGCTTCGCCCGAAGAAATGATCGAAGCCGG
>JAJDNN010000033.1 GCA_022340685.1 Pseudomonadota bacterium
CGGGCGCCGCTCAGGCTGTGGACCCGATGAAAGTGAGACTCAATGGTAAGGAGAAGGGCTGGAAAGGGAATATCGAGCTGGGCTATGTCAAGACCTCGGGCAACTCGGATACGACGTCCGGTATCATGAAGCTGGCGATTACCGGGGTATTTACTGACTGGGTACATGACTTCACATCCCGGGGTTATCAGGCGACAGACTCTGGCAACACAACTGCCTCGAATCTAACCGCCCAGTGGCGGTCGAATTATGTCCTGCGTCGGCAGATTGACTACCTGTTTGGTTTGGTGCGCTATGATAATGATCGATTTTCCGGCTATAACCTGCGTATGACGGAAGTGGCGGGTTATGGCCATAAACTCATCAAGCAGGAAGATTTCAGCTGGGTGGCGGAAGCCGGTGCCGGTGGACAACAAACCAGCCAGACTGACGGCCAGCAGGTGAACGAAGCAATCATGCGCCTGGGCACTTGGCTGGACTGGAAAATCAGCAAAACCAGTGTGTTTACCTATAACCTGTTTACTGAAATCGGATCCTCGAATACCTATACCGAATCGGATGCAGAATTGTCGGTCAAAATAAATGAAAGCCTGGCCGTCGTCCTCGGTTGGTTAGTCAAGAACAACAGTGATGTCCAACCAGGTATCGAGAATACCGACATGACTACCACCGTCACCCTGAAATACGCATTTCTGAATTGATGATATGCAAAGCACAACTGTTCGAATAGGATTCGTCACGGTATCGGATCGTGCCAGCCGGGGGGAATACCAGGATCTGGGTGGCCCCGCCATGCAGGACTGGTTGGGTAAGGCACTGGCCTGCGACTGGGAGCCGGTACCACGCATGGTGCCCGATGAACAGCCGCAAATTGAAGCTGTGTTGAAGGAGCTATGTGACCAGCAAGGCTGTTGTCTTGTGGTTACGACTGGTGGTACCGGCCCAGCCCGACGGGATGTGACGCCCGAGGCGACCACTGCTGTATGCGACAAGATCCTGGACGGCTTTGGTGAGCTAATGCGACTCGAATCACTGAAAGTTGTCCCGACCGCAATTCTGTCGCGGCAGATTGCTGGCATTCGTAACTCAAGTCTGATTATCAACCTGCCCGGCAAACCGTCGGCCATCAATGATTGCCTGATGGCGGTATTCCCGGCAGTACCGACCTGCATCAAGCTCATCGATGGACCATGGCTGGAAACCAATGATGATTTCATCAAGGTATTCGGTGGTTGTTGAACCATTCTGGCGCCATGCCTGATCCCAACCTGAAAACCTCGATGACACTGCGCGACGCAATTCAGCAGAGTCAGCATGTGCTGGAGGATGCTGGCGTGTATTTTGGTCACGGCACGGATAACGCGCTGGATGAAGCCGCCTGGCTGGTTTCTCATGCGGCTGGCCTGCCACCCGATTTTTCAGACCAGTTGCTGGATCAGGTGCTTACTGAAGCGCAATACCAGGCCGCGATGGCCTTGCTGGAGAAGCGTATTACCAGCCGTTTGCCAGCCGCGTATTTACTGGAAGAAGCCTGGTTTGCCGGACATCGATTCTATGTGGATGCGCGGGTACTGGTGCCGCGTTCCCCGATTGCAGAACTGATCCGGGATCAGTTCAGGCCGTGGCTGGAACCAGGGCAGGTCCGGTATGTCCTGGATTTGTGCACAGGTAGCGGTTGTATTGCCATTGCCACCGCCCTGGCATTGCCCGAAGCTCAGGTGGACGCCGTCGAGATTTCACGTGATGCGTTGAATGTGGCGAGAATAAATGTTGCGAGCTACGACCTTGCGTCACGTCTGGCACTGGTGGAATCCGATTTGTTCAGTGCCCTGACTGGCAGGCGCTATGATTTAATTGTCAGCAATCCGCCCTATGTGGATGCTGAGGACATGGCCGCATTACCGGAAGAATACCGGCATGAACCTGCACTGGGGCTGGCTGCTGGAGAGGATGGTCTGGCCCTGGTGATTCCGATGTTGCAGCAGGCACCGGCTTACCTGAACCCACAGGGCGTGTTGATCGTCGAGGTGGGTAACAGTGCGGCAGCCCTGCAGGCGAGGTTTCCCCAGGTGCCGTTTACCTGGCTGGAATTCAGTCAGGGCGGGGAAGGGGTATTTCTGCTGGAAGCATCCCAGTTGGTGCAATTCCATGATGTGTTTATGAATAGCCGATAAAATAACAGCAGTCGGGTAACGGGAGAACATCAATGTTGATTATAAAACGTCCTGCGAAGATGGAGTCCTCTCTGGACCTGGTCAATCAGGCATTGTTCGAGGTCTAGGACAGGCATTGTTCGAGGTCGAGAAACTGCGTAGTTCTGTGGAATATGACATGGAGTTCATGGAAGATGCGATTGGTTTTTTTCACTCCGCTGATGACAATGCTGCGCGACCTGCAGACAAGCCTCCGCAATGGCAGTTATGAGTTCGGTACAACGGATCTTCCTTTTATGGCCATTGTACGAGCCCGGAGTCAACTGATGTTGCCGTTTAAAACCTTGCTACGCCAGATTAATGAAACCCACCGGGAAGGTCTGCAGGAAGCGGATGATACTTGATCCAGGTCAGGGCCTCGGTCAGTAAACTTCGCTAAACTTAAAATTTTCTGATATCGAGCCGGTGACCATGCACATGATTCAGTTTGATGAAGGGTTGATCCGTCGCTATGACAAGGCGGGTCCGCGTTATACTTCCTATCCTACCGCTGTACAGTTCACCTCCCACTTCGAAAACGAGGATTACAAACAACAAGCTGCGACCAGCAATATTGGAGGCGGCCCGTTGTCATTGTATTTCCATCTGCCGTTTTGTAATACCGTCTGTTTCTACTGTGGCTGCAACAAAGTGGTGACCAAGGATCGCAGGCGTGCTGCACCATATCTTGAATGTCTGCATAAGGAAATCGCCTTGCAAAGCAACCTATTTGATGCCGACCGTCCGGTTGAACAATTGCACTGGGGCGGTGGGACACCCACTTTCATTAGCCACGATGAAATGCGGGAACTCATGGATGTTACCGGACGGTTTTTTAATTTGCTAGATGACGATAGCGGGGAGTACTCAATCGAAATCGATCCGCGTGAAGCACATGGTGATACTGTCGCTATTCTTCGTTCAATCGGTTTTAATCGTATGAGCCTTGGCGTGCAGGATTTTGAGCCACAGGTTCAGAAGGCGGTAAACCGCATCCAGTCAGAAGAAGAAACAGGCAATGTGATTGACGCAGCCCGTGCTGAAGGTTTCAAATCGATCAGTATCGATCTGATTTATGGCCTGCCTTTCCAGAGCGTGGCATCGTTTGATCGTACACTGGAAAAGGTCATCGGGCTGTCACCGGATCGCCTGTCAGTGTTCAACTATGCGCATATGCCGGATCTTTTCAAGCCGCAGCGCCGTATCAATGCGGCGGACTTGCCAAGCCCGGATGAAAAACTTGCGATCCTCGAGCATTGTATTGGTCGTCTAACGGCGGCCGGTTACGTTTACATTGGCATGGATCATTTCGCCCGGCCGGAAGACGAACTGGCAGTTGCCCAGACGAATGGGACGCTGTACCGTAATTTCCAGGGCTACTCCACACATGCTGATTGTGATCTGGTTGCGATGGGAATTACGTCCATCAGCAAGGTAGGCAACTGTTATGCGCAGAACGTTAAAACACTAGACGACTATACAGCCAGGATCGAAGCGGGTGAATTGGCGGTATTCAGGGGAGTAACACTGAATGCAGATGATATTCTGAGACGCGATGTGATCAATCAGTTGATTTGTCATTTCCGGCTGGATATTTCAACCATTGAGAACCGGTTTGACATTAAATTCCGCGATTACTTCCAGCCGGAACTTGCTGCGCTCAAAGCTATGCAGGAAGATGGGTTGCTTACACTGAGCGAAAACATAATTTCGGTTCGCCCGGCTGGTATGTTATTGATTCGGAATATTTGTATGGTCTTCGATGCTTATCTGAATGCATCGAAAGAACAGCGCTATTCTCGCGTTATTTAGCGATAGATGTTGTTGAAACGATAACTTCGCCGGGCGCTCAGACCGATATGGCTTTTGACTTGGTACAAAATTCCACGAGGGGCCTGGGCAGGCCGATTTCAAATCCCTGTGCATAGGCAATGCCGATATCAATGACCCGCTCCAGTATTTCGGGGGTCTCCACATACTCGGCGATAGTCTGAATTCCCATCATTTCGCCAATGCGGTGAATCGTATCCACGAAGGCCAGGTCGACCGGATCATGGCCAATCCCGAGAATAAAGCTACCATCGATTTTCAGGTAATCGACAGGCATGTTTTTCAAGTAGGAAAAAGAGCACAAGCCGCTGCCAAAATCATCCAGCGCGAACTTGCAACCTAACACGCGG
>JAJDNN010000035.1 GCA_022340685.1 Pseudomonadota bacterium
GAATCTTGCCTTCTGATTTCCAGGCCTGCAACGTCTCCAGCTGCACCTGCCAGTCGCGCAGGTTATGGATCTGCATCAGGTCAATACGGTCCACGCCCATGCGCTGCATGGAAAGTAACATCTGGTCGATGCCTTCCTGCCTGCCCCAGGTCCAGACCTTGGTTGCGGTAAACAGCCGTTGGGTGTTCTTGGTCGTCGCCAGCAGGTCACCGACAACTTGCTCGGCATTGCCATACATGGGTGAGGAATCGATGACTGCCCCGCCGTGATCAAAAAAAGTCTGCAGTACCTGGGCGAGCTGTGCGCGCACCTTTTGATTATTGCCCACATCAAACGTGCGCGAAGTACCCATTCCGATCACCGGCAATTGTTCGCCTGTTTTAGGAATGGCCTTGGTAATGGGTTTGGTATCCGGCTTAGACGGAACGCTGCATGACGCCAACGGCCAGGCCAGTGTTGCAGTGAACAAACCGCCGGTTTGCTGGATGAAGCGGCGGCGCGTTAATCCTTGTCTGAATTTTTTCATAACAACCTCCTGCTTTCCTGACTGTAGTTCATTTAGGACAACTTGTGTTGGCTTGCAATAATAGTCTGCTGCCGACCCAGTCGATAGGCGGCCCAGGCCCACAACATTGCCAGCGGTACTGCCACCCAGGCGAGGCCGGACAGCCCCAGACCCAGGCTGCGCAATCCCGCATAGAGCCAGGCGCTGACTGCATCCCCGCCACGATAGATGACAGTATCGTTAACGTTCTTCGCCTTGTACTTTTGTTCCCGGTCCAGCACAACGTACAGCATTTCCCGCGCCGGACGGGTAATCGCATAGTTGCCAGCACGGCGAATGACTTGTACCACGACCAGTACCGCAAGGACCGGCGCCAGGGCCAGCGACACAAAACCGACACACAATAACAGCGGGACCATGGCCAGGGTCCAGGCCAGACCAATCCATTTAACCAATCGCCCGGTAATGAATACCTGCAGCAGGATTGTCAGACTGTTGACTGCCAGATCGATAGCGGCGAATACCGCCGTGCGTTCGGCGCCACTGGCGAAACTATCACGCACGATCTGTGCCTGTTGAAAATACAGAAAGGTCGACAAGGTCGTAAACAGCAGCATCAGGCCGGCGATACCCAGCAGGTAGGGCGAACTAAATAGCAGGCGAATTCCTGCATAGATCCCGCCCCCCATGGACTCGCTGGATCGGGCTGCTGTGTCCAGTTCCGCCGCTGGCTGCTGACACTGCCAATGACTCAGGCGTTGAATGCAAACTACCGCCCACAATAACAAGCCGGCCGAGATCAGGAGCAAATTGGCGGGGCCCAGTGGTACTGCCAGACTGGCAGTCAGTGCCGGACCAGCCAGTGCCCCGGCCGTGCCTCCGGCGGCAATGAAACCAAACAGACGTCGTGCCTGGGCGTTGCTGTAAATATCGACCATAAAACTCCAGAACACCGACACAACAAACAGGTTGAACACACTGGTCCAGATAAAAAAAACCCGCGCAACAAATACATCATCGAGATGAATTTTGAATAACAAATAGAACAACAGCAGATTAAAGCTAAAGAAATAATAAATGGCCGGCATAAAACGGCGACGTTGGTAACGCGAGGTAAGCCAGCCAAACAACGGGACGATTGCCAGCATCACCAGAAAGGTACCCGTAAACAACCATTGAAGATTTTCAACGCCGCCGGCAACGCCCATTTCATCGCGCATGGGGCGCAGAATGTAGTAGCTGCACAACAAAACAAAGAAGTAACTGAAGGACCAGAACAGTGCACGAACCTCATGAGGCTCGACATTGACCAGCCGTTCAAGCCAGCGCGCCAGGGTAATGGAGTGTTGTGGTGATTCCGGCATAGATCTCGTCCGTTAAACCTTGTTTGACTGAGTACAACCTGCCTCGGTTCCGTGCCAGAACAGGAGGTGTCCGGTGTGTCGACTCATTATGCTAATACGCTATCGCCTGCTGCGCAGTAACGATGAATCGTCATCAGCTCCGATTTTATGTTCTTGTCGATGTCAGCACATCTAGGTTAAAGGCGGCCCGAACCCGCCTGGATTCTGATCCAGACCAATTGCTTCACACCAGCGTTGCCTTGATAATACCGTTTGTTGACAGCTTATTGTTGCGGGAGAATCATTATTTTTAGCAGTCTCTTCAGTCGGCCCTTCGCCCAACCTGCTGCACCCGAAACGGTGGCCGCCCTGGACCTGGGTTCCAACAGTTTTCATCTCATTATCGCGCGGGTCGTGGACGGTTCACTGCAAATCATTGACCGTGAGCGTGAAATGGTCCGTCTGGGGGGCGGACTGGACGAGAAAAACATGCTTTCTGCCGAAGCCATGGAGCGGGCCATGGACTGCCTGACCCGATTCGGCCAGCTTTTACGGAACATGCCACAGGGCACGGTGCGTATCACCGGCACTAACACCCTGCGCAAGGCGCGGAATGCCCACGAGCTTATCGAACATGCCGAACAGGCACTCGGCCATCCGGTCGATATCATTGCCGGGGTGGAAGAAGCCCGTCTGATTTATCTTGGCGTGGCGCACAGCCTGAGCGACAGCGGCGGGCAGCGGCTGGTCGTGGACATCGGTGGGGGTAGCACCGAGCTGATTCTGGGGGAAGGCTTTACTCCGAACACGATGGAAAGCCTGCATATGGGCTGTGTTTCGTTTTCCCAGCGCTTTTTTCCGAACGGCGACATCACCCGCAAGAAACTTAACAAAGCTCGGCTTGCCGCCCTGCAGGAAATGGAACCGGTTATTACCCGTTACCGCCGTCTCGGTTGGCAACAGGCCATCGGTACATCCGGCACTATCCGGGCCGTGCTCAGCGTGGTCACCGCTATGGGCCTGTGCGACGATGGCATCAGCGCTGCGGCATTAAGCCAGCTGGTGGACAAGCTGGCTGACTATTCCCACGTAGACAAACTCGATCTACCCGGCCTGAGTCAGGAACGGGCGCCGGTTTTCGTCGGCGGGGCTATGGTATTACTGGGTGTATTTGAGGGTTTGCGAATAGACCAGATGACAGTGTCCGACGGGGCATTGCGCGAAGGTCTGCTCTATGACCTGCTTGGCCGCATTCGCGACGAAGATGTGCGTACCCGTACTGTGGCATCACTGCTCAGCCGCTACCAGGTTGATCAAGTCCAGGCCGAACGAGTGGCAGACACGACCAGCGGGTTTCTTGCGCAGTTGTCCGAAATCTGGTCACTGGCAGATGACAATCTGGGTCACCTGCTTAACTGGGCGGCTCAGCTGCATGAAATCGGTATGGACATTTCCCACCACCACTACCAAAAGCACGGTGCCTATATTCTGAACAATGCCGACATGCCTGGTTTTTCAAGCCAGGAGCAGGCGGTAATGGCATCTCTGGTTCTTGCCCAGCGCCGCAAGTATCCGCAAGCTGAATTCGACGCCTTGCCGGCATCATGGCAAAAACCACTCTCGCGCCTCAGTGTTCTGCTGCGTCTGGCTGTGGTGCTGCACCGTGGTCGTAGTGACGACCCCCTGCCTGACATCCGGCTGAATGTCACAAAACGCCAACTATCGCTGAGCTTTCCTGCTGGCTGGCTGGACGAGCACGCACTTACCCAGGCTGATCTGGAACAGGAAGCGGCCTACCTGACCAAGGCCGGCTACACGCTTAAGTTTAAATAGAAAGATCTGCTTGCCTAGCTGGTTACTTCAGCCAGCAAGGCCTGTTGGGCCGACAGGGGTGGCGCGTCCCCGGGTTGGAGCCGCACATAGCTACCGTCATGTTGAAGTATCCAGGCCTGGGTATTGTCGGCCAGGTACATGTCCAGATCCTTGATGATCCGATCACGCAATTTGGTGTCCAGGATCGGGAAACAGGTCTCGACCCGCCGGAACAAATTGCGCTCCATCCAGTCGGCGCTGGCACAAAACACTTCCGGCGCACCAGCATTTTCAAAATAGTAGACGCGTGAGTGTTCCAGGAAACGTCCCACGATGGAACGTACTTCGATATTCTCGGATACGCCAGTCACTCCCGGTCGCAAACAGCACATGCCGCGCACGATCAACTTGATTTCCACGCCTGCCATCGAAGCTGCATATAATTCCTGGATGATCTGCTTTTCAACCAGCGAATTAATCTTGGCAATAATCCGTGCCGGCTTGCCCTTCTCCGCGTTCTTGCGTTCCCTGCGGATCTTTTCGACGATGCGCTCGAACAGGGTAAACGGCGCCTGCAGCAGGCGATTGTGCCGGGCTACCTTGCCCAGACTGGTGAGTTGCAAAAAGATCTTGTGCACGTCTTCGCCAATTTCCTTGTCACAGGTCATCAGGCCATAATCCGTATATAGCCGCGCTGTACTGGCATGATAGTTACCGGTGCCAAGATGCACATAATTACGCAGACCCTCATTTTCCCGTCGCACGATGAGCAACATTTTGGCATGGGTCTTGTAACCCACAACACCATAGACCACATGTGCACCCACTTCCTGTAAACGGTTGGCTACCAAGATATTGGCTTCTTCATCAAAACGGGCACGCAATTCAATCACCACCGTTACTTCCTTGCCATTACGTGCGGCATGCACCAGGGTATCGACCAGTACAGACTCCGGACCAGTCCGATACAGGGTCATCTTAATCGCCAGCACATCCGGATCCTGCGAAGCCTGACGTACAAAGTCAATAACCGGGGCAAAGGAATCGAACGGCTGACGTAACAATATATCGTGCTTGTGTACCACTTTAAAAAGATTACTGCCATGTCCGAGTTCGGCTGGCAAGTTTGGTGTAAATGGAGCGAATTTCAAATCCGGTCGTTCAACCAGATCAATAATTGCCTGCAGGCGATTCAGATTAACCGGTCCGTTAACCTGGTACACATCATCCGGCTGCAGTTCGAAGGTATTCATCAGAAACTCAATCAGGTCATCGGGGCAGTTATCTGCGACTTCCAGCCGCACAGCCTCACCATAACGCCGTGACGGCAACTCCCCCTCCAGAGCGCGCATCAAGTCTCCCACTTCTTCCTCATCAACAAACAGGTCACTGTTGCGGGTGAGGCGAAATTGATGAGTACTGGTGACTTTCATGCCGATAAACATTTCATCAGCATAGGCATGAATCACCGAAGATAAAAATACAAAATCATACGGGCCACTGCCTGTTTCCTGCGGCAACTGAATCAGGCGCGGCAATGAACGTGGCGCCTGTACTACTGCCATACCACTTGAACGGCCAAAGGCGTCCTTACCCTTCAGAGCGACGATAACATTCAGACTCTTGTTGAGAATACGCGGAAACGGGTGGGCCGGATCCAGCCCGATGGGGCTGAGTACTGGTAGTAATTCTTGCCGGAAATAATTGTGCAGCCAGTCATCCTGTTCCTGGGTCCATTCGGTGCGACGGATAAATCGAATCTGCTCTTCTTCGAGGGCCGGCAACAGTTCCTCATTAAGAATTCGGTACTGCTCATCTATCAGTTCATGGCAATGTCCACTGAGTTGTCGCAGGATTTCGTGTGGTGTCATGTTTTCCGGCCCACTGGAAACGGCGCCCAGCTCTGCTTTTTGCTTGAGGCCGGCAATACGGATTTCAAACAGCTCGTCCATGTTGGTGGAGGCGATGCCCATATAGCGCAAGCGCTCGAGCAACGGTACTGCTGGATCAGTCATTTGCGCCATGACCCGGCGATTGAATTCCACCAGATTCAACTCACGATTGAGATACAAATTAGGTTGATTTAGATCTAAACTATCCAACGCGTATATCCTTCTTTTCTTCGGGACCAGACTGATGATATTTGCCAGACTAAATAAATAATTATATTTTAACTATAGCGCGCTATCCAGCCATTGCCCTGATTTGAATCAATAAGCAACGTAATTTTCGTTAAATCAAGCCGCCGGGGTCTATTGAAGCTATAGCCGGTCTTACTTGCCACCGATTGGCAGCTGACCTGGCCAGACAGTATTTATGCCAACTGGCGAGGCAGCACGCTCACCACCAGTATTTACCAAACATATCAGGGTTTGCCCAGTAGTTACTGTTCAGCCAGTCGGGCGTGGTCTTGTAGTGCTCGATATCGAAAGCATAGATATGGATTGTCCGGTTCTCGTATTCGAATTCACCAACCCGGGTAAATCCCAATCCCAGCATTTCATTCGATTGCCAAACACAGGTCAGATCAGACCATCCAACACCCACCGGAATCACCACGATCAACTTGTCACAATGCACATCGCGCAGGCGGGCGATCAGATGCTCTGCCTCAGCCTTTGGCATATATTCCAGTACGTGGGATATAAAACAAAGATCATAACGCTCTGCCTGATCCAGTTTCATAACCGCCCTGGTGTCAGAAAAATTATCGAAATGCGTATCCGGGTTCTTCTTTAAATACGTACCGAATACGTCCAGCCCGGCCGGGCCAATATTCATAATACGGCGTGGATGGAACTTTTCGACCAGAGACAATAGCCCTGTTTGCTTTGCTTCCGGATACATGGGTGACTTGTCAATATATTTGATTTATTCGGGTCACGTTTGGTACCGCATGTTAAACATCTATATATGTTGGTGCTGCATATATCCTTCAAATGATAAACTCTCGCCTTTCTCGGCACGCTTCAGCTCCAGCCCGGCGGGCAGACTGATACGGGTCATTATCGGTAAGTGGTCCGACATGGGATGGTCGATTACAGAGGCCTCGATGATTTCAAGTTCAGAGGAAACCAGAATGTGGTCGATACTGTACATGGGCCGCCAGCTGGGAAAAGTATACATTGGCTCCATTGGTTCACGCAGACCTGTCTTTATGAACAGGCGGCGCAACTCGATACTGTTGCATACACAGTTCATATCACCCATAACAATTGCATGATCATGTGCGTTGACAATGTCGGATATGTAATCCAGTTGCCGCAACCGGGCACGTCGGCTCAAGGCCAGGTGCAGGACAATCACTGCCAGTGTGACACCCCCTGATTCAAATCGGGTCAGCAGTGCCTGTCGGCCCGGGATCAGGCCGGGTAATCGCAAATCAATTATTTCAGTAGGCAAGTAATGGCTGAGAAACGCATTACTGTGCTGTGCAATGCGGCCCAGATTACGATTAACCTGGTGGTACCAGTATGGAAAGCTACCCCGTTCTGCCAGGTACTCGGCCATGTTGATAAAGTTGCTGCGAATACTGCCGGCATCAACTTCCTGCAAACCCACGATATCATAGTGAGCGATTTGGCGAGCCACACCTTCCAGATTAGTCATACGCCGAGGGCAGGGTAAAACATGCTTCCAACTTCCGGTTAAATAATGGCGTGGTCGGGATGTAGATATACCTACCTGGACATTGTAACTGAGTACACTCAGTGTGTTCCTGGGTGTATTACTGGCTGATTCAATCTTTGACATGGATACCTTTGTTTCTGCGTAACACTACACCAGAATCTTGTATGGTAATTATCTCTTTGAATTATACACCTAAATAGGACAAACCATTTCACCCAGTTTACTGGTCAGTTTCAGGTTCTCACTGTAATCTACCGGACAGTCAATCACGCTAACCGTATTGTCTGCCAGTGCTGTTTTCAATATGGGTAACAAATCTTCAGCTCTTTCAATTCTATAGCCCTTGGCCCCGAATGACTCTGCATAAGTCACAAAATCCGGATTGTTAAAATCAACATATGACTTGCGGCCAAACTGGTTCATTTGCTTCCATTCGATCAGTCCATATGCACTATCATTCCAGATCAGAATGACTATGGGCGCATTTATTCGCAGAGCGGTTTCAATTTCCTGGGAATTCATCATGAAACCGGCATCCCCGGTTACTGCCACAATCTTGCGATCCGGAAACGCCAGTTTGGCGCCAACTGCACCGGGCACGGCAATTCCCATACTTGCAAAACCATTTGAGATAAGGCATGTGTTGGGAAACTCGCAACGAAACATCCGTGACATCCACATCTTGTGGGCACCCACATCCGAAATTGCAATATCCTCAAGATGCATTGCTGTGCGCAGGTCCCAGATAATTTTCTGGGGTTTCATGGGTACACATGCATCATCGCTGTGCTGATTCATTTCTTCGATCAAGGCTTCACGCAAGGACCGCATTGCGTTGCCCGTTGAAGGTGATGCAACTTCCCGGATGCGTAACAGTGAATGCTTGATGTCACCAATCACGCCAACAATCACCGAGTAATAGGCATCGACTTCGGCTGGAGACATGTCAATATGAATTATGGTGCGGTCTTTGGTGGGGTGCCACAAATAGGGATGGTATTCCACCAGGTCATAACCAACACAGATAATTACATCTGCCTTGTTAAACCCGCAACTGATGTAATCATTCGCCTGCAAACCGGCACTTCCCAGCGCCATTGGATGGTTAAATGGAATCACACCCTTGGCCATGAAGGTATTAGCGACCGGTATACGCAGACGTTCAGCAAAATCAGCCAGTTGTTGCCATGCCTTGCCGCGTATTACGCCATTACCCGCCAGAATAATCGGATTCTTGGCATCGGAGATCAGCTTGGCAGCGTGTTCTACCTTTTCCATCGGTGGTTCCGGACTTGTCGGCTGTTTGACACGCAGCGGGACATCATCAACTTCCATTTCAGCGATGTTCTCCGGAAACTCGATGAAACAAGCACCTGTTTTTTCTGTTTGCGCAACCTTGAATGCCTTGCGCACTACTTCATTTATAATGTTCGGGGTCAACAGACGGGACGAATATTTGGTTATCGGCTGAAACATCTGCTCCAGATCCAGTACCTGATGCGACTCCTTGTGTAATCGGTGGGTGCTGGCTTGTCCCGCGATAGCGACTACCGGCGCATGATCAAGATTGGCATCAGCGATACCGGTTACAAGATTGGTCGCACCCGGCCCGAGTGTAGCCAGACAAACTCCGGCCTTGCCGGTCAACCGACCATAGACATCCGCCATAAAGGCTGCACCCTGCTCATGACGGGTCGTGATAAACCGGATCGGCGAATCGAGCAGCGCATCCATGACATCCAGATTCTCTTCGCCCGGAATGCCAAAGATATATTCAACACCCTCATTTTCGAGGCACTTCACAAATAGTTCAGCAGCTCTCATTGCTATCTCCCAGCAATCTCGATCCTGTTATTAATGCTGTAACCGGAAAGAATCACTTACTACTCGCTGACTCTTTCTTTATAAGATAGTCGGTTACCCGCAACATGCCCATATTTCCACCAGCGAGGCTGCCAGTTGTCATGTATTTACCATTTATAATAATGGACGGTACACCATCTATGCCGGATCGACGTGACAGATCTGTTGCGCGGCGAACTTTTGCATCAACCGCAAAGGAATTGAAAGCCTTGTTAAAATCTGCAGCTGACACGCCATTCGCCACGAACAGCGCTTCGACTTCATCAACCGATGCCAGTTTCTGATGCTTGACATGCATTGCGTTGAAGATTACCGGCGTCATCTTTTCTTCGATGCCAAGAATTTGTGCTGTATAAAAAACTTTGGCGTGGAAGGCCCAGCGCTTGTTGAATACCGCCGGAACCCGCACAAAAACGACATTGGCTGGTTTGGTCTTTAACCAGGCCTGGAGTTTGGGTTCAAAATGGTAACAATGTGGGCAGCCGTACCAGAACAATTCCATCACTTCGACCTTGCCCGGGTCCGAGGTGGTAATTGGTGCTGCCAGTTTCTTGTACTCAATACCTTCGTCATATCCTGCCAGGACCGCCGTAGCGCTGAACAGCAATAGACTGAGCAGCAATAATTGCCTAATCAAGTTCATCCGTTTCCTCCAACGAGTCT
Source organism: Pseudomonadota bacterium (assembly GCA_022340685.1). Taxonomy (GTDB): domain Bacteria; phylum Pseudomonadota; class Gammaproteobacteria; order UBA6429; family Thiohalophilaceae; genus JAJDNN01. The sequence goes on from JAJDNN010000035.1 coordinate 9,817, forward strand.
GATAGCCCCAGCCCAGGCAAACCGGACTTTGCGTGCAAGCGCGGGGTTGAATAGCTGACAATACCCAGGCAATTATAATTAATCCCCCAAAGTCAGTTCGTCATACTTTCAAAAAGTTCCCCCGACGCCCGCATTTGCCGATAATGTCGGCTGATCGGTGATCTTTTTGGACCACAAAAAAAGGGGGCGGTAAAACCGCCCCTGTTTCAAACTTACTGCAACAGAGCGCGTCGTTTAATGCAGGCCCTGCATATAGGAAGCAACAGCTGCAATTTCCTTGTCAGTCATATTCCCGGCAATATTCTGCATCATTTTGCCCGCATCGTTACTGCGATCCGCGCTACGGAATGCTTTGAGCTGCTTGACTGTGTAGTCCGCATTCTGGCCACTCAACATCGGAAACCGTGCGGCCGGATTACCCGCCCCGGCCGGCCCGTGACACGCCATACAGGCAGCAACGCCTGTGACCTTGTTGCCGCCACGATAGATGCGCTGCCCCGTTTCAAAGTCAACCTCGTCCGCCGTGCCAATCGTCGGCTTCTGGGCGGCAAAAAAGGCTGCCAGATCTTCCATGTCCTGTTCGGACAGGCTCGCGACCTGGCCGGCCATCAGGGGATCCGTGCGCTGCTTGCTGGACTTGAAGTCCTGCAATTGCTTGAGGAGATAACCGGCATTCTGGCCCGCCAGTTTCGGCCAGACCGGATTGCTCGCGTTACCGTTGACGCCGTGGCAGGCAAAACAGGCTTGCGCCTTGTCCTGCCCGGCCTTGGCATTACCGGCAGCCTGTGCACTGCTGGCAATGACAAATGACGCCAATAATGAAAGAACAATTTTCAGCTTCATGTTGACCAACTTTACGTCCGTAATTTTATTGTTTAAGTCGGCAACAGCTTACTGGCTGTTCTTGACCATGTAGGCAACTGCGGCCTTGACGTCGGCATCACTCAGGTCACTGCGACCACCCTTGGCGGGCATGGCCTTGAAACCCTTGATTGCGTGCTCGTCGAGGGTAGCCATACCCTGCTTGATCCGGGGCGCCCACGCTGCCTTGTCGCCGAATTTTGGGGCACCGGCTGCACCGGTTCCATGACAGGCAAAACAGGCCATTTTGTAAGTCTTTTCACCCGCATCGGCGAAAACCGTGGAGGTAGCGGCCAGCATGGCCAGACCAGCAGTAATTACCAGTACTTTTTTCATTATTAATCTCTCCTGCAACGATATAGAAAAATGTAAAACCCGATTTAACCCCTGCCTCAAAACACAAGAAATTTCATTCCGCTATTCATCGGACTGAACGACTCGCCATGCTAAACTTCCTGCCGCGGAGTAGGGCTGAATATTTGAATCCCCTAATATACTACTTCTCCTCGCAGGGTCAAGCGGTGCGAATTATAACCCACCTTTTTGGCCTCGCCTACGTAACATACTAATAGATGACACTGTGACCAACACCGACCGCTATCGCCAGGCCCGTTTTTTAATCAGCGTCCCGGATCCCCGCCAGGCCCCGCCTGACGCGGGATTTGAGGTCGCTTTCGCGGGACGTTCCAATGCCGGGAAATCCAGCGCCCTGAATACCCTGACCGGCCGCAAATCACTGGCCCGCACCAGCAAGACCCCCGGCCGAACCCAGCACCTGGTCTTTTTCGAGCTGGACGGGGAGCGCCGGCTGGTCGACTTGCCGGGGTACGGCTACGCCAAGGTGCCAGAACCGGTTCGCGCCAAGTGGGGCCGGGCCATGGAAGCCTATCTGTCCGGACGCGAGGCCCTGCGGGGCCTGATCCTGTTGATGGATGTACGCCATCCCCTGACAGAATTCGACCATCAAATGCTGCGCTGGTGTGCCCACGCCCGCATGCCGGTACACATACTCCTGACCAAGGCCGACAAACTGAAACACGGCCCCGCCAGCAACACCTTGCTACAGGTCCGCGCCAAACTGGCCGATCAGGATAACGTCAGTGTGCAGCTCTTTTCCGCCCTGAAAGGGACTGGTATCGAGCAGGCGCATGAGGTACTGGATCGCTGGCTGGAGTTGACCGCAACAAGTCACCAACGCATGTAACCCATCCGAAAAAAAACCCCGGAACCGGGGTTGGGATGTGGGGACATGCTTGGGTTCCAGGGCATAATCTGCCCCCGCTGAGGGACCTTGCGGGCCAGATGACAAAAGCTTAGAAGAATTCAGCCACGCCCGACACCCGACAAATGTGAACCTTTGTAAAATCGCAACCGGGCGGGATGGAACACACATAAAAAAAAGCCCCGGAACCATTTGGGGATAGACAGGTGTTCCGGGGCAAATAACACCCGGCTTTGGGGAAACCGGGCTTAATTCCCACTAGGGAGGGTTGCGGGAATCGTGCGTGTTTGCACTATCTTCTGTGACTAGTTGGATTTTAAAAAGTTCAGCAAATCACTCGAAATATCTCTTTCTTATCTCAAGTTGCTGTTTTTTATTTATTAATTTCCTGCCTGGCTTACAAGATCCGCCGGCCGCACCAGCTGTTTTAGGCTGGCCGTGTCGGGTCCGGGTTTGGCTGACCCGCCAGACAGCTCGAACCAGGCAATGGCTGCGGTGGTCATCAGCTTGCCCGAGGCGGATAGGGGTGGCGGGGTATCGGCCAGCCACGCCACCAGATCATCCAGCCCCGGGTTGTGTGCCACGAGCAGGACGCTGTCGGCGGCCGAGAGTTTTGTGGCCAGAACATCAAGCAGAGTGGCACGACTGGCCAGATACATCTCATCCACCAGTTGCAGTCGTGCCTCGTCCAGCCCGAGTATCTCCAATACGGCCAGTGCTGTCTGGTTCGCGCGGCGCGCCGGCGAGGTTAGTACCAGATCCGGTATCATGTCCTGCGTTTGCAACCACCCGCCCATGCGGGGCGCATCGTGACGGCCACGCGGGTTAAGCGGTCGTTCAAAATCGGAATTAGCCGCCGCCTCCCAGTCCGATTTGGCATGGCGCATTAACAACAGTTGTTTGGGTTTTCCAGCCACGCTATTTCTATCGACTAACCTGAACGGGGTGTCCATAACCGGAATTGACTGGACGGGCCATCAGACCGGGGAAATGAGGCATTGCCAGCCTCGCTGCCAGACCATGTTACTGTGCAGATAATGCAGTAGAGGTTTTCGCTACCCGCCCCCTCCCGGCAGTGATCGCTTTTTCACCCGCCCGCCATTGGCGGCCCGGGCGGTGATTCAGAAATAGGCCGCGATGTACACCATGCCGCCTGCAAGGTCCTGGTTAAGTTTAAATTCCTCGCTGCCACTCGTGCGTTTAACATTCAGCGAATTGCCATCCAGGCCGACACCCAGGGCAACATGTTCCCAGGCACGATATTCCACCGTCAGGGTGGTATATCGATATGAGCCTTGCCATTCATTCATCGACATCGCAAACATTTGTGTGAGCAGTCCCAGTTTCCATTTGGGTGTTATGTTGTACCCCAGGTCAAGCGAGACAACGGGCAGTGGTGCCGTAAAATCGACATCCTGCACCGAACTGCCCGGGGGATTGGTAGCGCTGGCATTCAGACCCACCTTGAAGCGGGTTACGTGCAAGCCTGCCCCAATGGACAGGTTAACCTTGTTATTGTGATAAAAAGTCCAGAGATAGCCCAGTTTGTAAATATCGTAATCAAACTCAGACTGTACATTCGCCCCGATGGGAATTGTCACATCACCCCACTCGATTTGCTCGTCTAGCGTCTTGCTACCGGTGCTGTTGATGCTATACCAGGAATAGGTCAGGGCCTGTGCCTTGGTGAACCGGTAATAGCCTTGGATCCGTAAAACGGACTGCTCGAAATCCAGACCCAGGGCCTGACTCGGGTTAATTCCAACGCCGGCTCCCAAATCAGTGTCCGTATAACTGACGGTGCTATTAAAATCGGAAACCAGGTAACTCCCGATAGCGAACTTGAACCGGTCCAACAAGTCGTCCGGTTTTGGTTCTACCGGTATCAGGCCTTCGGACCGAACAGAAAACCCGTCTGACTCCGTTGCGCCCAGTGCGACACCCGTCCCGAACAGCCACATGCTGACGGCCATCCCGATAACCGGGATGTACCAAAATGCAGATGTTCTTATCATATCACCCCCCCGTGTTAATGCGCTTCATCCCAGTTTATCCCCATTCCCACATCAACGACCAGTGGTACATTCAGGCTGGCTGCCGCCACCATTTCGTTTCTTATCAGGTCCACGGCATCTTCCGCCATTTTTTCGGCAACTTCAAACACCAGTTCGTCATGCACCTGCATGATCATGTGTATGTCTCTTCCCGCCTGCTCGATTTGGTGATCCAGGCTGATCATGGCGCGCTTGATGATGTCGGCCGCAGTACCCTGCATGGGCGCATTAATGGCGGTGCGCTCGGCATACTGGCGTCGCGCCGCATTGCTGGATTTGATGTCCTGGATGTACAGGCGCCGGCCGAATACGGTTTCCACATAGCCCTGTTCACGCGCCAGTTCACGGGTCCGATCCATAAAGTCCTTCACGCCAGGGTAGCGCGCGAAATACATATTGACATAATCCTGGGCGGTCGTGCGGTTTACATCCAGTTGCCGCGCCAATCCGAACGCTGACATACCGTAAATCAGGCCAAAATTGATGGCCTTGGCGGAGCGGCGCTGCTCGGTAGTGACCTTGTCCGGTTTGATGCCGAACACTTCGGCGGCCGTTGCGCGATGAATATCCTCACCCTGCGCAAACGCGTTACACAGACCTTCATCACCTGACAGATGCGCCATGATGCGCAGCTCGATCTGGGAATAATCGGCCGCCACCATTGTGTATCCGGGGGCAGCAATGAAGGCCTGACGAATCCGCCGTCCTTCTTCGCTGCGCACCGGGATGTTCTGAAGGTTTGGATCGGAAGACGACAGGCGGCCGGTAGCCGTCACGGCCTGATGATAGGAAGTATGTACCCGACCGGTGTCGGAATTAATCATTTCCGGCAGTTTATCCGTGTAGGTTGATTTGAGTTTGCTCAGGGAGCGATGCTCCAGAATCAATTTCGGTAACGTGTAGTCATGGGCCAACTCCTGCAGTACAGACTCGGCGGTGGATGGCTGGCCCTTGGGTGTCTTGGATATTATTGGCAGACCCGACTTTTCGAACAGAATGGCCTGCAACTGTTTGGGTGAACCCAGATTAAACTCTTCGCCTGCTTCCTCCCAGGCCTGCTTCTCCAGTTCATCGAGTCGTTTTTCAAACCGCCGGCTCTGGCGTTTGAGTTTCTCTACATCCAGCAATACCCCGCGTCGTTCTATCCGTGACAGCACCGGCACCAGTGGGATCTCGATTTCTTGGAAGACTTTTTCCAGACTTGGAATTGCCTGCAACCGCGGCCACAGGGTTTCATGCAAACGCAGGGTGATATCCGCATCTTCCGCCGCATAGGGCGCAGCCTGTTCAATGGAGATCTGGTTAAAGGTAAGTTGTTTGGCTCCTTTGCCGGCGACGTCTTCATAATGGATGGTTTTGTGGCCCAGATATTTGAGTGCCAGGGTATCCATATCGTGGCGTGAACCGGTGGAATCCAGCACATAGGATTCGAGCATGGTATCGAATTCGATGCCCTGCACGGTGATGCCGTAGCGCGCCAGTACGCTCATGTCGTATTTCAGGTTCTGTCCCACCTTCGCGCGAGCGGGATCTTCCAGCAGCGGTTTGAGTTGCGCCAGCACTTCGTCCCGCGACAATTGTTTCGGTGCACCATCATAATCGTGTGCTACGGGCACATAGGCCGCCGCACCACTTTCTACTGCAAATGAACAACCGACGATTTCCGCCCGCATGTAATCCAGGCTGGTGGTCTCCAGATCAAAGGCGAACAATTTGGCTTTGCCAAGGTGCTTCAGCCACATGTCCAGCGTTTTTTTTGTCCGTACAGTTTCGTACCGGGATTCGCTGACGGCGTTTTCCGCTGCTTGTTCACCCTGATCGCCCAGCACTTCGGATAGCCATCTTTTGAATTCATAGCGACCGAACAAATCGCGCAACGCGTCCATGTCCGGTTGCCGCCGGTTGAGGGTGTCGGGACGCACGTCCAGATCAACGTCCTGTTTGATAGTGACCAGTTGTTTCGCCAGGGGTAGCTGCTCCAGACTGTCGCGCAGGTAGTCGCCAACCTTGCCCTTGAACTCATCCGCCTGCTGCATGATGTTTTCCAGCGAACCATACTGTGCCAGCCACTTCACCGCAGTCTTGGGTCCCACCTTTGGCACACCCGGTACGTTGTCCACCGTATCGCCGATCAGGGCAAGATAATCGACAATTCGCTCGGGCGGAATGCCGAACTTGTCGATCACGCCCTCTCGGTCACTTACCGTTTCAGTCATGGTATTCACCAGCGTGACGTGCTCATCGACCAGTTGTGCCATGTCCTTGTCACCGGTCGAAATAATGGTTTCGATTCCCTGTTCCGAAGCCTGCCGTGCCAACGTGCCAATCACATCATCGGCCTCCACCGCTGGCACCACCAGCAAGGGCAGGCCCATCGCCTCGATGATTTTATGTACCGGCTCGATTTGTGAAGCCAGTTCTTCAGGCATGGGGGGCCGGGTTGCCTTGTAGTCAGGATACATTTCGTTTCGAAATGTCGGACCCTTGGCGTCGAACACCACGGCAATGTGCTCGGGATTGTAATCCTTCAGCAAGCGGCGAATCATGTTGATCACACCGTATATTGCGCCAGTTGGCTCTCCTCTCGAGTTGGTCAGGTTGGGCATCGCATGAAAGGCACGGAACAGATAGGACGAACCATCAACCATGATAAATGGCTTCTGCTTGGTTTTTTGGGGTTGTGCGTTCATCAATCCTCTGGGATGACAGTGGGTTAAAGTTGCAATGAATAAAAGTTGGGTCGCAAGGCGCGCATGCGTTGTTAAATTTTTATCTATTCTATCAGGATGTGCCTGTTCACAGCGCCTGCCAAACGGCACATTTTAGGGTAGAATCCGTATTCTCCTCTCTACTCGTCCCACATCACTCGCCACTGATTTCACTATGGATGACAAAACCAGACACCCGGGGTTAAACCCCGTTAACGACACCCTGCTCACTCGCGAATCCTGGAAAATTTTCCAGATCATGGCGGAATTTGTAGAAGGATTCGAACGGCTCGCACGCATCCGCCCCTCGGTGAGTATTTTCGGCTCGGCCCGCACCAAGGAAGATAACCCCTTCTATCAGCAAACGATTGATATCGCCCGTACCTTGTCGGATGCCGGATTTTCGGTCGTCAGCGGCGGCGGGCCCGGCATCATGGAAGCCGCCAACAAGGGAGCGTACGAGGGCAAATCACCCAGCATCGGTCTGAATATCCAGTTGCCGCACGAACAGTCCGGCAACGCGTATCAGGATATTTCCCTGTCATTTCGGCACTTCTTTTCGCGCAAGGTCATGTTCGTCAAATACGCCGCTGCCTATGTTGTGCTGCCCGGCGGTTTCGGCACCCTGGATGAATTGGCGGAAATCATGACACTGGTACAGACAGGAAAGACCCGCAAGATACCGATTATTCTGGTGCATGAGCCCTTCTGGCGCGGCCTCATTGACTGGTTCAGCACCACGCTGGTAAACCAGGGCGTAATCGATCCCGATGACCTGGATTTGATTCGTATACTGGACAAACCGGAAGACATCCTTGATGCTATCTTTAGTCATTATGAACAAAGTGGTTTCGAGCCATCTGCAGAAGAAGCCGAAATCCTGCTGGATCTATAAATTATGGAGTTGTCCGTCATGTCGCGCTTTTCCCTCTTGTTCGTGCTGCTATCCCTGGCGGTGTTCACCACCTGCATCGTAGCAGCGGATAACAGGACCCTGGCTGAAACCGGCGACAGCACAGATCGCCAGCAACCCCCCCCGCCCCTGCCCGAGACAGATCGCGACAAGTTGCCTGAACCCGAAGTCCGGATTATTCAACACGAAGATCGGACCATCGAGGAATACCGCGTTAACGGTGCACTTCGTTACATCAAGGTAATCCCCAACCAAGGTCCGCCTTATTATTTCGTCGATACCAACGGCGACGGGGTACTGGATCAGCAATTTAGTAGTCTGGATAATCCCCCGTTGAACCAGTGGATACTGTTTCGCTGGTAAAAACGGCCTGACCACAACAACGTCCCTTCTATGTCCGTCTATACCCGTGTCGAGCGTGATGAGCTTGAGGCCTATTTGCGGAATTACCGCCTGGGTGAACTCGAAGATTTCACAGGCATAACTGCCGGGATAGAAAACACCAACTATTTCGTCACTACCACGCGTGGCCAATACGTCCTGACCCTGTTCGAGGCACTGGGCGCTGAGGAACTTCCCTATTTTCTCGGCCTGATGGCCCACCTCGCGGAACACAACGTACCCAGCGCCCACCCGATGCCAGATAAGCAGGGTCATTACCTGCGCAGCCTGAACGGCAAGCCCTCCGCCCTGGTGGTCAGGCTGGCCGGGCACAGTGTGGAGCAACCCACCGCCGCCCAATGCGCCCAGCTGGGCCAGGCAGTCGGCCACATGCATGTGGTAGGACAGGTCTTCGAGGGCCACCGTGACAACCGCCGCGGGCCGCACTGGTGGCAGGAAACCGCCCGCCAAGTTTTACCCCGGTTGACCGACCACGAAGCCGGGCTACTGCGGGCAGAACTCGATTTCCAGCGCCAGCACCGCCACGATGCCCTGCCCACCGGTGTGATTCACGCGGATCTGTTTCGTGACAACGTCCTGTTTGTCGGAAATCAACTGACCGGGATTATCGATTTCTATTACGCCTGTAATGATGTCTTGCTGTATGACGTGGCCGTTACCGTGAATGACTGGTGCAGCCTGGCGGACGGGAACCTGGATCCGGTCCGCACCGA
>JAJDNN010000043.1 GCA_022340685.1 Pseudomonadota bacterium
CCGCGGTGGAAACCGCCTATTATCTGCGCATGCAGGCCGAAGATCGTCCCGGTGTCCTGGCCGAGGTGACCCGCATCCTGGGCGACATGGGTATCAGCATCGAAGCCATCATCCAGAAAGAACCGTTGCCCGGCTCCGACAAGGCCAACATCATCATGCTAACCCACAAGGTGCAGGAGCAGAATATGAACCAGGCCATCGCCGCCATCGAAGCACTGACCAGTATCGACGGCGCTGTGACCCGTATCCGTATGGAAACCCTCGGCGCGGATTGATTTTTTCACTCCAGCGCTGCAATGCGGCAGATCGGGCCGTATTGTCAGGCTTTCTGAACCAATCAGATTTGCGTAAAACAATTTTATCTTGGAGTTATCACTATGCCGTTTCGTAACCGTTATACCGGCCTTATCGACAAATACCGGGATCGCCTCCCAGTGCATGACGACACCCGTATCATCAGCCTCGGCGAGGGGAATACGCCGCTGATTCGCCTGCACAATATTCCACGTGATCTGGACAAGGACGTGGATATCTACATCAAGTACGAAGGACTGAATCCGACCGGATCGTTCAAGGACCGCGGCATGACCATGGCGGTGACCAAGGCGGTGGAAGAGGGCAGCAAGGCCATCATTTGTGCCTCGACCGGCAACACCTCGGCAGCCGCCGCGGCCTATGCGGCCCGGGCGGGCATTACTGCGTTCGTGTTGATCCCGGACGGCAAGATTGCGCTCGGCAAACTGGCCCAGGCGATGATGCATGGCGCGGTGGTGATCCAGATTAAGGGCAATTTCGATGCCGGCATGCAACTGGTAAAGGATGTCGGTGAAGAAGCGCCGGTGACCATCGTCAATTCCATTAATCCCTACCGCCTGCAGGGGCAGAAGACCGCTGCGTTTGAAATCCTGGAAGAGCTGGGTAGCGCGCCCGACTTCCATTGCATTCCGGTCGGTAACGCCGGCAACATCACGGCCCACTGGATGGGGTACACCGAATATCACGAAAACGGCATCGTCAACAGCCGGCCGCGCATGGTGGGATTCCAGGCTGCTGGCTCCGCGCCATTCATGCGCGGCAAGATGGTGGATGATCCGGAAACGGTCGCCACCGCGATCCGTATCGGGCACCCACAGAGCTGGGACAAGGCCTGGGTCGTGCAGAAGGAGTCGGACGGCTGGTTCGACGAATGCACCGATGCCGAGATTCTCGCGGCACAAAAACTGCTCGCGGAAAAAGAAGGCATCTTTTGTGAGCCGGCCTCAGCGGCGTCACTGGCGGGTGCGCTCAAGGAAATCGACACCGGCCGGATCCCGGTAGGCAGCCGAATCGTTTGCACACTGACCGGCCACGGTCTGAAAGATCCTGACACGGCCATCAAGCAGAGTACCGGGCCGCTTCTGACTGTGGAAGCCAGTCTGGATCAGGTCAAGAAAGTGATCCTGGACAACCTGGCCTGACCCACATCGCCCCGGCCGGTGTGGCTGTATTCCGCGACAGAGCATGACCACCGCCTGTGATATCACGCTGTTTGCACCCGGCCTGCTGGGGCCGCAGCCGCAGTTGCGGCAATTACCGCGGGGCGAACAGGCAGATCTGATATGTCTGGAAACCCTGTTGTCGCGGGCCGCCTGTGTGGCCAGTCCCGTTACCGATTCACTGCATGGCCTGATGCGGCTGTTCGGCGTTTCCGTCGAGACGGATATGGATCCTCCCGTTGCCGCCCTGGGCGCCCGCTACGACGGTCTGGAAGCGACCACCGGGTGGTGGTTGCGCGCCGATCCGGTCTGGCTGCAACCAGACCGCGATCAGCTGGTCCTTGGCGCGGCCGGGGCATTGCAGCTGACGGGCGATGCAGCCCAGCAACTGGCATCCTCACTCAATGAGCACTTCGCTGCGGACGGTCTGCGTCTTTTCACACCCCATCCCCATCGCTGGTACCTGCATCAGGCTACCGCGGCCCGAATCCTTACCACGCCACTGGACGACCTATGGGGGCAAAACATTCATGCCTGTCTGCCCAGCGGCAAAGACGCGGCCGAATGGCGCCGATTATTGAACGAGACCCAGATGCTGCTCCACGACCATCCGGTCAACCGGCAACGCGAAATCGAAGGCTGTGCGCCGGTCAGCAGCCTGTGGTTCTGGGGCGGCGGATACCTGCCGACGGCGGGTGAGGCCTGCTGGGATCGGGTCTATGCCGATGAATTCCTGTTCCAGGCCCTGGCGGACTGGCAGGGCATTCCCTGCCGGTCCTGGCCCGCCCAATCACCGGATCTGACCGGCCGCTGCCTGATTGGCACCCAGCAATGCCTCGAGCCGGTGAGAAAGCGGGATCTGTTTGCCTGGCAGGACTGCCTGGGTCAGTTACAAACGGAGGTGCTGGCCCCCCTGCAGTCGCTCCTGGCACAGCGCCAGTGCCGTACGCTCACCCTGCTGCCAGCCGATGGCAGAGCGTTTCGTGCGACGCCTTCGGGCCTGCGTCGGTTCTGGCGCCGGCGCAAGCCCCTGGTCCGATGGCTGGCGGCATGAGTATCAACCCCGATCCACACATTCAAGTACGCCCCCTCCCCGAGGTGATGCCAGACCTGGGCGAGCTTCATCCCGTACTGGCCCGCCTGTATGCGGCACGCGGCTTATCTGATCCGGCCCACCTCGAGTACAGCCTCAGACACCTGCTGCCTTACCAGGGGCTGCTGGGCATCGGGACCGCGGTGGAGCTATTGGTCACCGCCCTGCAGCGGCAACAGCGGGTGCTTATTGTGGGAGATTTCGATGTTGACGGTGCCACAAGTACCGCGTTGGCCATGTTGGCCTTGCGCCAGCTGGGGCTGGGATCGGTCGAGTACATGGTACCGGACCGCTTCAAGTATGGTTATGGACTAACGCCGGAAATCGTCGCGGTGGCGGCCAAGCGGCAACCGGACCTCATTATTACCGTCGACAATGGAATTTCCAGTCTTGACGGGGTGGCCGCGGCCAACGAGCAGGGTATTTCGGTGCTGATCACCGATCATCACCTGGCCGGTGCGACCCTGCCGGCCGCAGCGGCTATCGTCAATCCCAATCAGCCCGGTGACTCGTTCCCGAGCAAGGCCATACCCGGTGTCGGCGTTATCTTTTATCTCATGCTGGCATTGCGCGCACGGTTACGCGACCTGGACTGGTTTGAAAAGGCAGGCCGTGGCGAACCCAATCTGGCGACATTACTGGATTTGGTGGCGCTCGGCATTGTGGCCGACGTGGTGCCGCTGGAATACAACAACCGGATCATGGTGGCGCAAGGGCTGGCCCGGGTCAGGGCCCGGCAATGCCGGCCCGGTATCCTGGCGCTGCTGGAGGTGGCAGGGCGGGATCCCGCCCGGCTGGTGGCCAGTGACTTCGGTTTCTGTGTCGCTCCGCGCATCAATGCAGCAGGCCGACTGGAGGACATGTCGATTGGGATCGAATGCCTGTTGACGGACGATCCGGCCCGGGCCCGGGAACTGGCCGCCAGCCTGGATCGCCTCAACCGGGAACGGCGGGGTATTGAGGACCGGATGAGGCGGGACGCCCTTGACCTCGTTGACAGCATGCAACTGGATGATGCCCGCCTGCCGGTGGGCCTGTGCCTGTTCGAAGAAGGCTGGCATGAAGGGGTGGTGGGTATCGTTGCGTCCCGCCTCAAGGACCGCCTGCATCGGCCGGTGATTGCCTTTGCAAGTACCGGCGACACCGATCTCAAAGGTTCTGCCCGCTCGGTCAAGGGCGTGCATATCCGGGATGTGCTGGATGCCGTAGCGACCCGTCACCCCGGGCTGATTAGCCGTTTCGGGGGCCACGCTATGGCGGCCGGACTGAGTCTTAAACGCGCCAACTACGCGGCATTTGCTTCGGCTTTTGACGCGGAAGTGCGTCAGCATATCGGGGAGGATGATTTGCGCGGTCTGATATTCAGCGATGGCCGGCTGGAGGTTGAGAACTTTGTCCTTGAGCTGGCGGAATCGATCCGGACCGGCGGGCCATGGGGTCAGGGTTTCGAAGAACCCCAGTTCGACGGCGAATTCGTTCTCATTAATCGCCGTATCGTGGCGGAAAAACATCTGAAACTGACTCTGGGTGTGCCCGATAGTGAATGCCTGCTGGATGCCATTGCGTTCAATACCAGTGATGCAGACTGGCCGGCAGATACCACGCGCATTCATGCGGTTTATCGTCTGGACGTGAATGAATATCGTGGCCGAACCAGCCTGCAACTGATTATCCAGTCATTGCAGCCGGTATAAGCCAGGATCTTATTCAGCGACGCGGATTGTGGCACCACGCTGGGGATAGAGTGGTGTATCATACGGCGTTTTGTATTCAGGTGATTTTTCAAGATGTTAGAAGTCAATACGGTCCGTTCCACCATCAAGGACATGCAAGGGCGCGTCGAAGCCCTGAGGGGGTATCTTTGACTACGACGTCAAGCGGGAACGTCTTGATGAAGTAGTGCGGGAGCTGGAAGACCCGGACGTCTGGAACAAGCCTGAAATTGCCCAGGAACTCGGTCGCGAACGCGCCCGTCTGGAGCATGTCGTCAACCTGCTGGGCGGTCTCGATCAGCAACTGGTGGATGCCAATGAACTGCTGGAACTGGCAGCGGAAGAAGACGATACCGCCACCCTGGCCGAAGTCGAGTCCGACCTCGAGGCATTTGAAAAAGATCTCGCCCAGCTAGAATTCCAGCGCATGTTTTCAGGTGAGATGGATGCCAATAATGCCTTTCTCGATATTCAGGCCGGTTCCGGTGGCACCGAAGCCCAGGACTGGGCCAACATGCTGTTACGCATGTACCTGCGCTGGGGTGAACAGAACGGTTTTAATACCGAATTAATCGAAGTGTCCGCCGGGGAAGTCGCGGGCATCAAGAGTGCCACCATCAAGTTCAGCGGTGATTATGCCTTTGGCTGGTTACGCACCGAAACCGGGGTGCATCGGCTGGTGCGCAAGTCGCCGTTTGATTCAGGTAACCGGCGCCACACCTCCTTTGCCTCGGTGTTTGTTTCGCCTGAAGTGGACGAAAACATTGAAATCGAAATCAATCCGGCCGATTTGCGTATCGATACCTACCGGGCCAGTGGCGCGGGCGGCCAGCATGTAAACAAGACTGACTCGGCAGTGCGCTTGACGCATGAACCTTCCGGCATCGTGGTGCAGTGTCAAAATGGACGTTCGCAACACCAGAACAAAGATAATGCCATGAAACAGCTGAAAGCCAAGCTGTACGAAATGGAAATCCAGAAGCAGAATGCCGAGAAACAGGCCATGGAGGAAAGTAAAACGGATATTGGCTGGGGTAGTCAGATCCGATCCTACGTGCTGGATCAGTCACGTATCAAGGATCTGCGCACCAATGTGGAAAGTAGTAATACCCAGGCGGTGCTGGATGGTGATATTAATCAGTTTATTGAAGCCAGCCTCAAGAGTGGCTTGTAATGTTCACAATGCAGTACGGAAAGTATAATTATGAGTAGAGACCAGAAAAAATCCCAACAGCCTGTCGATGAAAACAAGCTCGTTTCCGAGCGTCGTCAGAAACTCACCGCATTGCGTGAAGAGGGCATCGCCTTTCCCAATGACTTTCGACGAAACGTCATGGCAGGTGAATTGCACGCGGAATATGGTGAAAAGACCAAGGAAGAACTGGAAGCCAACCCGGTGCGTGTTCGGGTTGCGGGGCGCATGATGTTGCGACGTGTCATGGGCAAGGCCAGCTTTGCCAGCCTGCAGGACATGTCCGGACGCATTCAGCTATTTATCCGGAGGGATGACTTGCCCGAAGGGGTCTATAACCAGCAATTCAAAAAATGGGATCTGGGTGACATTATTGCCGCCGAG
>JAJDNN010000045.1 GCA_022340685.1 Pseudomonadota bacterium
CAAGATCCCCATAATCTCGGCGCCTGCCTGCGTACGGCTGATGCCGCCGGTGTACATGCGGTGATCGCCCCGCGTGATAAAGCGTGTGAGCTGACCAGTACGGTACGCAAGGTCGCCTGCGGGGCGGCCGAGACGGTGCCGTTTGTCCAGGTCACCAATCTGGTGCGCAGTCTTAAGTCACTGCAAGCTGCCGGCATCTGGGTGATCGGAACCGAGATCGGGGCCCCGACCTCATTGTACGACGCGGATTTGACGGGCCCGTTGGCTCTGGTACTGGGCGCCGAAGGTAAAGGCATCCGCCGCCTGACCCGGGAAGCCTGCGATAGCCTGGTTCAGCTGCCCATGTCCGGCACGGTGCAGAGCCTGAATGTCTCGGTCACCGCGGGGATCTGCCTCTACGAAGCGGTGCGGCAGCGCACGGCACCATAGCCCGATTGACAAGGGTTCGCACAGCGCAGGGGGCAATTTGCCGCGTCTTGTCACTGCGGTCAGGAATTTCCAGTCGAAATGAATAACTTGCAAGGCTCCCGACGATCCCGGAATCCGCCACTCCGGGCGCGCCGTACGTTGGTGGGGCGTTGCACGTTGATTGCATTGCCAAAAGGCCTCAAGTACAATTGCCGGCCTTCGAATGCCGTGGGCATTTTAAGACCACAATCCGATAACTCCTTGCCTCACCGCGACGACGGGAGGCTTGATAGCCAAAGGGAGCAGTATGAGACACTATGAAATCGTGTTTCTGGTCCACCCTGACCAGAGCGAGCAGGTTCCAGCCATGCTCGAACGTTACCGTTCCAGTATTGAAAGCAAGGGTGGCAAAATCCATCGCCTTGAAGACTGGGGCCGTCGCCAGCTAGCCTATCCGATTCAAAAGATTCATAAGGCCCATTACGTGCTGATGAACATTGAATGCGATCAGGAATCCCTGGACGAATTGAGTAGCGGTTTTCGGTTCAACGATGCCGTGATTCGCAATCTGATCATCAAGCGCGACGAAGCCATTACCACCGATTCGCCCCTGGCGCGGAAGGATGAGGGTAGTGGGGAAAAGACGTCTCCGCAGCCGGAACCCCAAACTGCACCGGAACCGGAACCTGCTGCCGAATCCGAACCCGCCGCTAACGAGGCCTGAAACACGCTTCATTTAAACAACGCTTAACGGGGCGCGGGAACCACCAACAACGGCGCCTCAGCACACAAGGAATCTGGATATGTCACGTTATTTCCGCCGCAAAAAATACTGCCGTTTTACGGCTGAAGGTATCGAGGAGATCGACTACAAGGATCTCGCCCTGCTCAAGACCAACGTCACCGAGAGCGGCAAGATTGTACCGAGCCGGGTAACCGGCACCAAGGCACGCTATCAGCGACAACTGGCCACCGCCATCAAGCGAGCCCGGTTCCTGGCGCTGATGCCCTACACGGATTCACACAAGTAACTCGACCCGCTGCACGCGGGTAGCGCAAATGCGCCTTATCGCCGCTTTTATCATGCGCGGCCGGTGGCAGGCCATGGTGGCGACCGCCGGACTGGCTATACTGGCCCTGTTGTTGATGCCGCTGAGCTGGCCGCTGAGTTACCTGAGTGGTGGGGTAGTCGGTCTGGTTACCCTGGTACAGGGACCGAAAGAGGGTGTGCTGAACGCCGCCGGGGCCATCCTGTTGGTGGCCGTATTGGCGATGCTGCTGGTCGGTCAGCCCACTGTTGCGGCCGGGTTTGCCGTGATGCTGTGGATGCCGGCCTGGCTGTTGGCGATAGTGCTGTACCTGAGTCGCTCACAGGCATTGATGTTGCTGGTCAATGTGCTTCTGGCAATGGCCAGCGTCATCGTGGTCTTTGCCCTGGTCCCGGACCCGGCCCAGTGGTGGCACACCTACCTTGCCGGTGAAGTTATACCGATGCTGAAACAGGCGGGGATGGTGATTCCGGATGAGGCGGCATTTATGGCCGGACTCGAGACGGCCAGCCGGTTAATGACCGGCGCCATGGTCGCCTCAATCAGTTTCGGACTGGCCATGAGCCTCATCACTGCACGTTGGTGGCAGGCCGTGGTTGGCAACCGGCCGGGCGCATTTGGTGAGGAGTTCCGGGCATTGCGGCTGGGACGCATTGCCGCCAGCGCGGCCGTTCTGCTGAGTCTGCTGATGTTGTTTATCCAGGGGACCCTTGCCGAGCTGTCGCTGAATCTGCTGGAGGTCATGATAATTGCCTTCATGTTCCAGGGTTTGGCGGTAGGGCATGCCCTGGCGCACCAGTTCAAGGCTAACCAGGCCTGGCTGGTGATGATGTATATCGTTATGATATTTACCCTGCCCTATGGCCTGCTGCTGGTGGCATTGGTCGGGGTTCTGGATAACGGATTTGATTTTCGTGCCCGTTTCAGGCCACGCGCTTGAAACCGGCGGTCGTATCTTGACCATGGCTTAAAAAGTACAAAGATCGAGGTGTATTAAAATGGAACTGATTTTGCTGGAAAACGTCGCCAACCTGGGCGAACTGGGTGACAAAGTCACCGTGCGTCCTGGTTATGGCCGCAATTTCCTGGTGCCGAGCAAAAAAGCGGTGCCGGCTACCAAGGAAAACATTAAAATTTTCGAGGCTCGACGCGCTGAGCTGGAAAAGGCCGCTGCAGAAGCCTTGCAGGTTGCCGAAGCCCGGGCGGTCAAGCTCGAGGCGTTGGGCGAAGTCACCATCGCCAGCATTGCCGGTGAGGAAGGCAAGCTGTTCGGCTCGGTCGGGGTTGCGGATATCGCCAGTGCGCTGACCGATGCGGGAGTGGAAATCGCCAAACGTGAAGTTAGCCTGCCCGAAGGACCACTTCGCCAGGTGGGAGAATATACTGTTGATATTCACCTGCACTCCGATGTCACGCGGCCGGTGAAGGTAATCATCGTCACGGAATAGTCGACACCATTCATGTGTGGTGGTCCGGAAGTATCGGGGGACGCCAGCACCTGGCATGCAGATTGCTCGGCTCCTTCATGGAGCCGTTTTGCATTTTACCTGGTTTGAAAAATCAGTCGTTTCCTCTTCCGGGCAGTGTGATATTCTGACCTCCCCGGTAGCGAACAGACAGCGACCCAAAGACTGTGTCCCGGGGCCCCATCGATTCGGAGACAACATTGCAAGATTTGGCATACCCGTCACATCCCGCGGACACTGCGACCGACGCGCTCAAGCTGCCACCGAACTCCATC
>JAJDNN010000068.1 GCA_022340685.1 Pseudomonadota bacterium
ACAAGATTCATGCCCGCGCCGCACAGTTGCACACCTGGACCGAATCGCTCGCAGCAGAGTTGCGCACCCTGGGCGTGCACACCTATCCGACCCATACCTATTTCTTCCTCGCCGACTTCGCACCACACGACGCCGCGCAATTGGCGGAGGCACTGAAGGCAAAGGGGATTCTAATCAAGCCATTGAACGACCCAATGCTGGGTAACGGATTTATGCGGATAACGACGGCACTACCAAAGGAGAATGCACGCTTTCTCGGCGCGATCAAGGAGCTACTTGCCATGAGACCTAACAAAGCACTCCACACGGACGCTCCATAATCGGCTCGCCGGTGAGCTTAGACGTTAGTGGGCCAGGAAATGAATCTACCATTCACACAAGAACAGTTCTTCGATGAAATCGCCGCGTACAACATGGCAGTTTGGCCTGCTCAATATATCTTGACTTTGATTGCGGTAGCGATCGTTGTGCTTGTTATTCGCGGCCCGGAGAGAGCGGGGCGTCTAGTGTCATACGGGTTGGCCCTGCTTTGGTGCTGGATCGCAGTGGCATATCACCTGGCGTTTTTCTGGAGCATTAATCCAGCAGCGCCATTTTTCGCGGCGGTATCACTGGCTGCAGCCGGCGCGTTTGCGTGGTTTGGCGGTATCCGTGGCGAGCTTCAGTTTAAGAAGGGGCTTTCTGTCACAGCAACAGTTGGCCTTGTTGTGGTTATGTTCGCCTTGGTTGGTTATCCGGCTGTAGGCGAGTACATAGGTCATAGTTATCCGGCGGCACCTACGTTTGGGTTGCCGTGCCCAACCACAATATTCACGTTCGGTATCTTACTCATGGCGGTACCGGGTTTCCATAAGGCAATTGTCGTCGCGCCTTTAGTTTGGGCTGTAATCGGTTCAACCGCTGCATTTACATTGGGCGTCACGCAAGATCTTGGGTTAGTTGTTGTCGCACTGGTTGGGGCATATATGCTAGTTCGAGCGGCGCCCGCTAGCCAATCGCTGCAGGATCGGCGGCTCTGACGGGCCGCGCCCTGGGGATTAAAGGGGTCAGACCCCTTTTTTCCGCGGTCGACCGGTTTGATGAGTAATATTTATGTCAAATTACAACTTGAGAAAGTCTATCGCTCTAGGGGCAGTTGCTATTCTTTTGCTCGTAGAATTTAGTATGTTCTACGACTTTTTTTATCCGTTTCGCGTTCTGTGGAATCAAGGCAAGATAATCGAGTTCTTCCTGTCGCTGATTTTGTTCTTCTGGAGTCTGTTAGGGGTATTCTTAATATTCTTTAGTGGTCGCAGTCTTTTGCGAAAAATAACCTTACCGTTTTTTCTATTCTTCTTTCTTTTTAATATTGGCTCCTTCAATGTCTCAAACGCGCCCATTGATTTCCAAACGGCAGATTTGATCGTGGGGTATTTTCAATGGTGGGTTGGGGCAGTGGTTGAGAATATTGGCCTGGCTGTACTGCCTCTTTTAATAATTCTTATCCCGCTTATTATTTTCGTTGAACGGTTACCAGACCTTTTAAAGTTGAGCATCCCCAAAAAGTTCTATTTCATTCCACTCAGCGCAGTAATACTTACCATTCTTGGTCTGCAATATAGTCATGGCCTTTTTGATCGATATCCCTCCTTTTTCAGGGTCCCGTCAATGCTGGTATTCGCCGGCCTAAGTCGCGTTTACGATGGTGAAAGATCTGAGGTTAGTTACTCGGATTCTTTATATCCACAGGTTGAGAAAATTGTCCTGATAGTGGATGAAAGTATCCGTGCGGATATTCTCGGAATCAATGCGTACGAAAAAGACACGACACCCTTTCTTCGCTCTCTGCAAACTGGCATGGTGAATTTTGGTTTGGCCGCATCATCTTCGAATTGCAGTGATTATTCCAACCTCATTCTTAGGATGGGTTTGAGAAAAGACGAGATTCCAGACGATAACCAAATAAGCTTGAAGAAGCCTTCGATCTGGCAATTTACCAGGAAAGCTGGCTATTACAATGTGTACATGGATGCCCAGAGTGCTGAGGAATGGGCGAACTACCAGAACTTCATGAATAAGCATGAGGCTTCTTACGTAGACGAATTCGATAGAGTTCGCCAGAAAATCGCCTATGAAAGCGACGGAGTTGCTCGTGAAAAGTTAATCAATCTTCTCAAGCAACCTGGTAAGAACTTTATTATGCTTAACAAATACGGTATTCATTTTCCATACTTCCGGAGCTATCCCAAGGAGTACAATATTTTCACCCCTTCACTTAATCTGGGCGAACCAATGAATAACAGAGAAAAATCTCTAAATTCTTTTATGAATGGAGTTCGCTGGAGTGTTGATGACTGGTTTAAAAATCTGTTATCCGAAAGTGGGGATTTTAAGCCCTACGTCATAATCTATACCAGTGATCATGGTCAAAATATCGTCGATGACGGAACGCTAGCTACACATTGCAGGCCGAGAGCAAATCGTTTTGAAGGCATAGTGCCTATGATGGTTTTCTCCAACGATGCGGCAATTTTAGAAAGGTTTAAGATGGTTAAAATAACCAATTACGACAATACGAGCCACTTTCAGATTTTTCCGACGCTAATTGGACTTGCCGGTTACAAAGACTCGTGGGTCACAAGCCATTACGGAGTATCTCTGATGAAGCCCCCCAGTACCCTGCCAGAATTTTTTGTTGGAGATGTCCATGGTCGTGGATCAGTCAGGCAATGGGTCTCAATATTTCCCATAAATACTGAAAGTGCCCAGGAGCTTTGAGTACGGACGTGACAGATAAGAATGTCGAGCTTTAACAAGGCAAATACAGCCAACGCAAAAACGCGCGGCTGATTTGCGGCGTTAGAAATAAAAGACAGAGCACAACAGAATGACTAAATTCAGAATCATTTATGTATTGGTGGGTCTGCTTGCCTTTTTTGGGCAAGCTTGGGCAAGCAACAATCAATTGGAGTTGCAAAAGGTGACTCAAAATGTATATGCCATTGTGGGAGGACTAGGTAATCGCTCCCCGGAAAACCTTGGCAATAATGCAACGTTCGGGTTTGTTGTAACGAGTGCGGGTGTCGTACTTATTGATTCGGGTGGCACTGATAATGGGGCAAAAGCAATTGATGCAATAATCAAGACTGTTACGAATAAACCAGTTGTCATAGTAATCAATACTGGCGGGCAGGATCATCGCTGGCTTGGTAATGAACATTTCAAGAAGCAAGGTGCAGAAATCATTGCAAGCAAGATCGCAGTGAAAGATCAAAAAGCACGAGTGAAAGATCAGTTTTTTATGCTTGGCAACTTGGTTGGGGAAAATGCCGTTAAGTCAACTACTCCAGTTTATGCTGAAACGACCTTCGAGAATAAATATAGTTTTGAACTTGGTGGAACAGCGTTTGAAATTTTTCACAAAGGACCGGCACATACTCCTGGAGATAGTTTTGTATGGTTACCACAGAAATCTGTTATGTTCGCGGGGGATATAGTATTTACTGATAGACTTTTGGGCGTGCTTGATTATTCAAATAGCAAAAGCTGGATTAATGTTTATCAGTCAATGGCGAAATTTAACCCCAAATATATTGTTCCCGGTCACGGTTCCACAACCGATTTAACTCATGCGAAACGTGATACTTATGATTATCTGGTTTACTTGCGTCAAGCTATTAAAGATTTCATGGAAAATGGTGGCGATATTTCTGAGATCAGGAAAATAGATCAATCCAAATACAAAGACCTACCCAACTACGATATTCTTTCTGGAAGAAACGCTCAGAGAGTATATGAAGAGCTAGAGTGGGAATAAATTGCTAACAATCACATTCACTCGGACAGTAAAAAGCATCGTTCGTCCCTCGCGATGCTTTTTGTAGCCGGCGATGTGAGGCGTTAACTTGCGAATGGAAATTTAAATCGAAGTGGCAGGTAATTTTTACCTGTCATCTTTTTAATGATAAAAAGCAACAATTAAAAATGTATTTCTTGTTTATTTTGCCGGGGCTCTCATGCTTCTTAGGTTTTGTTTGTTAGAAAAATATTTTTTCTGAAGGGCTCTGTATAATTACATTTTTTTATGACCTGGTATTTTTTTGAATATCCGGCGGGAAACGCTCCAGGATTTCTGCCACGATTTCATTGATAGCCTGGGTGGATTTTTCCGGCGTGCTACCGTTATAGAGGCGTCGGCCGGTAGAACCGCGCCATACCAGCGTATTGTTTTTATTGTCGACGATATCGATGGTCAAAACACCTTCTTCATACGATTCTATATAATAGCCCGGATACCCGTACACCATACCCATGCCGCCATAGTAACCATAAGGCCCGACACCATAGCCGAAAGTCGCCGTTGAGCGTCTTTCCAGTCCGGTTTTTTTCTGCACATGAAAAACAATGCGCGCATCAGCATTATCCTTGTCATAGGTGTAGCCGCGGCGGTTTAACTCGACCTTGATGGCATTGATGATCCGTTTGGCAACAAAGGGATTATCGAGCTGCGTGTCACCGCTTTGGTTTGCCGCCTTGTCCGCGACTTTGTAGGTTTTGATGCTGCTGAAGCTGAATTTCCGGTCGTAGTCGACATTGACACTGCTGGCACAGGCCGCCAGCCAGATTGCTGGCGCCAGCGCCCACCACGTCTTCAGGTTCACCCGTTTTACCTGCATTCGATTCACACTATCTGAAGCATCGAAAACTGTGCAGGGGCATATCCACTTTCGCTACAACCGCTTAGGTGTTGAAAAACTATTTCTTTCCCCCGGGCGGAAATTTGGCAAGGATAGTTGATACGATATTGTTGATGTTCTGATCAATCGTTTCTGGTGTCTGGTTCTCGCCCAGGATTTGACTGCTTGAGCCGGTCCAGAGCAGGGCATTATCTTTGGTGTTCACTATGTTGATGGTCAGGGTACCTTCTTCATAGGTCTGGGCTTCACCCACCGGCACGGTATAGCCCATACCCACCCCACCACGCGAGCCGTATCTTCCGAGGCCGAATGACACACTGGATTGACTGGCCGAGATACCGGTTTTCTGGGTAATGAAATAATCGACCTTGACATCAGGGTTATCTGCCGTAGCTGTATAACCCTTGGCGCTCATATTCTTGCTAATTGCCGCGACAACACGTTTGGCAATCAATTCATTGTCGATCTGCGGATTGCCACTTTTCTTGGTGGGGTGATCGACTATCGTGAATGTCTTGACCTTCGCAAAGTCATAGGACTGGTCATAATCCACATTGACACTGGCGGCACAGGCCGACAACAGGGCGGACAGCACGATAAGCGGTACCGTTTTTTGTTTCAGGACAGACATGACACGTTCTCCAAAGCTGGTTTTTCAGGGCTGGCTGCGCTTGCTGCGTAACCAGCGTATCAGGGGTTCCCATTGTTCCAGATCCTGCCACACCATAGAGGGCGCCATTTCAAAAATCCCCACCCCGCGCTCCTCGGCACGAATGTAGTTCTGGGTATCGCGCAGGGTCGTCACAAAGGGGATCTTCAGGCTTTGCAGGAAGGCTTCCAGGGTATGGTAAATCAGGGTATTTTCGCGCACCCGGTTGGCCACCACTGCCACCTTGGTTTCCTTGCGCGACACCTTGCCGGTGGTGAGCAGGTCTTTCAGGAAATCGGCAGCGGCCCGGATGTCGATGGGTGACGGCAGGACCGGCACGATAATGGTTTCGGCCCGCCGCACCAGAGCAGTCAGTTCCTTGCCATGCACCCGGGCCGGCGCGTCCATAATCACCACGTCGGTATCGTTCGGCACGCGCAGCGAATCTTTCCAGGCGGCGATGCCCCCTATTTCGGGCCAGATTTCATCGCGCGCCTTGAGCCAGGCCAGGCTCGAACCCTGCGGGTCGAAATCCGCCAGCACGACTTTTTGCTCCAGTTCCCAGGTGTAATAACTGGCCAGGTTGGTCGCAATGGTGGTCTTGCCGCAACCACCCTTGGCATTGAGTACCATGATATGTCGCATCGTTGCCTCCGGTTTTTCCTGCCAACTATACGGGATGCCAACCCGCCGGACCAGCCGGACCGCCCGGATCAGGCTAGCCGGCCGGGATTCCGTGCGAAAGCAGCTGTTGCTGAACCGCGGCCTTAGTCAGCCCCGGCGCTGCCAGCAAACCAATCTCCACCCTGTCCTCCAGCGACTGCAAGGCCTGCGCCACGGCGGTCGGGGTGGTCGAGACCAGTGGAGCGACCCAGCACGATCTGCCACCATGGGCAAAGAATCCGGCCACCGCATGAGCCAGATGCAGATTGGCCGGTTCGATGCGGCCGAACCGGGTTTCAAATACCAGCCAGGATGCGAGCTTTACCGGTGTGGTGTCCGTCATCCCGCTCGCGCCGATAAATCCGGTCACACTCATATCGAGCATTTCAATCGTTGGCAGGGTGAGGGGTGATGCCTCGATATACACACCCGGGGCGGTATAGCTTGTGCTACTGCTGCGCGGCACGGATTTGATGCGGCCGGTAATGTAGTTCGACAGTTTCTTCAGTCCCGGGATCATTTTCCTGCTCCGTTGGAATGACCTGTTTGTAATCATACGCTGGCGACGCGCTGGCCGTAAAATCCGCATAAAAAAAGGCCGCTACAAAACAGTAGCAGCCAGTTTACGGTGACGGCAGAGTCGTCGAGGTAAAACTATTTGCTGACCCTGATTTCCCGCCCACTGAGCGGTTGGACCGGCCGGGCATTCTTGTGCAGTACTGCGGTAAATGCCGCTACCTGGCTGGCAGAGGCGGGCGATGCTGTCTTGAGTACCATCCAGTTCACGCCCTCACTGCAAGGCGGGGTGGTGAGTGAGCCCGGATACTGATAGTAGCTCCGATCCCTGGGCAATAACTGCGTCGCGTCGATTTTGATTGGGGCTGCTTTGCGCTCGCCATGCTGCGTGGGCATGTTGTCCTGAATCTTCACAAGTTCCGGATTGGCCTGACCCCTGTTCATCAACACACCCACCACGCCCAACTGACCGTCCTTCGCCTTGTGTACGAGATGCGCCACCATATCCGCGGGCTTGCCGTTGATCTCGTGTTCGCTGGGTGTGTGAAAATGAAATTGCAACAGATCATATCGTTTCCCGTTGGCGACGATATAACTGCCCGGGGCATAGTTAACCTGGATGGTATGGCCGTTATTGATTACTTCCAGCATGCTGGGTTGATAGTGGAATTCGATAGCCGGTAATTTGGCTGGCTTGGGACTGGCAATGTTGATCGGTGATTGTTGTTTTCCGGTTTTGCAGAGCGCATACTCGGCGGCAAGTTCACCCCAGTGTGCTGGCCCGGTATGGCCGGTATAACCCCAGTGCGTTTTGCCGCCACCTGCCAGTACAGCCTGACCGGTGAATAACAGAGCAACCGCCAGCCACATTTTTATTCCTGTTTGAATCTGCATTCTGTTCTCCCTGATAGCATGTAAATAGTTAAGTGCGCGGACTCTAATCGAAGCCACAGCAATTCTCAAACACGTCATGCTACAGGTACTGAATAACTGCAAAATGCGACAAGGCATTTGCAGATTGGAATGCGCGTAGCGCAGGGCGATCAAAAAAAATGATGAGGGTCGGGCAGATTATTCCTTATTGTTCAACAGACCAAGACTATCCCACAGTTCATCGACCCGCTGCTTGACGGCCGCGTCCATTTCTATGGGCCGACCCCATTCACGTCGGGTTTCTCCCGGCCACTTGTTGGTAGCATCAAAACCAATCTTGCTGCCCAGGCCCGACACCGGTGAGGCAAAGTCGAGATAATCGATTGGTGTGTTTTCGATGATAGTGGTATCGCGTGCCGGGTCCATGCGGGTTGTCATGGCCCAGATCACATCCTGCCAATCGCGCACGTTAACATCGTCGTCGGTAACGATCACGAACTTGGTGTACATGAACTGGCGCAGGAACGACCAGACTCCCAGCATCACCCGCTTCGCATGCCCCGGGTACTGCTTCTTCATGCTCACCACCGCCATGCGATAGGAACAACCTTCCGGCGGCAAATAAAAATCGGTGATTTCGGGAAACTGTTTTTGCAACAGCGGCACGAACACTTCGTTCAGTGCCACGCCCAGAACAGCCGGCTCATCAGGCGGGCGACCCGTGTAGGTACTGTGGTAGATGGGATTGTCGCGATGCGTGATGCGCTCAATGGTAAACACCGGAAAGCGCTCCACTTCGTTATAGTAGCCGGTGTGATCGCCGAACGGTCCTTCCTCCGCCTCCTCGCCGGGATGGATCACACCTTCGAGTACGATCTCGGCTGAAGCCGGCACCTGCAAATCGGATCCGAGGCAGTTGACCACTTCGGTTTTGCCACCACGCAGCAAACCGGCGAAGGCATATTCCGACAGACTGTCCGGCACCGGGGTAACGGCACCGAGAATGGTCGCCGGGTCCGCACCCAGGGCTACCGCGACCGGGAACGGCTCACCGGGATGGGCCTGCTGCCAGTCCCGGTAGTCCAGTGCGCCGCCGCGATGTGCCAGCCAGCGCATGATGACCTTGTTGCGGCCGATAACCTGTTGCCGGTAAATGCCCAGGTTCTGGCGTGACTTGCTGGGGCCGCGGGTCACCACCAGTGCCCAGGTAATCAACGGTCCGGCATCGCCCGGCCAGCAGGTCTGGATCGGCAAGGTGCCCAGATCCACATCCTCGCCTTCCAGCACATGGGTCTGGCACGGCGCCTGCTTTACCACGCTGGGCGCCATGTTGAGCACCTGCCTGAACACCGGCAACTTGCTCCAGGCATCCCGGATACCGCGCGGTGGTTCGGGCTCCTTCAATGCGGCCAGTAGCTTGCCCACGTCGCGCAGGGCATCAACCGATTCCTGTCCCATCCCCAATGCGACCCGCTCGGGCGTACCGAAGAGGTTACCCAGTACCGGTATGGCATGGCCTTTGGGATTTTCAAACAGGATTGCCGGACCCCCCGCACGCAAAGCGCGATCGCAGATTTCGGTCATCTCGAGAAAGGGATCAACCGGCTGGTCGACGCGCTTGAGTTCACCACGCGACTCAAGCAGGTTGATAAAATCCCGAAGGTCCTTGTACTTCATGAATGTATGGTTTTATTTTACTTGTCAGGCCTGTAACCTTAACAGAAATCCGGCCAGAATTTTCCACCTTTCCATTGGAGATAAAAGCATGGTCACCCGAGTGTTCCGTGAATTTCTGCGTCTCGAAAGCGCGGGCGGTATTCTACTGATTGTTGCCGCCCTGCTGGCGCTGGTAATGATCAATTCCCCCCTGTCGGATATCTACAATGCCCTGTTACGAACTCCGGTGGAAATCCGCATCGGTACTTTTGAAATCGCCAAACCGTTGTTGCTGTGGATCAATGACGGTCTGATGGCCGTGTTCTTCTTTACGGTGGGGCTGGAACTGAAGCGGGAATTCATGGAAGGCGAATTGTCCAGCCTGTCCCAGGTCATGCTGCCGGCAGTTGCGGCCACCGCCGGCATCGTGGTGCCTGCACTGTTGTATACCTGGTTCAACTATGACGATCCGGTGCGGCTGCGCGGCTGGGCAATCCCGTCGGCAACAGACATTGCTTTTGCGCTCGGCATTCTTGCACTACTGGGCAAACGCGTGCCCACTTCACTGAAACTGTTCTTGATGACACTGGCTATTCTGGATGATGTTGGCGCCATCGTAATCATCGCCCTGTTTTATACCTCCAACCTGTCGTTGGCGTCGTTATCCGTCGCCGGCAGTGCCCTGGTTCTACTGTTCATTATGAACCGGCGTGGTGTCGTGAGCATCCCGGCTTACATCCTGGTCGGGCTGGTGATGTGGGCCTCGGTACTCAAGTCCGGGGTGCATGCCACCCTCGCCGGTGTAGCCCTGGCGTTCATGATCCCGATGCGCGACCCCGCCCGGCCAGACTACTCCCCCTCACGTCAGCTGGAACATGAACTGCATCCCTCGGTGGCGTTTGTCATTCTGCCTCTGTTCGCGTTCGCCAATGCCGGCGTGCCCCTGTCGGGCTTTACCATCGCCCACCTGCTGGAGCCGGTTACCATCGGGGTTATTCTCGGATTGTTCGTGGGGAAACAGGTCGGGGTGTTCACCGTTAGCTGGCTGATGGTTAAACTCAAATGGGCAAAACTGCCCGAAGGTGCCAGCTGGCCGCAAGTATATGGAATTGCATTGTTATGCGGCATCGGCTTTACCATGAGTCTGTTTATTGCCTCGCTGGCGTTTGAATACTCCGGCCAGGAATACATCAAGTCGGTGCGGCTCGGGATCCTGGTCGCTTCGTTCCTGTCGGCATTGACCGGCTA
>JAJDNN010000081.1 GCA_022340685.1 Pseudomonadota bacterium
GCATAAAAAACGGGGCCAAAAGGCCCCGTTCAGGTACAGCTCAATACTACTTTTTATTATTAGAAGTCGATACGCATACCGGCAGAAGCGGCAGTGCTTTCGTTCTTCGCGCCGGAAGTGCCATCGGCATCGCTAACATCAGTGCTACGATAGGTCACGAAAGCACGGGTCTGCTTGGTGAACTTGTAGATCCAGCCCAGTGCGTAGTAGGTGTTGGACTGATCGACCGTTGTTGCGTCAAAATCAACCTTACCGCTACCGCCCTGCGCGACCAGCATGTTCTTGCCCAGTTTCGCCTGGAGACCCAGGAAGCCGAGAGTGCCCTTGTCGTCACCACCACCCGGACCCGTCTGATCCGTGGTCATTTCATACTGCCCAAGGATAGTAAACATACCAAAGGTAACCTTACCACCCGCCTTGTTGGCCGTGAAGTTGCTGTTATCAGTCGTGCTGTCCAGATAGTTTGCCTGGGCGATGAAGACTTCCCAGTTCTTGGCGCCGTACTTGATATCCCAGGAGTTGGAACCGTTAGCGCCATCCGTGTTATCAGGCACGTAACCGACCCAGGCACTGAAACCACCGATTTTCGGTGTCATGTAACCAACAGCATTGGTGAAGAAGCCATTGTGGCCAAACGTGCCGGTGGTCATACCACCGTAACGACGGGCTTCACCTGCGGTTGTTACCAGCGGATCGTACGTCACACCACCGGTGTATTTGTAAGGGCTCTTCAGGGCGCCCGCCATGAACGTACCCCAGTTGCCACTCAGGCCAACATAGGATTCACGATCACCGTCGTCAACATTGGCGTTTGCGGTGTTCACCTGCCATTCGAACTTGTAGATGGCCTTCAGGCCGTCACCCAGGTCTTCGGAACCTTTCACGCCCAGACGACCGCGCTTGTTATCCGCGATGGCTGTGTTGCCGCCAGGTTGTGTAACCTGACCGACGTAGCTGCCCGGATTGACGACGATGCCGTCAGTCGCGGCAGAATTTTTGACATCGATGTTCTGCAATTCAATCTGCAGCTGGCCGTATACGGTCGCTTCAGCATGAGCTGCCAGCGGTGCAGCCAGACCGGCCGCGACTGCCATTGCAATCAGTTTCTTGTTCATTATGAACTCCTTACGAATGAGAGATTTTGGTTTTATTGAGTCAAGGTTAGGTAAACTCAGGGTAATTTATACGTCATGATTGGCGTGCGCGCAACATTAATTTGTAAAAAATACAACATAATTCAAATATGTTGTATTTTTGCTACATTTTGAGAATCTCTGACTCATTATATAATACTTTAGTATTATTTCCGGCCCATATTTCACGGCCAGGCACGCGGTCCGAACACACGGGCGCCTTTCGAAGCTGTTCACTGAGTTGGAAGCACTTGGCCATGAATACAATCAGGCGGCGCAAGGATTAGGTTGCTCAGACAGTCTCGAGATATTTGTGAATTAAGCTGACCGCTACAGCGCCCTGACCCACAGCAGATGCCACCCGCCTGATCACACCATGGCGCACATCACCGGCAGCAAAAATACCGGGCACACTGGTTTCCATAATGAACGGATCACGTTTCAGTACCCAGTTGCGGGGACGCTTGCCGTCACGGATCAGATCTTGCCCTGTGTAGATGAAGCCGGCTTTATCTCGCTCAACAAGATCCCCGACGATGCCCGTGCTCGGTACCGCGCCGATGAAAACAAAAATGGCATCCGCCGGTAAAGTTTCGGTCACGTCGCTCTTGTTATTCTTGATCGTAATCGTTTCGAGATGTTCGTTGCCGGTAACAGAGTTGATCTCGGTGTTCACCAGAACATTGATGTTGTTGGTAGCATCGATCTGGTCGATCAGGTATTGGGACATGCTCTTCTGAAGCGAATCGCCACGAAACAAAATAATGACTTCACTAGCGAAGCGTGACAGGTACATGGCACCCTGGCCGGCCGAGTTGGCACCACCGATCACGTAAACTTTTTTGTCCTTGTAATACACGGCTTCGGAGGCAGCTGCCCCGTAATACACGGAGCCCCCGACCAGGGGTTCGATACCTGGAAGATCAAGCTTGCGCACCTCAACCCCGGTCGCGATCACGAGGGCGTGACAGCTCAACTCGCTGCCATCATTCAACTTCACATAACGGTAGGGATCTTCGATCCGTACCCCAACGACTTCCTTGGCGGTCAGGAGTTCGGCACCAAGGCGCTGGGCCTGGGTTGTCGCTCGCCGCGTCAGGTCCGCGCCGCTGATCCCTTGTGGAAAACCGAGATAGTTTTCGATCCGTGAACTGGTGCCGGCCTGTCCTCCGGCTGCTTCTTTCTCAATAACGATCGTGCGCAAGCCTTCGGATGCGCCATACACGGCGGCGGCCAGTCCGGCCGGGCCGGCACCGATAATAATCAGGTCATAAAAGGGTTGCCGGGCTTCGGTTGTCATCCCCACCTTGGCTGCCAGCGTGGAACGGTCCGGATTTACCAGAGTACTACCATCGGGAAAAAACAAGACCGGTAACTGTGGCCGTTCATCACAACTCGACTCGACCAATTCTTTGGCGGCCATATCTTTTTCGATGTCCAGCCACTGATAAGGGATCTGGTGGCGGGCGAGAAATTCTTTGGCATAGTGCGTACTTGCCGACCACAGAGTGCCGGCCACCCGGATCCCGTCATAGGGTACCGGCACGCTGGCCAGCCAGTCACTAAGCAGGTCGTCCAGTACCGGATAGAGTCGCTCCTCCGGTGGATCCCAGGGTTTCATGAGGTAATAATCGAGATCGATGGCATTAATACTGGCAATTGCCGCCTCCGTGTCGGCATAGGCGGTGAGTAAAACCTTTTTTGTTTCCGGATAGAGTTTGATGGCTTCTTCCAGAAACTCAACACCACTTATGCCGGGCATGCGCTGATCGACCAGGAACAAGGCGATGGGATCATTGCGTCGCTTAAATTCCTGCACTGCTTCCAAGGCTTCATCACCTGAACCCGCCTTCACGATCCGGTAATCCTTTTGATAGTGCGCCTGCAGATCCCTCGCGATGGCGTTGAGCACGTGCGGCTCGTCATCAATTGTCATTATGATTGGCTTGGCCATTACCCTCCTATCCTCCTAATTTTGTTTTATTCTGTGGGATTAAAATCTATCGGTAACCGAATCGCAAAACAGGTACTGCCCGGCTCCGAGATAACTGACATCTCGCCATGGTGTTTCTGTACAACCAGGTTACGGCTGATATTCAGCCCCAGTCCCGTCCCCGTTCCGGGGCCTTTGGTCGTGAAGAAGGGATCGAAGATTTTCGACAAATTCTCCTGAGATATTCCCGGTCCATCATCCTCGATCTCAACCACGATCCAGTTATCTTCTCTGCGAGCCCGAACGATCAACGTACCCTCGCCGCCCATCGCATCAATGGCATTGTCGATAATATTGGTCCACACCTGGTTCAACTCGCCCGCGTAGGCCTGAATCAGCGGCAGGTCATCCGCGTACTCGCGGACCACCGTGACACCCCGCTTCAGCTTGTTGTGTAAAATGATCAGCGTGTTGTCCAGACCCTCGCGCACGTCGACAGACTGTACCGGCGCCTGGTCCATGTAGGTGTAGGTCTTGAGCGCCTTGACGAGTTCGACGATTCGCCCTGTCGCAAGACCGATCTCGCCAACAAGGCTGTAGATCGAGAACTTGAAGCTCAACCAGTCGATGACTACGGCGAATTGTGGTTTGCTGAAGAATTTCTCCAACACCTCGAGCTCATCCAGGTCGTAACCGAAGCTGACGAGAGCCGGCACCAGATCCCCTCTTGTATTGATGTCTCGCAATTTCAGCCATTGTTCGAGGGCAGCTTCCCGATCGCTACGGGTGAGAGCATTCAACTCGGCGGGATGCCTGGCACGCTCCTTGGCAATTTCATCGAGCTCTGACACCTTCTCGAGCTGCTTTTCATCAAGAGACAGCTCGTGCATTCGCAGCTGAACATTTTGCCATTTTGAGAACGTCACCTGCAGCTGTGCTGCGCTGCGTTGCGCGGCAGCGGCAGGATTGTTCAGCTCGTGCGCCATGCCAGCACTGAGCTTGCCCAGGGAAGCCATCTTTTCCTGCATTATGAGCTGGTTATGCATTGCGTTAAGCTTGTTCAAGGTTTCTTCCAGCTCTTCGTTCTTTACCTTCATCTCCTCCGTTTTTTCCCGCAATGCCTGCTCGCTCTGCCGGAGTGCTTCCTCCGCCCGCTTGCGCTCGCCGATGTCGCGAATGATGCCGGTGTAATAGCGTTCGTCACGGACCGTCCACGTCGAAAGGGAAAGCTCGATCGGCACTTCCTCGCCGCTCTTCGTCCGCGCTGCCAGCTCGACCGTGGTGCCGATCACGTGGCCTTCACCGGACTTTGTGAACCGCGCCATGCCATTGCGATGTGCCTCATGAAAACGTTCGGGAATGATAAGCTCGAGACGCTGGCCAAGCGCCTCTTCTTCCGTGAAGCCGAGGATGTTGGTGGCCGCCTTGTTCCAACTGATGATCTCGCCCACGTGGTCAGCCGAGATGATGGCGTCTATCGCCGACTCGGTGACTGACCGGAATTTCTGCTCTGCCTGTTTCCGTTCCCTGATATCACGGATGATCCCGGTATAATAACGCTCATCATCCAGAAACCAGGTCGCCAAGGACAGCTCGACCGGGAACTCGTTACCTTCCTTGTCGATTGCAGCCAATTCGACAGTCTTACCGATCACGTGGCTCGGCCCTCCCGAACTCACCCTGTGAATCCCCTCCTCATGACTCTTTCTGTAGCGTTCGGGGATAATCAGCTCAATGGGTTGGCCGATCACTTCAGCCTCGGTGAATCCAAATAGCACTCTCGCCGCGCTGTTCCAGGATCGGATCTTGCCTTCTGCGTCGCCAGAGATGATCGCATCGATCGCCGACTCCATGACCGAGCGAAACTTCGCTTCCGACTCGCGCAGAGCCATGCGCACCTTCGAGACCGTTACCTGGCGCTCAATCCGCGCCAAAACCTCGCGTCTGTCGAATGGCTCAAAGATAAGGTCATCGCCCGACTCAAGCCCTTTGGCCCGGGTCTCGGCGTCGTCGTGGGCAGTCATGAAAATGACCGGAATGTCTCGGGTCTGCTTGCTTGCTTTCAGCTCATCGAGAAGCTTGAATGGATTGGTATCGGAAAGATGGGCGCTCAACAGTACGAGGTTGGGACCATGTGCAGTAATGGCCTTGAACGCGTCTGTGCCTCTGGCTACCCTTTCTACAACGTAACCATCGTTCTCCAGGAGCCCTTGCAGAATGTTGGCACTGGCTGTGTCATCGTCAATAATGAAAATAAATCCACGGTCGGACAAAGTGGGACCCTCGCGTTCTTTGTTACATAGCATAGATGAAATAACAGCTCGATCCACTGCGCTACTTTCATCGGCGGTAGTAATAATTCATTACTAATGCACGTTTCTCGTTTAAACGAGAAATAGCAGATCAGTCTGGACAACGTAATAGCGCAAAATAAGCTGATCTGCTGAACGATCCAACTCTGTGAAAATGAGGGGTATATAGACAATAATCAGAGTGCTTATTTCGCGATGTTATCTATAATGCGTTTTGCGTGTATCCTTAATAAACTTGTGAATAAAAAACTGCAACGCAACCTGTTTTTAGTAATCGCGTTCATGTAGTCATGAAATCTTGACAACCCGATTAATCGGCTTACTAAGCACATCTGCCAATACACAACTAAAAAGAGAAACTTAACAGGTAGAACAATGAATCAGGCTTTCGCCCTCACGCCGGCAATCATTCTCCTTTTTATCGGCATACTGGCCATGACGCTCGCGCGAAGAATCGGACTAAGCCCTATCGTTGGTTATCTTGTAGCTGGCGTTTTTATCGGGCCTCATGCGCTTGGGCTGATTCAGGAGAGCGAGACCACACATCTCCTGGCTGAACTTGGTGTCGTCTTTCTTCTGTTCGACATCGGTTTGCACTTTACGCTGTCGAGTATCTGGGATGCACGTCGTGACATCTTCGGACTGGGGCCGCTCCAGATCGTTCTTTGTGGGCTCGCTTTCGGTGGGATCGCCATTGTATTTGGCTATGCACCTGAATACGCCGTGATCCTCGGTGGCGCACTCGCGCTTTCCTCAACGGCAGTCGTTGTGCATACCCTCGCGGATAGGGTGCAGCAAAACTGCCCCGTCGGCCTCACCGGGACGGCAGTACTTATTTTCCAGGACATCTGTGCCATCTTCCTCCTTATTCTTGCGGCCTCGCTCGATAACGGGGATGCATCACCCGCTGAATCGGGCCTCATTACCGCAGTCTCATTGGCGGTGATAAAGGCCACCGTTGCGTTCCTTGCGGCGGTGTTGATTGGTCGCTACGCCATCAAACCACTGTTCAGACTCTTCTCGCAGACGCGGAACGAAGAGGTCTTCACTGCGATGGCTCTACTGGTCGTTCTGGCAACGGCAGCTGCTACCGGCCATGCGGGACTTTCCCTTACGCTCGGGGCGTTCCTGGGTGGCATGATCATCTCCGAATCGCCCTACCGGCATGTAATCCAGACCGAGGCGAAGCCGTTCCGTAACTTGCTACTTGGCTTCTTCTTTATCACGGTGGGTATGTCGCTCGATTGGCGTATTCTGGCAGGACACTGGGCAGAAATCCTCGTCTTTCTTGTCGCTCTGATCGCGATCAAGGCGCTCCTGGTTGCTGCTGCGGCCCGGGCCTTCGGATGGTCTACACCCGGCTCAGTGC
Source organism: Pseudomonadota bacterium (assembly GCA_022340685.1). GTDB lineage: Bacteria > Pseudomonadota > Gammaproteobacteria > UBA6429 > Thiohalophilaceae > JAJDNN01. Next base: position 6,748 of record JAJDNN010000081.1, read on the forward strand.
AACTCGGCTTTTTACTCGCCCAAGGAAGTGAGTTTGTGTTCGTGATTATTGCCATGCCGATGGTGCGCGAGGCGCTGGGCGAAAGCACAGTCGGTGTGGTGATCACAGGCGTCGCGATAAGTCTCGCATGTACCCCGACCCTGGTGGCTCTTGGCAACAGCCTGGCACGGATAATCAAACAACGAGCTACGGCCTCAGTACCAACCAGTGAAACCACGCCAAGCGCCACCACCGCACCTGTGGTCGTTTTCGGCATGGACGACGTCGGCCGCACTGTCGCGGACGCACTTGAGGCACACGGTGTGCCCTACGATGCGATAGAGGGAGATTATGACCGTTTCCTGGCGGCCAGCGCCGACGGCTATCCTGTTGCGTTCGGGGACCCGAGCGATGTCCGTCTGATGGAAACACTCGCCTACGCGGAGCGCGAAGCAATTATCGTCTCTAACGTTCGTTACGAAGTGGCGGAGGCCCTGAAGCCGGTCATGCACGACCGCTATCCGAATCTCACCCGCTTCATTGCCGTGGATACCGACGACGACAAGGTGAAGTTCGAAGGTGTCGGGCTGCGGCCTGTCGTTAACCGAAGCTTCCCACGAGGGCTCGATCTGGCAGCAGCGGTGTTGCACTACCAGGGTGTCGATGAGACAAAGGTTCAGGCCTGGATGCGGCGCCAGCAGGAACGCGGGCTCCAGACTACGGTCGGCGACGCCGCTTACGCGGCCGATTTGGTCACACGTTGATCAATAATGTATGGCAGTTGTTTCAGATGTCTTTGTTGGAACTAAAGACTACCCTCACATTCGGAACAGTGGTGCTGATCGGGAACTGGCCACTCAAAACCACTATATCCGGGCTCCGCTGTTCAAAATTGCACCCGGCAATTTTGTCGAACTATTTCACAGTCCTCATCCTTCCCGGTTTGGGGCATGAAAAAGGCCCGGTTAAAGGGCCTTTTAAATTGGCTGGGGAACAAGGATTCGAACCTTGATTGACGGAGTCAGAGTCCGTTGTCCTGCCGTTAGACGATTCCCCAGGAGCTGAAAATATTTAGGGGCCTTTGCAGGCCCCATAATAGTCGTTGTTCAGACGCCTGCCGCGAATTAACGTTTGGAGTATTGCGGCCGCTTGCGTGCCTTGTGCAGGCCGACTTTCTTGCGTTCCACTTCACGGGCGTCACGGGTAACGTAACCGGCGCGGCGTAGCGGTGAACGCAGGGCTTCGTCGTATTTCATCAGGGCACGGGTTATACCATGACGGATGGCGCCGGCCTGGCCAGTGTTGCCACCGCCCTTAACGAAAACCTTGATGTCAAAGTTATTCAACAAATCAGCCACCTGTAACGGCTGGCGCACGACCATGCGGGCGGTTTCGCGGCCGAAGTAGGTATCCAGCGGACGGTTGTTGACAACGATGTCGCCCTTGCCGGCGCTCAGATAGACGCGCGCGGTGGAACTCTTGCGACGACCGGTGCTGTAATAGGTATCTGCCATAGTGTTTCCTGTTTAAATCAGATCAGAGTTCCAGCGGCTTGGGCTGCTGGGCTGAATGGTTGTGTTCCGGACCGGCGTAGACTTTCAGCTTGCGAAACATGGCGCGGCCGAGACTGTTCTTCGGCAGCATACCGCGTACTGCGGCTTCGATAATGCGTTCCGGCGCATTACTGCGCTGCTTGTCGAGGCTGATGGACTTGAGGCCACCCGGGTAACCGGTATGGTGGTGGTACATCTTGGCCGTTTCCTTGTTGCCGGTAACGGCGACTTTTTCGGCGTTGATTACAACGATATAGTCGCCCGTATCCACGTGCGGGGTGTATTCCGTCTTGTGTTTTCCGCGTAGGCGGCGCGCAATTTCGGTCGCCAGTCGACCCAATACCTTGTTGTCGGCATCGACTACATACCAGTCGCGTTTGACGGTTTCCGTCTTTGCACTGAAGGTTTTCATGCTAAAAGTCCCAAGCGATTCAAATAGGTCAAAAAAAGAGGCGGAATGGTACTGAATACGCGGCAAAGATACAAGTGAAAAGACACCATCGGCTGGAATGTCGCGATCGAGGCCCGTCTGGCCTGTCCCTCCCTGAACCCGGATTTCAGGCAAAAAAAAGGCACGGAAAAGGGGTAACCGTGCCGTAAATACCACCATTAAGGAGGATGGAGGAGTCAAAACAGTAAAACAGTGTTTGCTAATATAAGTATTATCTAATTTTCTGTCAACCCCCATTTTGCTGCTTTTTCATCCACAGCCACCAGCCCCATAACTGGAATGCCCTTGGGCCGGCAAGGCGGC
>JAJDNN010000104.1 GCA_022340685.1 Pseudomonadota bacterium
CTGCCTGTTTCTTCACTGGCCTTTGCTAGCATCGATACTGCTGATGTGTTTGATGACGAGCCACTGGGCGAGGATCTGCACCTGCCCGACTGGTTCAAGGTAAGTTTTCTTGATTTACAGGAAGATCTGGATGAGGCGATCAAGAACGGAAAACACGGGATAATTCTCTATTTTGGCCAGCGGCGTTGTCCCTATTGCAAGGCACATCTGGAGAACAACTGGGGTCAGAAAGACATCATTGACTATACCCGGAAATATTTCGATGTCATCCATGTCAATGTGCGTGGCAATCAGGAAGTAATCGATCTGGACGGAAATGAATATAACGAGAAGGAACTGGCCATCAAGTACAATACCAACTTCACTCCGTCCCTGGTCTTCATCGACAAGAACGGTACGATAGCGTTACGCCTGCGCGGCTACCGGCCCCCCTACCAGTTCCGCGCCGCGCTTGAATACGTGGCGGATAATTTTTATCAGAAAGAGCCCTTCAGTGAGTATCTGGCCCGCGCCGAACCGGCGTTCAGCTACGGCAAAGACACGCTCAATGAACACGAGGCTTTCATGCCACCGCCCTATGCCCTGGATCGCAGCCGCTTTCCGGCCCAACAACCTTTACTGGTGATGTTTGAGCGTACCAACTGCCATGCTTGTGACGTCCTGCACGCCGGACCACTCAGTGACCCGCGCATCAACAAGCTGCTGCAACAACTCGATGTGATCCAGCTGGACATGCGTACCGATACACCGGTGATTACCCCGGACGGACAAAAAACAACGGCCAAGGGCTGGGCACAGGAATTACAGCTGGACTATGCGCCGACCCTGATTTTCTACGATGAACGCGGCCGGGAAATTATCCGCATCGACTCGGTAGTGTGGTTTTACCGGTTGAGGAATGTGCTTAATTACGTGACCACCAAGGGGTATCGGCAGTTCCCCACCTTCCAGGCCTGGCGGCAGCACCATAAACGTTAGGTTTAGTGTCCGGATTTGTATGGTACGGCTGCGCCGCTCACGCCCGGCGCGGTCTTGAGGTGCGGGGCCGGCGTGAGCGATCGCCCGAATTTCTGCCCCGGCCCGAACCCGGCGGGCGCGGCTTACGCGGCTTGAAGACGGGCGGCTTGGATTCGACCAGCAGATCCGCACCAATCTGGCCAACCGGGATCTTGTGGCCAATATATTCCTCGATTTCCGGCAAGGAAAAGACAAACTCATCACAGGCGAAACTGATGGCATCCCCCTTGGCGCCAGCACGGGCGGTGCGGCCGATGCGGTGCACATAGTCTTCCACATCCTGCGGCAAATCAAAGTTGATAACATGACTCACCGCCGGAATATGCAGCCCACGGGCGGCCACATCGGTGGCAACCATGATATTCAGATCGCCTGAAGTAAAGGCTTCCAACAGGCTCAGGCGCTTCTTTTGCGGTACGTCACCGGTCAGTAACGCCAGTCTGTAACCATTGCCTTCCAGATAGCCTGCCACCCTTTCGGACACCCGTTTCGTATTCACAAATATCAAAACGCGCTCGACCGGATGACTCTTTAGGATTCCCAGCAACAGGGGAATCTTTTCTTCCTTGGAGGGATAAAACACCAGCTCCTCGACCTGATCAGCGGTAATCTGATCCGGCTCGATTTCCACCGGTTGTGGATTATTCATGTGTTCATAGGCCAGTTCCTGCACCCGGTGTGAGAGGGTGGCGGAAAATAACAGGTTAAGACGCTGCGCCGGCTGGGGCATGCGCCGAAACAGGTAGCGGATGTCCTTTATAAAACCCAGGTCGAACATGCGATCGGCCTCGTCTAACACCATTACCTGGACAGCCATGAGACTGAAAATACGCTGCTTGAAGTAATCGATAAGACGGCCCGGTGTACCAATCAGGATGTCCACCCCGGCCTCGAGCTGCAGACGCTGGGATTCGTATCCGGTGCCGCCGTAGACCAGCCCCAGCTTGAGGCCGGTAAATTTGCCAATGGCTTCGGCATCCTTGTGGATCTGTACCGCCAGTTCCCGGGTCGGCGCCAGAATTATCGCCCGGGGTGAGGTCAAATGACGGTCCGGTGGCGGGGGATTTTTCAGCAGATGGTTATAGGTGGCAATTAAAAACGCCGCTGTCTTGCCGGTGCCGGTCTGGGCCTGACCACTCACATCCTTACCAGCCAGAGCAATTGGCAAGGTTTCTGCTTGAATCGGAGTACAACGCGAAAAGCCCGCTGACTCAATGCCTTGCAACAACTCAGGGGATAGATCGAAATCTGTAAAACGGATATTGGTCAAATGTTTATCAGTCATAGCCTGACAGGATAACAGATCGATGCCCGCTTGGGACTTGCATTCGGTCGGTCATTGGGCTCAAATGTGTCCAACCAGGCAGACTCTGGAAATACACAACGGGGAGATACAAAATTGAGCGACAAAATTGTCTATGTCACCGACGATACGTTCGATGCGGAGGTCGTAAATGCAGATGGACCGGTACTGGTCGATTACTGGGCTGACTGGTGCGGCCCCTGCAAAATGATTGCACCCATTCTGGACGAAATTGCCGATCAATACGACGGCAAACTGAAGGTGGCGAAGCTGAATATCGATGAAAACCCCAATACTCCACCCAAGTTCGGGATCCGCGGTATTCCCACCCTGATGCTGTTCAAGAGCGGTAATGTAGAAGCCACCAAGGTCGGTGCCGTCTCCAAATCACAACTGACCGCCTTTATCGACAGCAACCTGTAACCCACGAAAGCCGCAACAAACCCTGACGCGCGGGGGTGGACGCCGTCGGGGAATGATGCTACTGTTCACCCAATAACCATATGTATCGCGATACGCGGCTGCCGACGCAGCACTTAAGTCCAAACACCAACTCAAACCCGATTTCCTGATTTTAATCCACAGCGCTCCGGCTGTGTCTATACATCCTCGTTGCAACCCATACCATCCGGTAAAAAAAATAATGAATCTAACAGAACTAAAGACAACCCCTGTTTCCGAACTCATCACTCTCGCCACCGGTAACGGCATAGAAGGCATGTCCCGGGCCCGCAAGCAGGACATCATTTTCGCCATCCTCAAGGCCCACGCCAAAAGCGGCGAGGACATCTATGGCGATGGCGTGCTGGAAATATTGCAAGATGGCTTCGGCTTTCTCCGCTCGGCCGAAAGCTCCTACCTGGCCGGACCCGACGATATCTACGTCTCCCCCAGCCAAATACGGCGCTTCAACCTGCGCACCGGTGACACGGTATCGGGCAAAATCCGACCGCCCAAAGACTCCGAGCGCTATTTCGCCCTACTCAAGGTGAGCGAAATCAATTACGAGCCGCCGGAAAATGCCAAGAACAAGGTCCTGTTTGAAAACCTCACACCTCTGCACCCCAATGAACGGATGCTGTTGGAAATCGGTAATGGTTCCACCGAAGACATGACCGCCCGGGTCATCGACCTGGTTGCACCCCTCGGGAAGGGCCAGCGCGGCCTGATCGTCTCGCCGCCCAAGGCAGGCAAGACCATGATGCTGCACGACATTGCCCATTCAATCTCCCATAATCACCCGGAAGTCCATCTTATTGTGCTGCTGATCGATGAACGGCCAGAGGAAGTAACCGAGATGTCCCGGTCGGTACGCGGCGAAGTGGTCTCATCGACCTTCGACGAACCGGCCTCCCGCCATGTACAGGTGGCCGAGATGGTGATCGAAAAGGCCAAACGCCTGGTGGAACACAAAAAAGATGTGGTGATCCTGCTCGACTCTATCACCCGCCTGGCGCGCGCTTACAACACGGTAATCCCGTCATCGGGCAAAGTGCTCACCGGGGGGGTTGACGCCAACGCCCTGCACCGGCCGAAACGCTTCTTTGGCGCAGCGCGCAACATCGAGGAAGGGGGCTCGTTGACCATCCTTGCCACAGCCCTGGTTGAGACCGGATCACGAATGGATGATGTTATCTATGAGGAATTCAAAGGCACCGGCAACATGGAAGTGCATCTGGACCGAAAGATTGCCGAAAAACGCATCTATCCGTCGATCAACATTAACCGCTCCGGCACCCGTCGCGAAGAGCTGCTCACCAAGCCTGATGAACTGCAAATGATGTGGATCTTGCGCAAGGTGGTGCATGACATGGATGAGATCGCCGCCATGGAATTCATGCATGACAAGCTCAAGGCCACCAAAACCAATGCGGATTTCTTCGATTCCATGAAGCGCTAGGCCGACCTCACAAATTAAAAATCCCGGTATATCAGGCTGTTAACCCGAACCTGCCGACATATTTCATCGACTGCCTTTGACAATCCACCCGAATACCCCAATATTTAGTGTAAGCATACAGTTTTCAGCCTGAAATACGGGAACGAGGGGTAGCAGCATGACCAAACCAGGTGCCAAGCAGCGTTTTGATTTCGAGCAGATGTCTGAACTGGCCCGTACCGATCCGGCCTCCTTCGAGCAAATGCGCAGCCACCTTCTGGATGACTGTATCGCCCGCTCTTCCGCCGCCCATCAGGTCCGGCTGCGGCGCCTGCAGTGGCGCGTCGACCGGCTCCGGGAACAGGCCAGCAATCCGCTGTCTGCCTGCGTGCAGATCTCCGACCTCATGTGGACAACCTTCAACCAGCTGGGGCAGGCTTACCACAACACGGGCAATCCACCGGCTGCCACGCGACATAGCGCCAAGATCCTTCCCCTCAAACCCCGTTAGCACTGATTAGCCAGACTTGCTCCCCCCGCCGGATTTCCGTATGATTGCCGCCCAATTTGGCGTGTGGTACCCGGACAGGCCGGGAGAGCGACACAGCCCAGGAGAATTGACCATGAAAGCCAACATTCATCCCGCCTACGATGAAATTAATGTGTCCTGCAGTTGCGGCAACAGCTTCAAAACCAGCTCCACCGCCGGTCACGACCTGACCATCGAAGTCTGCTCCCAGTGCCATCCGTTCTACACCGGCAAGCAGAAGCTGCTGGACACGGCAGGCCGCGTCGACAAGTTCCGTCAGAAGTACGCCGTAAAAAAATAAACCCAATGCCCGTCCCGGCATTCGGTAAAAGGACGCTCCTCGCAGCGTCCTTTTTTTGTGCCTGGCTGGCGGCAAATTCGGCCGCTGCGGACTGTAACAGCGCGCACATCAATGCCACGGTAGCAGTCAGCCGCGTGCTGGACGGCGATACCGTGATTCTGACAGATGGCCGGCACCTGCGCTTTATCGGTCTCAATACGCCGGAGCTGGCCCGGGATGAGCGGCCGACTGAGCCACTGGCCGCCGCGGCAACGCAACGGCTGCAACACCTGCTCGGCCCCAGCCCGCATCTGCAACTGCAGTTCGGTGTGGAACGGCACGACCGTTACGGACGACTGCTGGCCCATCCATTCTTGCCGGACGGCCGTAATCTCTCAGCCCTGCTGCTCCGCGAGGGGTTAGGCTTTCGCATCGCGGTCCCACCCAACCTGCAGTTCCAGAACTGCTACGACGCGGCCGAACAGCAGGCACGCCAGCACGCACGGGGCGTGTGGCACGTTGCGGCCTTTCGAACCATCCCGGCCGATCAACTTGCCCGGTCCGACACCGGCTTTCGTCGCGTCCATGGTCGCATCTCCCGCGTGGGCGAAAGCCGCACGGCCTGGTGGCTCAACATGGGCCGTGGATTCGCTCTGCGACTGCCGAAAAAGGATCGTGACTCTTTTGACATTGCGCCACGCCAACTCGCAGGTAAGACACTGACTGTGCGTGGCTGGGTTTATTATGTCGAGCGAAAAGGGGAGTTACGCATGAATCTGCGCCACCCGGGTATGATTGAGGAACAGGGGACGGGTAGCGAGTGACGCAGCCCCGGGAACTCCGGGCATATCTTTGGGATTGTCGTATCCCACGCGGATGAAAGCAATCACCCGCAGTGCGTCCGGTTTACCTCTCCCTCGTCCCTCACACCATTCTCTGTGATAATGCATTTTTACCGAAAGCGACCCGAAACCATGACCGATAAACACGACCAGCTCACCGCCGACGCGCTGCTTTATCACGCCGAACCCGTCCCCGGTAAAACGGCCACCGCCCTGACCAAGCCCTGCGAGACCCAGCAGGAACTCAGTCTGGCCTATACCCCCGGTGTCGCCGCGCCGGTGCGCGCCATTGCGGATGACCCTGCGGCGGCCTACCGCTACACCAACAAGGGCAACCTGGTTGCGGTGATTACTGACGGCACCGCCGTCCTCGGGCTGGGTAACGTCGGCCCCCTGGCGGGCAAGCCGGTAATGGAAGGCAAGGCAGTACTGTTCAAGCGCTTCGCCGATGTCGACGTCATGGATATTGAAGTAGAGGCGGAATCGCCCCAGGCCTTTATCGATACCGTACGCCGCATCGCCCCCAGTTTCGGTGGTATCAATCTGGAAGACATCGCCGCACCGCACTGTTTCGAGATTGAGCAGGCGCTGGTTGCGCAGCTTGACATCCCGGTGTTCCACGACGACCAGCACGGTACAGCCATTATCATAGCCGCCGGCCTGCTCAACGCCCTGGAACTCGCGGGCAAATCCATCGAGACTGCGCGCATTGTCTGCCTAGGCGCCGGTGCGGCCGGGATTGCTGCCATGCGTATGTTAAAAAACCTGGGCGCCCGCCGGATTTACCTGGTAGATCGCAAAGGCGTTGTGTCCCAGGGTCGTGAGGCAGTGAACCGCTACAAACAGGAATTCGCCCGTGACACTACCCGCCGCAGTCTGGCCGATGCAATGCAGGATGCGGATGTGTTTATCGGGGTGTCTGGTCCCAACCTGCTGAACGCCGACATGCTGACCAGCATGGCCGACAATCCGGTTGTCTTCGCCTTGTCCAATCCCGATCCCGAGATTGATCCGTCACTGGCGCATACCACCCGGGATGATCTCATCATGGCGACCGGTCGCAGCGATTATCCCAACCAGGTCAACAATGTACTGGGTTTTCCGTTTATTTTCCGGGGAGCCCTGGACGTACACGCCAGCAGTATCAATACCGAAATGCAGATTGCTGCCGTCCATGCCCTGGTGGCACTGACCCGAGAACCAGTACCATCAGAGGTACTCAAGGCATATGGTCTGGACAAGCTTGAATTCGGTCGTAACTACATTATCCCCAAGCCTTTCGATCCACGACTACGTGACTTTGTACCCAGCGCCGTTGCCCAGGCTGCCATCGACTCCGGTGTGGCCAGACAGGTTTAGGGCATGTGGAACAAGCTCTAATTGACGGGTTCAATAACAGGTGATTTAGTCTTACCTGAACTCATATGCCTGGTAGAACCCACACTTCCCTGGAGTTGGCCGAGTTTTCTGATAATTTTGATTGATGGTGCATCTGGTTCACCAGAAATTTTGAGATGCAACACATTCATCTAATGCGGTGCACAATCCTGTTAGCCATGCTAATTATATAAACAGGCCATGCAATAATTTCCCGCTAGCTTACCGTTTCTGCTTGAGCCGACTGCGCTGCAATGACACCCGAATTCTTCAATATACGCTACCACCTGAGTCTTTGTGTAGTCATGCTGGCACTCTGGCTCGGTTCAGGCGCCTGCCTTGCCGCCACAGACGATGAAAATCTGTCCAGTCAAATCAACTACGCCTATGCCAACTACCTTGGTACCGGGGTGTATGCAACGAAAGACCGCTCGGTGCAGGTCTATCATTTACCGTTTAGCGCCACACTGCGACAAGCCGAACCGCGCAAATCCGGGATCGTGCTGCGCTTACCCGTGACCCTGGGATTCACTAATTTTGAAACATTGGATATCGTTGAAACGGGGCTGCCTGATAGTGTTGGAACCTTTACTTTTGTGCCGGGCCTCGAACTGGTAAAACAAGTTACCCCCATCTGGCAGCTTTCCCCCTTTCTTGATTCGGGAATCGGCTATGACCTTTCAACCCATCTGTATTCCTATGTGTATGGCGTGGGTATCAAAAGCGAACTCACACTTGACTATCAATATCATCAATTCACCTTGTTTAATGAACTGTTGTATGCCGGCAATACCACACCGGATGAATCGGGCAACAACGATTTCAGCCGGCTGGAAACCGGTCTGAATTTCCAGTTTCCTTTGCATTCCCGCATCTGGGATCGCAAAAACTACCTCAGTGTTTATTATATTAATTATATCTACTTTAACGACCTGACTTTCCTGAAGTTCGATAATACCGAGTTCAACATTAGCATGCAGAATGAAGTTGGTCTGACCTTTGATACGGCACCCGATATGAAAGTCAGCTTCGTTGAATTCAGCCGATTCGGTCTCGGTTACCAGTTTGGCAATGGGATAAATGTGGTGCGGTTGGTATTTGGCGCACCCTTTTAGGTACCCCAGATCTGACAGGACGGCGTGTTTTTTGACGCTAACGTCAGTCCCTGATTTCTTCCCGGCTTTCCGGCTTGCCAGCTGCCACTACCGGGCCGTTGCCCAGCAAATCCGCGACAGTCGACAACCCGGCGCGCTGCATCGGCTTGCCGTCTACCGGGCTCAAGGGAGCATGATGTGGTCCGTCAACCGGGAACACGATAACTTCAACCGGGGTATCCTCGGCAAGGAAACGATAGGCTGGCATCGTCTGGTAATGCTCGGCGCCGAATCGCTGTCGCCGTTCGCTGGTTTTATAGGGAATATGATGGCCCAGCAGGAACATATCGATGTCTTCGGCAGTGCCGGCACATAAATGCAATGTAATGGTGGAGTTCTCATCGGCACTGCCTTGCAACACACTACCTACCAGGCGTGGTTTGAAATCGGAAAAGAATTTCATCGCCCGGTAAGCCACTTGCCTCAGACGATGCAGTTCCGCCGGCTGTTGCTCGGCACGAAACAGACGCTGGTAGGTCAGTAGCGCATCCTCGATTTCGGTATTGCGGGGCATGTTTCGCGTATCCGTCGCCCCGAGGTGCTCAGCCGCCTTGCGTTTGGCCGCATAGAAGTCGCGACTGCCCGTCTCGGCCAGGATACGCGCTGCCTCCTGGGCCAGGCGAGCCCGCATTTGTCTTTCCTTGGCATTGCGTGGCGGCATGTTCCAGCCTCAGAATAGCTGCTCGGTAATGTCCCCCGCGGGGACCTGCTTAACGCCATCCGGGACGGCTAGGTTTTCCGTCGTGCTGGTGGGGACATGGTCGGCCCGAAAATATTCAAAGACAGCATCCGGACTACCGGCTCGGGCCAACTCGCCGGTACGGGCATCGATGCGCACCGACACGATCCCGGGCGGCTGCACCAGTGGCTGTTCAGGGCGTCCCTGCAGGGCGGCGCGCATAAAGTCGATCCACATGGGCAATGCTGCCTGGGCACCGGTTTCACGATTCCCCAACGGGAGGGGGTTGTCGAATCCCACCCAGACAATGGTGACCAGATCCTTGTTGAAACCAGCAAACCAGGCGTCCCGTTGATCATTGGTCGTGCCGGTTTTTCCCGCCAGGTCTTGGCGCTTTAGCACCAGCGCACGGCGTCCGGTCCCGTAGCGAATGACATCCCGCATCATGGTATTCATCAAGTAGGCCACCTGGGGACTAAGCACCCGGGGTGCGACTCTGCGGGGTTGCGGCCCCTGTAAGGTCTCCGCCAGCTCGGTCGGTTCCAGCACCGCCAGGCGGGCCGTCGCCATGTCCACTTCCTGCTGGTGCAGCTGAGCTTCCTCTTCCACGCGGGCCTGTTCCTCAGCGGAGAGTGTCGGGGTCTCTTTCTCTGGGCCGGCCTCTGCTTCGGCCTGAAGGCGGTCTGCTTCAGCGTCACTACAGGCCACGCATATCTGCGTCGTCTGGGTCAGGCTTACCACCTTGCCGTCAATATCCAGCACGTAATCGATCACATAGGGCTCAACCCGATAGCCCCCATTGGCGAAAATGGCATAGGCAGTGGCCAACTCCAGTGGCGTCAGCACCCCACTACCCAGGGCCAGGGATAAATCACGCGGCAGGCTGGCACGATCAAAGCCGAAACGCCGCACATAACGCAACGCGTAACCGATGCCGATATCCCGCAACAGACGAATGGACACCAGATTGCGTGAATGAATCAGGGCCTGACGCAGGCGGGTCGGTCCGTAAAAATTGCCGCTGTAGTTTTCCGGTCGCCAGGTGTCTTCCAGACCGGGGGCGTCAAATACCACCGGGGCATCGTTGATGATGCTGGCGGCAGTAAAACCCTTGTCGATAGCCGCGGTATACACAAAGGGTTTGAAGCTGGAACCAGGCTGACGTTTGGCCTGGGTAACCCGGTTGAACTTGCTGTCATAAAAGTCGAATCCCCCCACCAGCGCCTGCAAGGCGCCATCATGGGGTTCCAGTGAGACCAGCGCACCGGCCACCAACGGCTTCTTGGCCAGCCAACTGCAGCCGGCCTGGGCGGGTGCGGTATAGATAATGTCGCCCGGCTTCAGAACATCGGACGCCTTTTCCAATTCGGGTCCCAGGTGGTTGTCATCGACATGGCTACGGGCCCAGCTGAGTTGTTCCCATGGCAGATAGACGATGTTGCCACTGCGGGTATAGGCCCAGGCCGATTGTTCTTCCAACTGGATCACCACCGCCGGTACCAGGTTGCCGGTAGTCGGCATCGCGTCCAGGGCAGCCTGCCAGGCCTCGATATCATCCACGTTGTCATCGCTGAGCAGGGCGATATGTCCTTCAACACCCCGATAACCGTGGCGCCGATCGTAGGCGAGCAAATCGTCCCGCAAAGCCTGGGTAGCAATCTTTTGCAGGCGGGCATCAATGGTGGTAAAGACCTGGTAACCCTCTGTGTAGGCGGATTCTCCAAAGCGGGCAACCATCTGATTACGCACCATTTCCGCGACGTAGGGGGCTTCAAGATCCGGCTCCAGTCCATGCACCTCCGCGTGGACCGGCTCATTCAACGCACTCTGGTAGGCAGCATCATCGATATACTCCAGCTCATGCATCCGGCCCAGCACATAATTCCGGCGGATCAGAGCGCGCTCAGGGTTGACTACCGGATTATAGCGTGACGGCGCCTTGGGCAGACCGGCTATCATGGCCATTTCCGCCAGGGTCAGTTGTTCCGGCTTGACCCCATAATACACTTGGGCCGCCGCAGCAAAACCATAGGCGCGTTTGCCCAGATAAATCTTGTTCAGGTACAGCTCGAGGATAGCTTCCTTACTCAGCTCGTCCTCAATCTTGAGGGCCAGAAAAATTTCGTTCAGCTTGCGCAGATAGGTTTTTTCCCGGCTTAAAAAGAAATTCCGCGCCACCTGCATGGTGATCGTACTCCCCCCCTGGCCTTTCTCACCGGTGCGCACCAGATGATAAGCCGCCCGCAAAATACCCTGGTAGTCGACGCCCGGGTGTTCGAAAAAGCGATCGTCTTCTGCCGCCAGAACCGCCTTGACCAGCAGCGGAGGGTATTCCTCATACTTCAGGGGAATGCGTTTCATCTCGCCGAATTCAGCAATCAGTTCACCACCCCGGGCATAAACCCGGAGTGGAACCTGTAACTTGACGTCCTTTAGGGTGTCGATATCAGGCAAGCGAGGGTTCAAGTATATATAGGTAACGAGAAGGCCGAGGGTGCCGACAAGCAACAGAGTCAGGGTGGATGCCACAGAGAGTGTGACCAGTTTCTTAACTATTGGCTTCATTTACTTCTTTTATCTAAAGATTTGCCAGAACCGCGCCGATAATCAGGGCTAGGTCAGTATACTGCCACGATGTTCGGAAAACTATGACGAATTTGTATTTATCCATTACTTGACCTATAGTTGACTCAGAAACCTAATGTAGTTATACATATAGTCTCTCTAACCCTAAGCAAATAAAGAATAATTATGGGTCTGGCCGAACTCTTCAAGCCTAAAAAGCCACCAGTATTGGGACTGGATATCAGCTCCACAGCAATCAAGTTGCTGGAGCTGGGTAAAAGTGGTGACCGCATGCGCGTAGAAAGTTACGCGGTGGAACCCCTGCCACCCAACTCGGTGATCGAAAAGAATATCGCCGATGTTGAAGCGGTTGGTGAAGCCATCAAGCGGGCGGTCAAGCGCTCCGGCAGCCGCACCAAAAGCGCTGCCGTCGCCGTGGCCGGATCCGCAGTCATCACCAAGACCATCGCCATGCCTGCCACGCTCTCGGAAGACGAGATGGAACAACAAATCCAGCTCGAAGCCGATCAGTATATTCCCTACCCGCTGGAAGAAGTCAATCTGGACTTCGAAGTCCTGGGACCCACTGAAAATGACCCTGAGCGCGTCGATGTCCTGCTGGCTGCCTCGCGCAGCGAAAATGTGGATGTACGGGTTGCCGCCATTGAGCTGGCCGGGCTGAAACCGCGGATTGTCGATGTGGAAGCCTACGCGATGGAAAACGCCTTTGCCATGCTGGCCCCGCAACTCCCGGATCAGGGCATCGATCAAACCATTGCAGTAGTGGATGTTGGCGCCACCATGACCACACTCAATGTGATGCATGACCTGAAGTCCATCTATACCCGTGAACAGGTTTTCGGTGGCAAACAACTGACTGAGGAAATACAACGCCGGTATGGTCTGTCTTATGAAGAAGCCGGTATGGCCAAACGTCAAGGCGGTCTACCCGACAACTACGTACCGGAAGTGCTGGAGCCATTCAAGGATGCCATGGCACAACAGGTAAGCCGCTCCCTGCAGTTCTTTTTCTCATCCAGTCAATACAGCGCAGTTGACCACATCGTACTGGCCGGGGGCAGCGCCATGATACCGGATATTGACGAAATGATTGCTGACCGGCTGGGCGTCCACACCTCGATTGCCAATCCCTTTGCCAATATGACCCTGGCATCCCGGGTCAAGGCGCAAAGCCTGAGTAATGACGCACCGGCACTGATGATTGCCTGCGGTCTGGCCCTGAGGAGTTTTGACTGATGGCCCGCATTAACCTCCTCCCCTGGCGCCAGGAGATCCGCAAGGAACAACTGCGGCAATTCCTGACCATGCTGG
>JAJDNN010000106.1 GCA_022340685.1 Pseudomonadota bacterium
CTGGAGGAGCGCATTTACCGCCTGCGTTGTGTAGAGCGCTGGTCGATGGTGATCCCTTGGGTCGGTTTCCCGCTCGCGGATTTCATTAAACAATTCGAGCCAACTTCCCGTGCCCGCTATGTAGAATTCACCACCCTCTACCGACCCAATGAAATGCCGGGACAAGAACGCAGCGTACTGAACTGGCCCTACAAGGAAGGTCTGCGCATTGACGAGGCCACGCATCCCCTGACAATCCTAGCGGTCGGCCTTTATGGCGAAGTCCTCCCGAACCAGAACGGGGCGCCACTGCGTCTGGTGGTGCCGTGGAAATACGGTTTTAAAAGCATCAAGTCAATTGTCAAGATTCGCTTTACTGAACAACAACCGGTGAGTACCTGGACCCGCGCCGCACCCAACGAATATGGCTTTTATGCCAACGTCAATCCCACCGTGGATCACCCACGCTGGAGCCAGAAACGGGAACGCCGATTGGGTGAGTTCCTCAAACGCAAGACACTCATGTTCAACGGTTATGACGAGCAAGTTGCGTCCCTGTATAACGGTATGGATCTGAACAAAAACTTTTAATCTTGCCATCGGGTAGCCAGGATGCGCCAAAGCAAGCTGACCCTCTTTAATCCATGCCGTTGACCCGATTCCAGCTCATTAAAAGTATCCTGTTCCTCGTCTGTCTGGTTCCCATGGTGAATCTGGTATGGGGATTTTATGCCGACCGGCTGGGCGCAAATCCGTTCGAGGCCCTCACTCGTCAGTCGGGCGAGTGGACCTTGCGATTCCTATTGCTGACATTGCTGATGACGCCCCTGCGAGAGATCCTGCAGCAGGCCTGGCCACTTCGGCTCCGGCGCATGTTCGGCCTGTTTACCTTCTTTTATGCATTATTTCATTTGATAACCTACCTCTGGTTGGATCAGTTTTTCGATTGGCAGGAAATCGCAACTGATATTCTCAAACGGCCTTTCATTACGGCCGGGATGCTGGCTTTCACCTTGCTGGTACCGCTGGCTTTCACTTCCACCAGGGCAATGATGCGGCGACTTGGGCGACGTTGGAAGTCGCTGCATCGCAGCATCTATCTGATCGGGGTGCTGGCTGTCTTACACTACCTGTGGCTGGTCAAGGCTGATCTTCGCGAGCCGCTGATTTATGCAGGCCTGATGATCAGCCTGCTCGGTTATCGCGTCTGGAAAAACTGGCGTAAGCGCGCACCACTGCGAACGCAGGCCGGAATAAATTGAATTGTAGATGGCTGCAAAACGCAACATCTCCGTCGCGTATCATGTAAAAATTGCCGGTCAAGGACTGCCTGAAGCGCTCGGTTTGTACTATGATGCGGGACATCCTTTTTTCTCACCTCTGTTCGTTACATGGACACGGGTAAGAAAAGGGGAGTAATAGCAGTTGAAAGGGATAACAACAAAATCGCACACACTGGATCGTGTACAGAAAAATTTCGACATTTCAAAAGCTTAACTAATAGGAGGAGGGTGGATGTCAATTAACCGTCGTGAATTTATCCAGGTTATGGGGATGGCCGCCGCAGCCGGCATGTTACCCGCCTGTGACACCAAAACCAGTGGCACCGCCGGTGTGACCAAAACCAGCAAGGCACCCAAAGATGCCTACGCCTTGCCCAAATTCGGCAATGTGACACTGATGCACATGACCGACTGTCACGCACAGCTTATGCCGATCTATTTCAGGGAACCCAGCGTCAATCTCGGGATCGGGGCAGCCGAGGGAAAACCGCCGCACCTTGTTGGCGATCATTTACTCAAATACTTTGGCATCAAACCCAACACAATGGAAGCCCATGCGCTGACCTACCTGAATTATGTGGACGGTGCCAAAACTTACGGTGCCGTAGGTGGATTTTCCCATCTGAGCACCCTGGTCAAGCGGGTCCGTGCGGATCACGGGCCAAGTCGGACCCTGTTGATGGACGGCGGAGATACATGGCAAGGATCCGGTACCGCCTACTGGACGCGTGGCAAGGACATGGTTGGCGCCTGCAATCTGCTGGGCGTGGACGTCATGACCGGTCACTGGGAATTTACCTATCTCGAAAAAGAGGTTATGTCCAACGTTCAGGACTTCAAGGGCGATTTTGTGGCCCAGAATATCTTTGTCAGCGATGATGCTGCATTTGACTATGAATACGCCGATTACGCCGGCTTCAATGAAGAGACAGGCCGCGCCTTCAAGCCCTACGTCATCAAGGACCTGGACGGAGTAAGGGTAGCCGTAATCGGACAGGCTTTTCCCTATACCCCGATCGCCAATCCAGGTCGATTCATTCCGGACTGGACGTTCGGGATCCGGGACACGGAAATGCAGTCCATCGTTGATAAAGTACGGGCGAACGAAAAGCCCGATGTGGTTGTAGTCATCTCCCACAACGGTATGGATGTGGATCTTAAAATGGCATCCCGGGTTAGTGGTATTGATGTCATTTTCGGTGGCCACACTCACGACGGTGTACCCGCCCCGAGCGTGATCAAGAACAAGGGTGGCCAGACCCTGGTGACCAACGCGGGATCCAATGGCAAGTTCCTCGGTGTCATGCAGCTGGATGTGAAGAACGGCAAAGTACAGGGTTACGATTACAAATTGCTACCGGTCTTCTCCAATCTGCTGGAGCCGGATCCGGACATGGCTGGCTACATTGAACAGGTGCGCAAGCCCTATCTTGGCAAATTGCAGGAAGAACTGGCGGTGGCCGATTCCCTGTTGTACCGACGCGGCAATTTCAATGGCACCTTTGACCAGGTAATCGTCGATGCTTTACGGACAGTGGGCGGCGCACAGATTGCTCTGTCACCCGGCTTCCGTTGGGGCACTACGGTACTACCGGGTGAAACCATCACCATGGAAAATGTGCTGGACCAGACCTGTATCACCTATCCCGAGACCTATGTGCGGGAAATGACCGGTGCCACCATCAAGACTATCCTTGAAGATGTGGGTGACAACCTGTTTAACAAGGATCCCTACTACCAGCAAGGCGGCGACATGGTGCGTGTCGGCGGTATGGATTATACGATTGATCCCATGCAGACCATCGGCAAACGGATTACCGACATGCGTCTGGATGACGGTACGCCCATCGAAGCCAGCAAGTCTTATACAGTGGCGGGATGGGCCACGGTAGGATCCAAGGCACCCGGTGCGCCGATATGGGATGTGGTGGCGGAATACCTGCGCGAAGAAAAAGTCGCCAAGGTCAGCAAGCTCAATACGCCCAAGATCCTCAACGTGGAGGGCAATCCCGGTATCGCCTGACCAGCGCCTGTGCGGGAGATGATAAAGGGGATGACAGTGTCATCCCTTTTTTTGTCAGGCTGAGACGGACTGAACGGGCAGGAAAGGTCGTCGGATATGGCAGCGATTGCGACATATTCCGGGTGACAGGCAAGCGACCCACCTAGTACATGCTTTCCTGTATCAGGTCCGCCAGCATGTCGATGTGGGAAGCCTGGTCGTTGAGGGCCGGGATGTAATGAAATGTCTTGCCCCCGGCCTGCAGGAATACATTCCGATTCTGCATGTTCATTTCTTCCAGGGTTTCCAGGCAGTCGGCCGCAAAGCCGGGGCAGATAATCTGGACATGTCCGGTACCCTGCCGGGCCAGTTCTTCCAGGGTCTTGTCCATATAGGGTTGCAGCCAGGCTTCGGGTCCGAAGCGAGACTGGTAGGCAAGCTGCCACTGGTCCGGTTCGAGTTGTAATTCAGCGGCGACGCGTTCAGCCGTGGCCCGGCACTCCGCTTCGTAGGGATCACCCGCCTCCACGTAGCGCTGCGGCAAGCCGTGAAAAGAGAACAGTAGCTTGTCCGGCTGGCCATGTGTCTGCCAGGCCGAACGGATTGATGCCGCCAGTGCCGCGATGTAATCCGGCCGGTGATAATAGCTGTTGATAAACCGGATATCCGGGACATGGCGCCACTGTTTCAGCACCTGGCTGACGGCATCGAAAGTGGACCCGGTCGTGGTTGCTGAATACTGTGGGTAGAGCGGCAACACCACCAGTTTTTCAATTCCCGCTTCTTGCAACTCCCGCAGGCCGGTTGTGACGGAGGGTTCACCGTATCGCATCGCGAGGGCGATCCTTACGGGGTTGTCCCGGGTCTTGAGTCGCTCGGCCAGCAGGCTATGCTGCTGTCGACTGATTGCCATCAGTGGTGAGCCTGACGGACTCCAGACTTTCTGATAGGCGCGCGACACCCGTCCCGGTCTGATACGCAAGATGATCCCATGCAGTATCAGCCACCACAGCCAGCGGGGCCGTTCAACGACGCGCGGATCCCATAAAAATTCGGCCAGGTAGCGGCGAACCGCGGCCGGGGTCGGGGCGGCCGGGGTTCCCAGATTGACCATCAGTACGCCGACAGAAAAATTCGATTTAAGAGTGGGTGCGTTTGCGTCTGTGGCGGCGGACATTCAGGGGACCTAATGACAAATGGAGGTCGTATTATCCTTGAGTCGCACCCAAAGCAGAAGAGGTCAGGAGAGTCAGTTCGCACTCGTGGCGCAGGCCAGAGCCCCGGGTTGTGTAGCGCACCGGCGCGTGTCGCACCCTGAGGTCGCAGCGTGAAGCCGTTGCCTTGTCGCATTGGGCCCTGATCGGCTTGCAATTATTGATGGGGCCGCCCAAAATGTCCGGCTTCAAATTAAGGGATTGAAAAGCAAGTCTGTGAATTATCACAGCGGGGCGGAAGGAATGGCGGCTTCATACAAGACGTTGTGCCCAAACCCAGGCCGAAAACTGGCCTGAACCTGGCAATAACGTGATATTCGGGAGGGGAGGCCACCTTGAACAGATTGCTGTTTGTGATGACGTGGGCGGGGTTGACAGCGATCCTAGGACTGTCATTGGCCGGAACGGGCTATGCTGGCGATCAGCTGCCATCGTTACCCCGGCCCGAGCGGACCCAGTCGAGCAATGCAGTTTCGGCTCGATCGTCGCCGTTGATATCGCCACAACCGGCACCAGCCGCAAAAGAAACGAGACCCTCTGTCACCCAGGACAGTCTCCGTCCGTCATCTGGCCCGGCCAATACCGTCAACACAGCGACGAGCCCGACTGCACCGCAGAAGGGTCAGCCAACCCCGACCGTTGGTCACGTTACGCGTGCCACTTTTACCAGCGCAATCGAGAACCGTGAACCGGTCGACCAGATATCCCAACTGGATGACGAATCCGGGCAGATTTACTTTTATACCGAACTGCGGGACATGACCGGCGAAACAGCGCGGCATCGCTGGGAATTCAATGATCGGGTTGTGGCTGAAAAGGCGTTTGAGGTAAAAGGGCCACGCTGGCGGGTCTGGTCGGGCCAACCCTTTGCGCCAGACCGCCCCGGTGACTGGACGGTATCGGTACTGAACAACGCCAATGAAATTATTGCCCGGCATGTGTTGCCGGTCGCACCGGCATCCGGTCAGGCCGATTCGCAGGTCGCACCTTCCTCTTCATCCGCCCACCCCTGAATTTTTCGGCACGCCTATTCGGCTTTCCTGCCCGAGAGTCTTATCCAATCAATGTCTTAGATAGACTTTCAAATTTCGTTCCAGTTTTTGGCCGGACACGGCGCGCTGGCGGGGTGACTTTTGTGTTGCGGGTGCTAATGTTAATAGAGTAAGTGCGAATAAACAGCCGTCCAAATACCAAGGGGTAGCCACCGCATAACCAGGAGACGAACGATGGCGCAATCGTTTTTTGAACCGATTATTGGTCAGTGGTACCACGACATGCAGCAGCGCCTGTTTGAAGTGGTTGCCGCCGATGATGACAGTATTGAAATCCAGTTCTATGACGGAGACGTGGAAGAGCTGGATATGGAAACCTGGCATCAGATGAGTATTGTTCCTGCCGCCGAGCCCAATGATGCCAATGGTCCGTTCGATGATCTGGAACTGGACGATTTCGGCTCCGATGCAGAAGACCAGCGAGTCGGGGATTGGCAGGAAATGCTCGATAAATACTGAAGCTCTGCGACAGCGCCTTTGGTAGCGGCTGGACAGCACTGGCTAGTGCTGTAGTTTTTTGTATTTGATCCGGTGAGGCTGGCCGCCTTCATCTCCCAGACGACGTTTCTTGTCGGCTTCGTAATCAGCATAGTTTCCTTCGAACCACACCACCTGGCTGTCGCCCTCAAACGCCAGAATATGTGTCGCAATGCGATCCAGGAACCAGCGGTCATGTGAGATGACGATGACACAGCCGGCGAACTCCAGCAGAGCCTCTTCCAGTGCGCGTAATGTTTCCACATCCAGATCGTTCGTTGGCTCGTCAAGCAGCAATACATTACCCCCGCTGCGTAGCAGCTTGGCCAGGTGCAAACGGTTTCGTTCACCCCCTGACAGATCCCCGACGAACTTTTGCTGATCCGAGCCTTTAAAGTTGAAGCGGCCCACATAGGACCGTGACGGGACTTCGACCTTGCCGATGGTGATGATGTCCTGGCCATCGGAAATTTCTTCCCACACCGTCTTCTTGTCATCCAGGGCATCCCGACTCTGATCTACATAGGCGAGCTGGACGCTGGGTCCGATCCGCAGCTCCCCGTTGTCGGGTTGTTCCTGACCGACGATCATTCGAAACAAGGTGGACTTGCCTGCCCCGTTGGGGCCGATAACGCCAACGATTCCCCCACGGGGCAGGTTGAAATTCATGTTCTCCACCAGCAGCCGATCACCGAAGCCCTTGCTGACATCCACTGCTTCGATGACCAGTTCACCCAGTCGCGGGCCAGGTGGAATGAACAGCTCGTTGGTTTCGTTGCGGCTGCTCAGGTCCTGACTGGCCAGTTCATCGTAGCGGTTAAGGCGGGCCTTACTTTTGGCGTGGCGGCCTTTTTGATTGCTCCGCACCCATTGGAGTTCCGCCTTCATCGCCTTGATGCGTGCGTTTTCCTGCTTTTCCTCGACTTCCAGGCGTTGCTCCTTTTGTTCCAGCCAGGAGGAATAGTTACCCTCCCAGGGAATGCCGTGGCCGCGATCCAGCTCCAGGATCCAGCCGGCGACATTGTCGAGAAAGTAACGGTCATGGGTAACCGCGACCACGGTGCCCGGGTAGTCATGCAGGAAGTGCTCCAGCCAGGCTACCGATTCGGCATCTAGGTGGTTGGTAGGCTCGTCCAGCAGCAGCATGTCGGGTTTGGAAAGGAGCAGTTTGCACAGCGCCACCCGACGGCGCTCGCCGCCGGATAATGTACTGACGTTGGCCTCCCAGGGCGGCAGACGCAGGGCGTCGGCGGCGATGTCCAGGGTTCGGTCCAGATTATGACCGTCGCTTGCCTGCAACAGATTCTCCAGGGTAGCTTGTTCGGCGGCCAGGGCGTCGAAATCGGCATCCGGTTCGGCGTAGGCGGCGTAGACTTCCTCCAGCCGAGCCTGGGCGGCCTTGATTTCCTGCAGAGACTCTTCCACGTTGGCGCGCACGTCCTTGCTGTCATCAAGCTGGGGTTCCTGCGGCAGATAACCCACCTTGATGCCCGGTTGTGGTCTGGCCTCGCCATCGAATTCTGTATCCACGCCGGCCATGATGCGCAACAGGGTGGATTTGCCGGAGCCGTTCAGACCCAGCACACCGATTTTTGCGCCGGGGAAAAAAGAAAGTGAAATATCCTTAAGGATGGTGCGCTTTGGCGGAACAACCTTGCTCACCTGGTTCATTGTGTAGATGTACTGCGCCATGCTGGATTTGCCGGTAATGAAAACGCGGGCATTGTAATGGTTCTGCCAGCGCTTGGGTACCTGCCAGGATGGCCCGGATCGGCGGGATTGTTTGCCGGGATCCGGACATGACGCTTGAAATAGTCTGCAGTTACCCTATGTGGGTGGTCTCGCGGGTGTTTACTGCTGGTATGATCCCCACTGGCCGTTTCCAACGAATGAGGATTTCCTATGTCCGCCCAAACCCGACCGGGCCACAATGCATGGCTGCCCGGATTGTTGTTTTTGATTGCCGGCCTGTTGACCGCACCATTGCTACATGCTGCCGGCGATCTTCCCCTTGTTACGGCGCCGGCGGAATCGGTTACGGTACCGGTAGAACGCATTCTCGATGCACGTATCGAGGCAGTCAATGAAACCACCGTTTCGGCCCAGATCAGCGGGCGCGTCAGCCAGATTAATTATGATGTGGACGATTATGTTGAAAAGGGCGCGGTCCTGCTGACGTTTCGTGACAAGGAAATGCGTGCGCGCTTCCAGGTGGCCCAGGCGGCCTACGAGGAGGCCAAGACAGACCATGAGCGTATGCAAAAACTTGTTAAACAAAAACTGGTGTCCAAGTCGGACATGGACAAGGCGGCATCCCGTCTCAAATCAACCCGCGCCAAGCTGGACGAAGCCCGG
>JAJDNN010000112.1 GCA_022340685.1 Pseudomonadota bacterium
CCATTCAAATATCTCAGGAAGCACGACGCCGGGAGCAACGCCCGCTATAATGTGCGCTCTTTTTTACCGATATAATCAAGCAGGTACCGCGTTGTCCCGCAAAATACACAAATCGCCGGCTGGCGAAACTGCCACCTTCCAGGGCCTGATTCTCACCCTGCAACATTACTGGGCCAGCCAGGGTTGTGTCATCATGCAGCCTTATGACATGGAAATGGGGGCCGGAACATTTCACACCGCCACCTATCTCCGCGCCATCGGCCCGGAACCCTGGGCAGCTGCCTATGTGCAGCCATCGCGCCGCCCCACCGATGGCCGTTATGGCGAAAATCCCAACCGTCTGCAGCACTACTACCAGTTTCAGGTGGTCATCAAACCGTCCCCGCTGGATTTTCAGGACCTCTATCTTAAATCCCTTGAAATGCTGGGCATCGATCCACGAGAACACGACATCCGCTTCGTGGAGGACAACTGGGAATCCCCCACCCTGGGGGCCTGGGGACTGGGTTGGGAAGTCTGGCTGAATGGCATGGAAGTAACCCAGTTCACTTATTTCCAGCAGGCTGGCGGGCTGGACTGTCGACCGGTTACAGGAGAAATCACCTATGGTCTGGAGCGCATCGCCATGTACCTTCAGGGCGTGGAAAGCGTTTTCGACCTGGTCTGGGCCGATGGCCCGTTGGGCCGAATCACCTATGGTGACGTGTATCACCAGAACGAAGTCGAGCAATCTACCTACAATTTTGAACATGCTGATGTGGATTTTCTGTTCACCCTGTTTGATCACTGCGAACAGGAAAGCCGCAAACTTATCGAGGCCAGCCTGCCTTTGCCCGCCTATGAGCAGGTGTTGAAAGCTTCCCACACCTTCAACCTGCTGGATGCCCGACACGCCATATCCGTTACCGAGCGGCAGCGTTATATTCTGCGCGTCCGGGATCTGGCACGAGCCGTTGCGGAAAGCTACTACGCCTCCCGCGAAGCGCTCGGTTTTCCCATGCTGGACACTAAAGCCCGGGAGGACCGACCATGAATCGTGATCTGCTGATTGAAATCGGTACCGAAGAACTACCACCCAAGGCACTCCAAAAGCTGTCGCAGGCCTTTTCTGACGGCATCACAACCGGTCTGGATAAAGCGACGCTGAACTTTGAAACCATCAAATCGTATGCCTCACCAAGACGGCTTGCCGTGTTAATCGGCAACCTGATGGAGCAAACTCCAGATCAGGAAATTGAACGACGTGGGCCGGCTCTGCAAGCGGCCTTTGGCGAAGATGGTTGCGCAACGAAGGCGGCCGAAGGATTCGCGCGCTCCTGCGGTGTAGTGGTCGAGGACCTCGAGAAACTGGAAACCGACGCAGGTAGCTGGCTTGTATACCGCAGCCATCAGAAGGGCCAGCCTGCCTCGGTCCTGATTCCCGATATAGTGAATCAGGCCCTAGAAGGTTTGCCAATACCCCGGCGTATGCGCTGGGGTGATCTTGATACCCAGTTCGTTCGGCCCGTGCATTGGGTCGTCCTCTTGTTCGGTAATGAGGTCATTGATGCCGAGATCCTAGGCATACGAACCGGACGGGCCACCCGTGGACATCGTTTTCATCATCCGGCATTCATCGAGATTCCGGCTCCTACAGAATATGAAGTGCTGCTGGAAAGCGAAGGTAAAGTTATTGCAGATTTTGATCGACGCGCCGAAACTATACGAGCCCGGGTCGAATCGGCCGCACTGGAACTGAACGGTCGGGCGGTTATCGATGCAACATTGCTCAACGAAGTGGCCGCTATGGTGGAATGGCCGGTCGCTGTCACCGGCCATTTCGAGGCACGTTTTCTCTCCGTACCGCACGAGGCCCTGATTTCCACCATGAGTGCGAACCAGAAATATTTCCACCTGGTAGATGCCAATAATCAACTGTTGCCGTATTTCATTACGGTTAGCAATATCGAAAGCACGAACCCCGACACTGTTCGGATCGGCAACGAAAGGGTGATCCGGCCACGCTTCTCGGATGCCGAGTTCTTCTGGAACCAGGACCGCAAACAACGGTTGGACAAACACCTTTTGCAACTCAAGACGGTCGTCTTCCAACAAAAGCTGGGGAGTCTGTTTGACAAAACCCAGCGCGTGGCGAAGCTGGCAGCGTCTATCGCTGAACTGACCAACACCGACAGGTTGCTCGCCGTGCGGTCTGCCGAGCTGAGCAAGTGCGACCTGATGACGGACATGGTGGGTGAATTTCCCGGCTTGCAAGGTATCATGGGCCGTTATTACGCCGAACACGATGGCGAGGATACGGCTGTTTGCCGGGCGCTGGATGACTACTACAAACCACGCTTTGCTGGTGACAGCTTGCCTGATGACAGTGTCAGCCAGACTGTTGCTCTGGCCGATCGCATTGACACCTTGCTGGGCATCTTTGCCATTGGCCAGATCCCGACCGGCGACAAGGATCCCTATGCCCTGCGCCGAGCTGCCCTCGGCCTGTTACGTATTCTGATTGAAAGACAGATTGATCTCGATCTGAAGCCCCTGTTGAAACAGGCTGCAACAAATTTTCCTGATACACTACACGCCGGCAAGGCCATTGACCAAGTCCTGGGGTTTGTACTGGATCGGCTGCGTGCCTACTACCTTGATCAGGGCATCCGGCCCGACGTCATTGAAGCGGTAGCAGTCCAGCATCCGACCCGGCCCGTAGACATAGACCGTCGTATCAAGGCGGTGACAGCCTTCCGCCACCTGCCTGAAGCGGAAAGCCTCGCCGCAGCCAATAAACGGATCGGTAATATTCTGAAAAAAGTGGAAGGCACACTGCCTGAAACGGTTGACCCCAGTTTGCTACAGGAGGCGGCGGAACGTCACCTTCATCAGGCGCTGAATGAGTTATCTACAGATACCGCAGCAATGCTTGCCGCAGGTGACTATGAGCCGGCTCTGCAACGGCTTGCCACCCTGAGAAAAGCAGTGGACACGTTTTTCGATGACGTCTTGGTGATGGACAATAATAATGAATTACGCACCAATCGCATCGCCCTGTTAAATCAGCTACATGGTCTGTTTCTGCAAGTGGCGGATATTTCCAGGCTGCAGGAGTGATTGTATTGGCTTCTTATTTTATCCATGGAAGACAAGCTGGTAGATGCAAGTGACAGCAATACATCCGACGTGATTAATACGGTCGAATCAAATATGAACAAAGACTCCTATCAAGCCATGCTCAAGGCTGTTCAAGCTTTTCACGACAAGCATGACTTTAAAAATACCGGTGGCGAAGATATGACCTACCGTATCGCATTGATGGCCGAGGAACTGGGGGAAATATCCTCCTGCGTAACCAAAGGTAGGGACAAGGCCATGCTGGCCGAAGAGGTTGCCGACCTGTTTATCCTGCTGATCGGTACTGCAATTGCGGCTGATTTTGATCTGCAGGAGGCTTTCTGGGCAAAAATTGAAAAAATCATGCGGCGTGAATCCAAAATGATTGACGGACGAATCAGAGTATCCGAATTTCGCGAGTAATTTTCTACGTCTCTGCGTAATGAATCGAACGTTAATTTTTACTTTTCAAATAACCACCAGCTAATGAAACTCATCATTCTCGACCGTGACGGTGTCATCAATGAAGATTCGGATGACTACATCAAGTCACCCGAAGAATTTATACCCTTGCCTGGCAGCCTGGAGGCCATTGCCCGATTAAACCGGGCAGGCTGGACGGTGGCTGTGGCTACAAACCAGTCGGGGATCGCCCGCGGCTACTATGATGAAACAACGCTGACAGACATGCATAAAAAACTGGATCGCTTGTTGGCCGAGCAGGGTGGCGCGATCGATTTTATCGTCTGGTGCCCACACGCACCGGAGGACAATTGTGGTTGCCGCAAGCCACAGCCTGGATTATTGAAAGAAATTGCAAAGCATTATCATACTGATTTGCAGTCGGTCCCGGTGATCGGTGATTCATTACGCGATTTACAGTCAGCCCGGGCAGTGGGGTCAAACCCGATCCTGGTTCTAACCGGTAAAGGTAGGGCGACTGCCCAATCTGGGAGTCCGGAACTTAGTGGAGTACCCGTCTATCAAGACCTGTCTGCTGCAGTGGATGCACTGGTGAAGGAATCCTGAAATATGCAAACACTATGCTCCGCTCTTTTCAGTGCGTTTATGATTATTACCACGATGGTTTTTTCGACCCTGGCGGTGCTTTTGCTGGTCGTGCCCTATCGACTGCGTTATGCGGTTATCAAGCAGTATGGCGCCCTGAATATTTGGATGCTTGATGTGTTATGCGGCCTGAAATATACCGTTGAGGGAAGGGAAAATATTCCCCAGGAGACCGGAATCATCATGTCCAAACACCAGTCCACCTGGGAGACCATGGGTCTACAGCAGATATTTCCTCCGCAGACCTTTGTCGTGAAACGTGAGTTACTGAAAGTACCGTTTTTCGGTTGGGGCCTTGCTGCCATGAAGCCCATTGCCATTGACCGTGGTGCTGGTCACAAGGCCGTACAGCAAATCGTCACACAGGGAATTGAACGCCTTAAACAAGGCATCTGGATCGTTATTTTTCCCGAAGGTACTCGAGTTCACCCCGGCCAGAAAATCCGTTACAAACTGGGCGGGGCGATTCTGGCCGCCAAAAGCGGTTATCCGGTTATCCCGGTGGCACTCGATTCCGGGAAATACTGGCCCAAGAAACAATTCCTGAAAAAGCCTGGGACAATTCATGTAGTAATCGGTCCGCCCATTCAAACTCGTGACCGCAATCCGGATGACATATTAGCCGATGTCGAGGAATGGATTGAATCAACGATGAAGCGTATCGATCCACAGACAAGCTGAAAGTGTAAGTAAAAACGGCTTGCCCCCACATCCTATCCTGTGACTCTCCCGCAGAGGCAATAGGCAACAGAAAAGCCGAATTTACTCAGACATCCAGATTGGCGGCATTGAGCGCGTTTTTCTCGATAAAATCGCGACGTGGTTCTACATGGTCGCCCATCAAGGTCGTGAAGATTTCATCGGCCGCGATTGCGTCCTCGATCTGGACCTGTAACAAACGACGGGCCTCATAATCCAGGGTCGTTTCCCACAATTGCTCCGGATTCATTTCACCCAGCCCCTTGTAACGCTGGATGTGCTGGCCACGACGCGCTTCTTCCATCAGCCATTCCATCAAATCTCGGAAGTTTTCAACCTCCTGCCGACGATCGCCACGCTGCACCCAGGCCCCCTCCCCTAATAGATCAGCCAGCAGTAAACCCAGCGTTTTGATGGCCTCATATTCCCCCGACTCAAAAAACTCCCGATTAATCGGCTTGGTGCTTACGATGCCATGCTGCAATACGTTAATCTTGGCGATCCAATTATCAGCCTCGCCCTCATCCTCAATAATCTCGCAGCTGATCTGCTTCTTTGAAGGGTCTTCGTCCAGTTTTTGTTGTAGCTGGGCGAACCAGTGTTTTACGAGTTCAAGATCATTCTGTGCCGTCTCCGTCAGTTCCGGCATGGTGATCATCTTCTCCAGGACCAGGGAGGGGTAACGCCGTGAAAGCCGTCGGATACTTTCCATCACAACCACATAGTGACGCGCTAGCGTTTCGAGTGCCTGTCCACTCATGACCGGCGCATCGGCGTTTACATGAAGTTCGGTATTATCCAGCGCCACCTGCAACAGATAGTTGTTCAGTTCAGCATCATCCTTGACATAACGTTCCTGCTTGCCCTTTTTCACCTTGTATAGCGGCGGCTGGGCAATATAAATATAGCCTTTTTCAATCAGTTCAGGCATCTGACGATAGAAAAACGTCAGCAACAGCGTTCTAATATGAGAGCCATCAACATCGGCATCTGTCATAATAATAATACGGTGGTAACGCAACTTGTCGATGTTGAATTCATCCCGCCCAATACCACAACCCAGCGCAGTAATCAGGGTACCGACCTCAACGGAAGACAACATTTTATCGAAACGGGCTTTTTCCACATTTAGAATTTTGCCCTTCAGGGGCAAAATCGCCTGGTATTTACGATCCCGGCCCTGCTTGGCTGAACCACCTGCTGAGTCACCTTCCACCAGAAACAGCTCTGAATGGGCCGGATCTTTCTCCTGACAATCCGCTAATTTGCCAGGCAGACCGGCTACATCCAGGGCGCCCTTGCGGCGTGTCATTTCACGTGCCTTGCGGGCCGCCTCCCGGGCACGCGCCGCATCAACAATCTTGGAGGCAATAGCCTTACTATCAGAGGGGTTTTCTAGCAGGTAGTCATTCAGGTTTTCCCCGACAACCGACTCCACAAGCCCCTTCACTTCCGATGAAACTAGTTTGTCCTTCGTTTGTGACGAAAATTTGGGATCCGAAACCTTGACCGAAAGTACCGCGGTCAACCCTTCGCGGGCATCATCCCCACTCAGGTTAATCTTGGCCTTTTTTGCCAAACCCTGTTTTTCGATGAAATTATTCAGGGTACGGGTCAATGCGGCACGAAAACCGGCCAAATGGGTGCCACCATCCCGTTGGGGAATGTTGTTGGTAAAACAAAAGATGTTTTCTTGATAGGAATCATTCCACTGCATGGCCACTTCAACGCCCGTCCCATCTTTTTCAGTATTCACATAAAAGACATTGTCATGTAACGGCGTCTTGTTGCGGTTCAGA
Source organism: Pseudomonadota bacterium (assembly GCA_022340685.1). Taxonomy (GTDB): domain Bacteria; phylum Pseudomonadota; class Gammaproteobacteria; order UBA6429; family Thiohalophilaceae; genus JAJDNN01. The sequence goes on from JAJDNN010000112.1 coordinate 6,666, forward strand.
TGTTCAACAAATGCCCTGATTCCACCCTGATATTCAAAACGATCCTGCTTGTCTTCGCGCTCGTCGATCAAGGTAATACATACACCCGAATTCAGGAAAGAAAGTTCGCGTAGCCGTTTGGCCAAAATATCGAAGTGAAATACTGTATCAGTAAAGATTTCACGACTGGGCTTAAAGCGAATTTCAGTCCCGGTGTTTTGGGTATCGCCAATCGCTGTGAGTTCACCCTGGGGCTCTCCCAGCACGTATTCCTGCAGGTATTTTTTCCCGTCCCGGCGGATTGTAAGTTTCAGGCTTTCTGACAGGGCGTTAACCACCGACACACCAACCCCGTGCAATCCGCCAGACACCTTGTATGAATTATCATCAAATTTACCGCCGGCATGCAGAACTGTCATGATGACCTCGGCCGCGGAGCGGCCTTCGTCTTCGTGATAATCGATAGGGATCCCCCGCCCGTCGTCTCTTACGGAAACGGAGCTATCGGCATGAATAACGACATCGATTTTATTGCAATGACCTGCCAGTGCCTCATCGATAGAGTTATCCACCACCTCAAACACCATGTGGTGAAGACCTGTTCCGTCATCCGTGTCGCCAATATACATTCCAGGCCGTTTTCGAACCGCATCCAGACCCTTCAAGACCTTGATATTTGAAGAGGTATATGTGTCTTTTTTACTCATCGTGTACTCCGGTAGAAGGCTAGGAATTATACCACTTCTGATACATGGCCGTGTTCCACGTGGAACACTTTGCAGGATTCCCAGGATGAAATTGAGACCAGATCTTTTTCGGTTACCGTCAGGAACACCTGCGAACCGCTTTCTTGCAACAATTCGAGTAACTTGGTCCGGTGTGCCTGATCAAGCTCTGCTGCCAAATCATCAACCAGAATTATCGGGCTCATTTCAAGCCGGTCCTTTAGATGCGCAATCTGGGCCAGTCGCATCGCACTTACCAGCAACTTTTGCTGACCCCTTGATAAAGCTTCCTGTGCAGGCATACCCGCTAGACTGATTTTCAGTTCCGCCCGTTGCGGGCCTGCTGCAGTAAATCCCCGGTCACGATCTTTTTTCAGGTTCTGGGTCAATACGTCTTCCAATACCGCTCCCTGACGCCAGCCGGGATAATAGGTAAAATCCAGATCTATCGACAGCAGGGTGCCAACAAATTGATTCAGATAGCACAGCAAAGCATCCAGATACGCCGTTCGGTACAGTGTGAGTACTTCCGCTTGGTCAGCCAGTGGTGTATTCCATATTTCGATTTCCTCGCGGCTGGCCTTGCTGCGCAAGGCGGCGTTTCGTTGTTTTAAAATTCTGTGGAAGTTATGCCAGGTGGACAGAAAATTTTGTTCCACGTGAAACAGTCCCCAGTCGATAAACTTTCTCCGTTGTGTTGGTCCCTGTTCAATAAGATTGTGGGTCGCCGGGTTGATGATCTGTAGAGGCATCCGGGCCGCAAGCTCTGAAACCTGCTTTATTGTTGTCTGATCTATCCGAATTTTTGTAGTTTGGTGGCTTCGCTGTATCCCTATTCGACTGGTTTTGTTCTTTCTACCCTTTAATTCAGCAAAAAGCTTAAATTCTTCGTTGCCATTTTGTATTAAGTTATTTAGGTGATGTGTTCTGAATGATCTGGCGTGAGCTAATACATATACTGATTCTAAAAGTGTTGTTTTTCCACTCGCATTTTCACCAAAGATGAGATTAGCGCCACTCGCTGGATTAAGCGTAACCTTTACGAGGTTTCGGACCCTCTGGATATCGAGCAGGGTCAGGTTCATTGGCCTGATCAGAATTTATAGCCGCATCGGCATGATGACATACTGACAATCGGTATCGCCTGTCGCGTTGATCAAACAACTGTGATTTGAATCCGTGAAATGTAGTTCAACCTTTTCCCCTGGAATAACCGAAAGTACATCAATGAAATAAGAAACGTTGAAACCGATCTCGAACTCCTCCCCCTGATAGTCAACCTCGAGCTCTTCCTCAGCTTCTTCCTGCTCAGGGTTATGTATTGTCGCTTTTAACAAGCCGGGAACCAGTTGTAGTCGCATTCCCCGATACTTTTCATTCGATAAAACAGAGGCCCGTGATAGTGACTGCAGCAAATCACTTCGATCACTGGTAACGACTTTTGTTGGGTTTTTTGGTATAACCTGTTGATAATCCGGGAATTTTCCATCGATTAGCTTAGTGGTAAAACTGACGTCCGGTAAATCCATTCTCATGTGGTTTATACCTAGATGAACCTTAACCTCCGAATCCGTATCTTCCAGCAACCGAACTAATTCGAGTATTCCTTTGCGTGGAATG
>JAJDNN010000127.1 GCA_022340685.1 Pseudomonadota bacterium
GTGATCAGTCAGAGCATCTACAAAGAAATCACTCAGTTGCTTGAAGAGTATCGCAAGACCCACTGATGGCCACCCCGCAACTATGGCTGACACGTCTGCGCCACAGACTATTACAATTAGAAGGCAGCATCCTGGTTCTGCTGCTGGTTATTACTATACTGATTGCGGTTAGTCAGATTGTACTGCGCAATTTTTTCAATTCGGGTATTCCCTGGGGTGACAGCCTGGTGCGAATTCTGGTGCTATGGCTGGCATTAGTCGGCGCCATGCTGGCCAGTCGCGATAACCACCATATCAAAATCGATATAGTTTCCCGTTTTCTCGATACAAAGCATCACGTTTTGCTGCGGCGCATAACGGATCTGTTTACTGCCATCGTCTGCGGAATAATCGCCTGGACCAGTCTGCAATTTGTAATAATTGAATTCGAAGATGGTTTGTTTGCATTCAGCAAAGTTCCCGTCTGGATAACCGAATCCATTATTCCTTTCGCTTTTGCCGTGATCGCAATGCGTTACCTGATCTCTTCTATTCTTGGTACCGACCAGCAGAATAGGTGATGGAGGTCGCTCTTATCACACTGGCACTGATCCTGCTGGCACTTGCAGGTACACCACTATTCGTTATTATCACCGCCGCCGCCCTGCTTGGATTTTATTTCAGTGGAATTGAACCCTATGTAGTGACAATCGAGATTTACCGCATCACCGACACCCCGCTATTACTGGCACTGCCGCTGTTTACCTTTGCCGGTTACCTGCTGAGTGAGAGCAATACTTCGCAACGACTGGTTCGCCTGTCGCGCAGCCTGCTGGGCTGGCTGCCGGCCGAACTGGTGATGGTAACCCTGTTTGCCTGCGCCCTGTTTACCGCCTTTACCGGTGCTACCGGCGTTACAATTGTCGCCCTCGGTGCACTGCTTTATCCGGCTCTGAAACAGGTTGGCTACAGTGACCGCTTTAGCCTCGGACTGGTCACCACGGCCGGCAGTCTCGGTTTGTTACTTCCTCCGTCCTTGCCGTTAATTCTGTACGCCATTGTTGTGCAACAACTGAACCTGGGCGAAGCGCTTTCGATTACTGATCTGTTTGTGGCAGGAATTCTACCAACCCTGCTGATGCTGTTCATGCTTGGTATCTGGGCCTTGTGGGTGACTCGCAAAGATGTGATTCCACTACAACCCTTCGATCGCAAGGCGGCCTGGGCGGCACTTCGTGACGCAAAATGGGAATTGCCGTTACCGGTATTCGTGCTGGGAGGGATCTATAGCGGCCTGTTCGCCGTATCGGAGGCTGCCGCAGTAACCGCATTGTATGTACTCATTGTCGAACTGTTCATATACAAGGAAATTCGTCTGCAAGATCTGTCGAGAATCACCCAGGAATCCATGACCGTAGTAGGTGGCATTCTTCTCATTTTGGGGGTGTCCCTGGCATTCACCAACTTCCTGATCGATGCGGAAGTGCCGGTTAAACTGTTCGACTGGACCCAGAGTCATATCAGTAATAAATTTGCTTTTCTGGCAGTACTGAATATTGTGCTGCTGGTACTGGGTTCGTTTCTGGATATTTTCTCGGCCCTGGTTATCATGGTTCCGTTATTGTTGCCCGTGGCAATCGGTTATGGCATTAGCCCCATTCACCTTGGAATTATTTTCCTGGCCAATATGCAACTGGGTTATCTGACGCCACCGGTCGGGATAAATCTGTTCATCGCCAGCTACCGCTTTAACCGATCCATTGAAGATATTTACCAGGCCACGCTTCCCATGATGCTTGTGTTGCTGGTGGCGGTACTGATTATTACCTATTTACCCCTGTTTTATTACTGAGCGAATCTACCGACAATAGCAATAAACGCTGGTGGTGTGTCAGTCACAGGCGAAGCAAGGGTTCTCAGTAATGCGGTGGTGGAGGTTCGCTGCCGACATTTTCTTTTTGTGCATTGTCCATTTCCCTCAATTGCCGTTGCAAGTGCTGCAACATTCCTTGCAGCAAGTCCAACTTTTGCTGCTGTTCGGTTACCACCTGATTGAGATCCTGCAGTGTAGAGTCCATGAACGCCAACCGAGTTTCAAGTTCGGCAAGGCGGTCCTCGATCTCTACGCCTGCCATACGGAATCAGGCCGCCCGCTGCTGGCGACGCTGCTCAACGGCCCGTGCCAGCTCCCGCAGTAACGGCTCACTGTCGTCCCAACTAATGCAGGCATCGGTAATGCTCTGGCCATAGACCAGCTTTCTCCCTGGTTGATTGTCCTGACGACCTTCGACAAGATTACTTTCGATCATGACACCCATGATGTGCTCGTTACCTGACGCAATCTGAGTAGCAACATCCCGTCCAACTTCAATCTGGCGCTTGAACTGTTTGTAGCTGTTAGCGTGGCTACAATCAATCATAAGCTTGTCGATAACCTCGGCTGACTGTAATTGCTGCACAGCTTCGGCCACACTGGCTGCATCATAATTGGGTTCGTTTCCACCGCGCAGGATAATGTGGCAGTCCTCATTACCGGTGGTGGCAAAAATTGCCGAATGTCCCGCCTTGGTAAGCGACAGGAAATTGTGCGGCTGACTGGCGGCCCGCACGGCATCGATGGCAATTCTCAGGGTGCCATCGGTTCCGTTCTTGAAACCGACCGGGCTGGACAATCCTGAAGCCAGCTCACGATGTACCTGACTTTCCGTGGTGCGCGCACCAATCGCACCCCAGCTGATCAGGTCCGCAATATATTGCGGGGTAATCAAATCGAGAAACTCGGTCGCCGCTGGCATACCCATGCCGTTGATATCGAGCAATAGATTGCGGGCAATATTCAGGCCCTTGTTGATCTGGCAGCTCTCATCCAAAAACGGATCGTTAATCAGGCCTTTCCAGCCCACCGTGGTACGCGGTTTTTCGAAATACACCCGCATCACCACCAGCAGGTTTTCTGACAGTTCCTTGCGCAGCACCTGCAGCCGGCCAGCGTACTCAACGGCCGCCTTCGGGTCGTGCACCGAACAAGGCCCGATAATAACCAGCAGGCGGTCATCCCGATCCTGCAATATATTGTGAATTGCCGTGCGTGTATCAAAAATCAGTTTGCTCACCGGCTCGGTCACCGGACAGTCCTTATGCAACTGAACCGGCGGCACCACCTCACTCATGGCGCTGATACGCAGGTCATCGGTCTTGTACTTCATGTTCATGGGCGCGACTTCGGGCGGTCAAGGGGAGGCGGGATCATAATCGTAATCTGCCAGTGGGTAAACCGTGCCAGGGTGGTGAAGCCTTTTAAAACAGAAGCTTAGTCCTGGTCAGAATGATATTGTTGCAAATAAGAATAATTATCATTAATATATAAGCAAACCACGATTTACTTTCAGGACCCTGCATGTACACGTTCGCCCTTGCCAGTGCCGCTTTTCTGTTTTTGCTTGTCGGACAAAACGCGCCGGCCGCCCCGCTGACACCGGAGCAACAGCTTGGCAAAAAGCTGTTTTTTGATCCCAGCCTCTCTGAGCCGGCTGGCCAGGCGTGCGCAAATTGTCACGCTCCGGAAAACGGATTCAGTGACCCGGCCAACCGAGTCATCAGCCCCGGCATCGTGCCGGCCCGCTTCGGTAACCGTAATGCACCAAGCATAGCCTATGCGGCCTATAGCCCGCGGTTTGGGTTTGATAAAGAAGAAACGGTTTATGTGGGCGGCCAGTTTCTTGACGGCCGGGCTGCCAGCCTGGAAGCTCAGGCCAGTGGGCCGTTCACCAACCCACTGGAGATGGCCAACCCCGACATGAAGGCGGTGCTGGCCAAGGTCCGGCAGGCTCCCTATGCCAACCGCTTTAATAAAATTTATGGCCGCGACGCTCTCGATAATGAACATACCGGCATTCAGTATATTGAAGCCGCGCTTAGCGCCTATGAACGCAGTGTCGAACTCAATCCGTTCAGTTCCAAATACGATGCATGGCTTGCTGGCAAGGAAGAACTCACGGCGCAGGAACAACGCGGCCTGGAGATTTTTGAGGCCGAGGACAAGGGTAACTGTGCTGCCTGTCACCCCAGCCGGCCGGCTAAGGACGGGACACCACCCCTATTCACTGATTACACTTATGACAATCTGGGTGTGCCGGCCAACCCGGACAATCCGTTCTATCATCAGGACCGCCGCTTCAATCCGGACGGTGCAGCTTATGTAGACAAGGGGCTGGGGACGCCACTTGATGACGCGACCCAGGACGGCAAGTTCAAGGTGCCCACCTTGCGAAATATTGCCCTCACCGCCCCCTATATGCATAACGGTGTATTTACCACGCTGGAGGAAGTAGCCGACTTTTACAATAGCCGTGACACCAAAAAGTGGCCGGCACCCGAAGTCAGCACCAACATAAACAAGGATGAGCTTGGCGATCTCAAACTGTCAGGACAAGAGCTCGATGATCTGGTGGCCTTTCTCAATACCCTGACTGATGGCTATCAGCCGATACGGACCTCGATCAATAAAGTCGACACACCCTATGACCATGCTGCCAATCCTTTGCTTAATTGATCTGCATCAACCGGAACCCTCGATTCATCCCCTGCATTCGTTCCCGGCTTGCCTCGCACCCACGAAATCGTTAGCTTTACAGAATATCGAAGCGACTGGGACCCCGCCATGTATACACTTGATGAACTGAAGAACCAAAATGAGGAGATCACCCAGTTATGTGATGTCCTGTCGGTGCTGGTGGAACACAAGTCGATGCATAACAATCCCTACGTTTGCGAGCTGATGAGTCGTTTCAAGGAAAAAGTCTGGATGCATCTCGTCTTCGAGGACAATACGTTTTATTCGGAACTGTCAGGCCATAATGACAAGGCCGTTAGCGATATTGCACAGCAATTTCACGACAGCGCGCGCCAGATTAAAAAACATTTTTCCGGTTATATCCGCCACTGGTGCAAACCGACAGTAGCTGACTCGGAACATGAGGCACTGCTAGAGGAAAGTCGGGAAATCTTCCGCCTGATCCGGGAACGTATCGAATACGAAAACCGGTATATGTTCCCGCTGGTTGAAAAGTATCATACCGCCTGATCCCGGTATTGCCGTAGCGACGAACCCCAAATAAAAAGGCCGACGATGTCGGCCTTGGGTATCAAACTGGGGAAGGTTCAGACTGCTTCCGGCAAACTGACCTGCTGGCCACTACCTGCCCATCCCATCATGCCATGTCGCAAGTTAATCACATTGTCAAAACCCTGTTGTTGCAGAAACATGCAGACCTGGGCCGAACGGGCACCGCTACGGCAGATGAACACCAGATCCTTGTCCCGTTCCAGCTCATGCAGACGGACGGGAATTGACGCCATTGGCATGGCCTCGGCACCGGGAATGGTACCCGCAACGATTTCGCGCATTTCACGCACGTCAATAATCCGCAGTCTGTCATCCGCGGTTAGCCGGTTGGCCAATTCGTGTGCTTCTATTTCCTTGATATTCCAGTGCATATTAAATCTCCAACTGTTCGACTCAGGATAGTATATTAGCATTAACTAATATTTCAACCCATAAAAAGTAGGGAAATATCCTGTATCATACCCCCTGGCCCGAGCTTCGGTATCATGTCGGCTGCACCCATGACATCTTCAGCAATATGACCAGCCGCCAGGAAAGCAAAAAACGCTATCAACGCCTGCGCAATGCACGGCTGCGCTACGAAAAGGAGCGCCAACGCAACGTCCTGGCTACACCTGGAGTGCATCAGTTTGTCCTGGTACTGGACAACCTCAAGGCTGGCTTCAACATTCCCAAGATATTCCGCAGTGCCGAAGCCTTCGGGGCGCGGGCAATCCACCTGATAAACGTAGCACCGTTCGACCCGGCACCCGCCAAGGGCGCCTTTCGCAAGGTCCCCGCCTGCTTCCATGAGAGTTTTCCCAGCTGTTACGATCAATTGAAGGCACAGGGCTATACTTTATATAGACTGGATGCCCGGTGCGAAAAGTCCGCGTATCAAATCAGTCTGCCGCCGAAGAGCGCTTTTATATTTGGCAACGAGGGGCTGGGGATCAGTTTCAATACGGCAGATTATCCTGACATTCAATGCCTGGGGATCCCCCAGTCTGGCAATATGGAAAGTTTGAACGTCAGTGTCGCCGCATCAATCATGATGTATGAATATGTCCGTCAGCTAAATCAGAACCAGAGTGAATAACATGAAAACATGGGTCAGTATCACCTTCCTGCTGCTTGTCAGCCCCCTGATCAGCGCTAGCGCAAGCAGCGCGGCGACTGACAACCTGGAACTAGAACAGGCGCTGGATAAACCGGATGCCGCCACCAGTAAACAGCCACCGGCCAAGTCAGTGGCACAACCGTCCCGCGGCCAATTATTGTATGAAAACCAGTGTATAGCGTGTCATGACAGCCAGGTTCATATTCGCAATCACAGCAAGGCCGAAAACATTGAGGCCGTTCGCAGTTGGGTCGAACACTGGTCACAGCAATTGCAATTAAACTGGACACGCGGGGAGATTGAAGATGTCGTTTTTTATCTAAATCAAAAATATTACTTGTATTCTGAATGAAGCACGCCCTGAATAAACACTTATGTGTGGACGTTACACTCTTGCCGCGGGCCCCGAATACATCAGTGAATATTTTGGCCTTGAAAGCCCGCTACCGGACTTCCAACCCAGCTACAACATCAGCCCGGGTGGCGATGTGCCGGTTATCTGGCAAGCCCCGGCGGACGGTCGGGCTTGCTCGATGATGCACTGGGGATTGATTCCTCATTGGGCAAAAGAACCCTCGACTAAATACCGGATGATCAACGCCAAGGCCGAAACCCTGGACGAACGGCCCGCTTACCGCAGCGCATTCCGGCACCGCCGTTGCCTGATTCCGGCCAGTGGCTTTTATGAATGGAAGGCAGAGCCCAATGGCAAGCAACCCTATTATATCCAGCCAGCTAACGCGGAACTGTTTGCGTTTGCCGGTCTGTGGGAATACTGGGAGGGCAATCACACCATTAATTCCTGCACCATTATTACCATCCCGGCCAACCGCAGCATTGCCGCAATTCACGACCGCATGCCAGGGCTGATCGCACGCCAGCATTTTTCAACCTGGCTGGACCCCAACTTTAACGAAACGCCGGCGCTGCAGGCGCTGCTATTGCCGGATGAAAATATCGACGTGAAAATTCATCCCGTCAGCAAGACAGTAAATAATCCCGCCACTGACAATCCAGAATTGATCGAACCGGTACCGGCCACCTTGTCCTAACGCCCCCTTTTGCCGTTCTGTTGTTCGGGGCTCGCCAATGACTATTGCAATTAACTGCATGGACAAATCAATACGGTTCTGTATTAAATAGCGCATCATCTCTCCAAACCCCGATGCCACAAGGAAATCCGCATCATGCCAAACAATACTGCTGTTTTTAGTTCCGGGGCCCGCATCCTGATTACCTGTGCCGCATTTGTGGTGGTGGTTGCGGGGCTGCGCGTTGCCGCGCCTATTGTGGTGCCATTTCTGCTCGCCATCTTTATCGCGGTAATCGCCTTGCCACCCTTGTTCTGGTTACAACAACGGGGGGTACCCAAATTGCTTGCCATGTTACTGGTAACGTTGGTGGTAGTGCTTGCCGGGTTAATCATGGCGGCACTGATCGGCACCTCGCTGAGCGACTTCACTGCCGAGATCCCCGCCTACAGTGAACGGCTAGGAAATGAAATGAACGGCATCATGTCCTGGCTTACGCAACATGGCATTCATATGCCGACCGAGATATCCCGGGATGCTTTCAATCCATCCGCAGTGATGAAGTTCGTTAGCAAACTATTCACTGGCCTCAGCAGTGCCCTTGCCAATACCTTCCTGATTCTAATGACGGTAATTTTCATCCTGCTTGAAACGTCCAGTTTGCCAGTCAAGCTACAGGCCGTATTTCGGGATCCACAAAATTCCATGCAGCAAATGCGAGAGCTGGGCTTGAGCCTTAACCATTATGTCACTCTGAAAACTGCGGTCAGCCTGTTGACCGGGATCAGCATCACCATCTGGCTTAAAATTATCGGCGTCGATTACCCGATCCTGTGGGGGATGTTGGCCTTCCTGCTGAATTTCATCCCCAATATCGGCTCCATCATTGCCGCAATTCCGGCCATGCTGCTGGCCCTGGTGCAGGCCGGTTATCACCTGGCCCTGCTGGCGGGACTTGGCTATCTGGTGGTGAATGTTGTGGTCGGCAGCATTATTGAGCCCCGTGTGCTGGGCCGTGGCCTGGGGCTTTCCACCCTGGTGGTTTTCCTGTCATTGGTTTTCTGGGGCTGGATCCTTGGGCCAGTAGGCATGTTACTGTCGGTCCCCCTGACCATGATGGTCAAGGTGGCGCTGGAAACAAGCCAGGATACCCGCTGGATTGCGGTGTTGCTGGGTTCGGAGGCTGACATACAGACGCTGACAGATTCGGATGAGACGACCGCGGATTGAATGTTCTGAAATCAGCATCCACGGGCATCGTTCAATGCGGGCTCGCGCTCAGGTCAGCGCCGCACATCCAGCCCGTTTGAACAGCAGAAATCCTGATAAAACATAAAATAATATTTTCACTTCACCAAACTCGCGCCGTATGTGAACTGATATTTTCCGATTGTCCCTTTTAAAACATGCAGTTAAAAAGCATATGGGTCGAAAGTGCGATGAGAATATTTGTGTATATAAGTTATTGCTAATATTAGATTTTTCTAATACTATCTCTCCCGCATTATGTGAACTACATCACGAATTCTAAACAACTCTTTATTGGGAGATTTACAATGAGCAAGGTTAAAACTGCAATCGCTGTTATCGCAATTTCCGGTGCTGCTGCACTGCCGCTGGCTTCTGCCCAGGCATGGTGGGGTGGTCCTGCCAATGGCATGGGCGACGGTTTCGGCGACGGCAACATGTCCTTCAACATGAACACCAGCATGCGCGGTAACGGTCGTGGCTATGGCTACAACAACCCTTACTACGGTTATGCACCTTACGGTCAAGCCCCTTACGGCTATGCCCCGGCTCCGGTTTATGGTCCGAACGGACAGGCTCCTTATGGCCAGGCTCCGATGGCTCCCAAGCAAGAAACCAAATAAGGCAACTTGCAGCCGAAGTAACTAAAAGCCCGGTGTTTACCGGGCTTTTTTATTTTCCAGGGGTGACGGCATTCTTCACCCGGTCCAGACAGGGCGCCAGTTTTACTGTCAACCTTGTGACACGATACAGTTCAACACCCGTGCCCTGCTCAGAGACTCGCCTGGACATTATTTTTTAATCTTCATTCATTATCGATCCGGCCGCCCATACTTACTGCGGCCGAAGTAAATTAGGCCTTGCCAGCGTAGATTTCACCCAGTAATTAACCAATAATGCTGGCTAATAAAAACTGGCGATAAATACAATCCGGTAACATGAATTCCGCCATATCCACGTCCCCATGGTCTGGCATAATACTCACATGAAGAATTTTCGGTTAATTCTCATTTGCGCCCCCTTGCTCCTGAATGGCTGCCTGTTTTCTGTATCCAAGCCGTCCGATGATTCAGGCATCGCTCGTCTGGATATTTATACCGAGAAAACAGAGGACGGAGACGAGCTTGAAGCCCGGGTAGAAACCATTCTGGATAAAGACAAACACGTGGTGTTTAACCAGGACTCGGTCGGCTTGTTTACCAAGAGCGTGGATCTTCCAGCCGGCACCTATCTGGTCAAGGCCAGTTGCGAGCGCAAGAATGGGTTTGCCACTATCGTCAAGACCCAGCTCGAAGTACAGGAAGGCGAGCTGATTGTCATGGAGCCCTTCTGGGTAGATCCAGACTCGTTACGCTATATCGGGTACATGCGTAAACGCGTGTGTGGCATTAATTTCAACAGGCAGTAATCGTGAAATTCCAGCACCTGGCAGTAGGTCAGAAATTCACCTATCAGGGTCTTTGCTATACCAAGGTCTCACCACTGGTGGCGAACCAGACCGAATCCGGTGAGCGCAAGCTCATTCCACGCTATGCCGATATATCACCACGTCATCAGCCAGAGGCCTCCACCGCGTTATCGTCAGCGTCAGCACTGGACCTGGACGAGTTGCAGCGCGCCTTTGAGCAGTTTCGCAGCGCCTGCCTGGAATCCCTCGAGCCACTTGCTGGCCAGGCGGACGATACGGTAGTTTCAGCCATTCGTGAACAAGTCACCCGGGCTTGCGACCGCCTCTTGCAACAGCTTTCAATCAACCGTTGACAGATACTGCCTTGTATCCAAAGAAAACCCACACTCATTTTGTACCCGGCGAAACACGCAATGAGCCCCTTCTATCGCTTTGCTTGTCTGTCTGATTTCAATACGAAAGCACACTCCAACTGGTCTACTCGAAAGGCTGACGGGATAATGCACAGGCCACAGAAAGATAAAAATACGAAAAATTAGTGATTGCTAATATTAGTTTCTTCTTATATACTTTTCTTGCAGTAGATATAAAAGATCATTTAAATTTGAATAACCAATTAACCAAATAACTAAGGAGATTCGATATGAGCAAGGTAAAAACTGCTATCGCTGTTATCGCGATTTCTGGCGCAGCTGCGCTGCCTTTGACCGCTAACGCCTGGTGGGGCGGCGGCCCATGGAATGGCTGGGGTGACGGTTGGGGTGATGGCGATATGTCATTCAACATGAGTGGCCGGGGTTCCGGTCGTGGTTACGGCTATGGCCGTGATTACTACGGTTATGGCCCGTATGGCTATGGTCCTGGCTACGGCTATGGCCCTGGCTACGGTTACGCGCCGTATGGCTATGGCCCCGGCTATGGTTATGCACCGCCACCTGCTCCGTATGGCTATGCCCCCTATGGACAGGCCCCGGCTGCTGCTCCGCAAAGCGAAAGCAAAAAGTAAGATGTTCTCGCTGTAGCAAAAAAGGCCCGGGTTTAACCGGGCCTTTTTGCTTTAAAAATCCAACAGGGACCATATCATAAGTTAATGACTGAATCAGACGCGCTGTCACCCACTATAAAAACCACTATCGACTGTACCGCGGATACGCTCAAGGTACTGTCCAATCCTCAGCGTCTTAAAATTCTGTGTAGCCTGGCGGATCATGAACTAACCGTCCAGCAAATAGTCGAACATGCCGGCTCATCTCAAAGCAATGTATCCCAACACCTGGGCCAAATGCGTAACAAGGGCATTCTGCAGTCCCGCAACGATGCAAATCGGGTATATTACCGAATTGGCGACAAACGGATTCTCCAGCTTATTCAAATGATGCAGAAGATTTACTGCGCAAATTCAATTGGCAGTATTTGCTAGACCCTCTACCGAAACGAGGCCATGCATAGCGGCAAGATTGTCCTGCAGGGCAAATTCAATTTTCGGTTAGGAGCGCGACAACCTGCCTACAATTATGCCTCGCGATCAATATATCAAATAACAGGTCCGCAGACTAAATTTTGACCCGAATAGTATTCCCACTAGCAACTTTCATCAAAAATACCCAGCCTGTATAGGCTAAGCTCTTCTATTTCATTTAATTTACGTTTAATCTTTAATCCTCACCCGAAAACTGGTTTCTGCCCTATGAAAAAGATCAACGTATACATTATAACTCTGCTTTTTGCCGCTATCGGGTTTTCCTGCTCAGATCAAAGCAAACCTAAACCCGCAACCCGGATCACCGGACAGGGATTTGAACTTGAAGAGGTTCAGCAAGGGACGATTGGTAACTTCGGTGATATCAGGGTGCGTTTCGAAGTGCCAGGAAAAATTAAATCCCTGATAATCAAGGAGCGGTCATTCGAGGCTGACCTGGCAACTACTCCTGAGAGATCGTATTTTCCACTTTTCGGGATTAGCAAGAGAATTGAATTACGTAAAGACATCACTTTAAACTTCAAAGAATATATCAATCAGAAAATATCCAGTGCCGGAAAATACGTTTTTGATATTCAAGTTATTGACAATGAGGGAAAACCTACCTCAACCAAGCTTATTATTCTTGCGAGAGAAAAGATTAAAAAACAAGCTGTTATTGAACTACCAGCTGTTCCAGATGATAAGCCGACCCCTCTAAACCAGGCTAAGTTCAAATTGCAACGCACTGGAAAAGGAAATGTCGAAGGGGCGGATGAGTTCGGAATTACCTGGATTACGGTGGATGATATAAATGTTGCCATTAAGATTACAAAAACTAGAAATGGTGCCGCTGAGCTTGCTCCGCTAACAAATACTGACTATGACGCTATCTCTTCCCGGGATCAGCTAAATGCGAAACTAAACGATACCAAGGGGGCTGAATCTATTGTTTTACCCACTGCTAGAAATGCGGCTTCGGGGACAGTATTGGCTGTCATGAACTATGAAAAATATTACGTGCTTAAAATTAACCACAGTACGACTTCTTTGTCAGGCGCGGGAACAACGGTAACCCTTGCCGGGGAATATAAATATTAATTACCGGT
>JAJDNN010000131.1 GCA_022340685.1 Pseudomonadota bacterium
CCGTTGGAGACCAGATCCATCCAGTAGTGTGCGTCATCCGCCAGTAATGGACTCATGGCTTCGAAGCCGCTGTTTTGCGGCAGCATCATATAAATCAGGCCATACAGGCTCAGCAGCATGATGAATTCGAGATTAGCGCAGACGAACAGCAGCCAGTAGGCGCGGCCGGCGGTGTGGGCCATTAACACCCGCAACCGCCCGCGCCGGGGTTTGCCCCGCAGGCCTTCCAGTTGCCAGACTGGCAGGGTGAAACTGCGTCCCGGGGCCAGCCGGAGCAGGGTCAGGTTCAGTAGCAGGCCGGTTTTCAGCAGGCGCGGCAGGCAGCGCAGGGTCTCCCTTACGCTGACCGATTCACCAAACAGTTCACGACTCAGCACGTGTAGCACCACCCGGTCGTAGAACGGTTTCAGCCACCAGATGATTAGCCCGGCCAGCCACATAGCGTCCGGCAAAAGCAGATTGATGAGAATAAACAGGGGCAGGGTAATTGCCAGCCAGCTACGATAAATAGGGCGCCAGTACACCTGAATCAGGCGCAGTCCCAGATCTATTGCCTCCCAGGGCGAGCGAGGCCGGATATTGATAGTGATGTCATCAAGGCGCACGGCGTCCCCCGAACACGAAGTAGGCCAGCACCGCCAGCCACAGAGCGCCACCTGCCACGTATTTGCTGGTGGCGGGTAGCCACGTGGCTGGCGACCAGAAGGCCTCTACCATGGCGGCCAGGATAAACATGCCGGCTGCACCGTACACGAGTTGCAGTGCGATGCGCGATTCTTCGCGCAGGGCGCGCAACCTGGTGCGGCGGCCGGGACTGAGCAGGGCCAGACCGAGGCGCAGGCCGGCCGCACCAGACAGGACGATGGCGTTGAGTTCCAGGGCGCTGTGGCCGACCACGAAACTCCAGAAGGTTTCGGTATAACCCAGTTGGGTCAGGTGCCCCGCCGCGGCGCCGATGTACAGGCCGTTGAACAGCACCACCAGGAGGGTGCCGATGCCAAACAGCAGGCCGCTGGCAAAAGTGCGAAAGCCGATACCGGTGTTGTTCTTGACGTAGAAGCCGAACATCATCAGGTCGGAATCCGACTGCCGGTCCCGATCCCGGCCGACCGACTCGCGGTTGTCCGGATCGTACATGTATTCCAGCTGGCGCAGGGTGTCGCCATCCAGCACGGTATAGACCATGTCGGGGTCCATCTGGATGACCGTCAGCATGCCCACCAGGGGAACATAGAACAATAGCGCGGCAACAAGCACCAGCCGCCACTGACTGCGCACCGCGGCCGGGAAACCGTGCACTATATATGTGGCGATGTCTTTCATGAGGTGGCGTCGTTCACCATAGAGGATTTGGTGGGCCTGCAATACCAGCCGGTCCAGCCGGTTGATCAGGTGGCGGCTGTACAACCGGGCGCGGGCCAGGGCCAGCTGCTGACAGGCTTCACGATACAGGGCGGCAAACTCTTCCGCCGGTGCCCGGGTTGAATCATCAGCCGCTGTTGTCGCCAGCCACGCTTCCAGCCGGCGCCAGTCGGCCTCATGGGCGGCGATGAACTGTTCCTGTTTCATGCCCGACCCTCAGAGTCACCACTCAGCCAACGGGCCATGGCGCACAACGTCTCGGCCGGTTCGGGCCGGCCAGTCACCAGCGGACCGGTCAGGCCGGCCAGTTCCTCGCAGCGTTCCGGGGTCAGGCCCGGGGTGCGTTCGGCGAAGGCGATAATGGCCTGTTGTTCCGCCTGATTGAGGGCGAACGATGGCCGGATGGGACGTGCTGCGGGCAGCGATGGTTCCTTGCGCGCGGCGTCCTGGTAGACTACGACGGTACCGGCGGCCAGATCACCGAGCCGCTTGAAGTCCCGGTTGAGCATCATGCTGGCGATGCCAAAGCCGTATAACAGGGGCAGGAAATCGGCCACCCGCAGCAGGTTGCGGATCAGGGATGCGCTCCAGCCGATGGGTGTGCCGTCATCGTTAATAACCCGGATGCCGTAGGCCCGCTTGCCAGGGGTCTGGCCGTTTCGCAGGACCTCAAACAACACCGGGTAGAACCATTCCATGACGAAGGCGGCGAGCAGGAACAGTCCCTTGCCCGTCTCGCCCAGAAACAGCAATCCGAAACCGAGTCCGGTATAGATGACGCCGCGGATCAGGATATCAATCAGCCAGGCCAGCGCCCGGGATACCAGCCCGGCAACGGGCAGGTGCAGGTCAATCCCTTCCGGGGTCTGGACGGCGCGTAGAGTGTCGATCATGAATCTTGTTGTTATATATCCCTGTTGTCAGGTTATCGGTCGATTCCTTGACCTGATGAGAAGTGTACCATCCCCTTTGTTGAATTCAGCTTTGAACGGGGCCGTCAGGACGCCCCAACAGGATCGAAAACTATGTCTGAAATTGAGCCCCTCCTGGAAATTATGCGTCGCTTGCGTGATCCCGAAAACGGCTGCCCGTGGGATCGGCAGCAAACCTATCAATCACTGGTTTCCCATACGCTGGAAGAAGCCTACGAGGTGGCCGAAACCATCGAACAACATGATCTGGCGCACCTGCCCGACGAACTGGGTGATTTGTTGTTCCAGGTGGTGTTCTATGCCCGCCTTGCCGAAGAGGAGGGGCGGTTTGATTTCGCCGGGGTGGTCCGGCGCATCTGCGACAAGCTGGTGCGACGCCACCCGCATGTGTTCGCCGCGACCCGGGTTGATTCGGCAGCCGCGCAGACCCGGGAGTGGGAAGCCCACAAGCAGCGGGAACGGGAACAGCAGGGTGATTCGCCCGGTCTGCTCGATGGCGTCAGCCTGACCTTGCCAGCCCTGACCCGCGCGTTGAAACTGCAACGGCGCGCGGCCCGTGCCGGATTCGACTGGCCGTCGGTGACCGGGGTACTGGACAAGGTGCGAGAAGAGTTCGACGAAGTGGCCGAAGCCCTGCATGCGGCACCGGGTTCCGACCGGGTGGTGGAGGAAATTGGTGATCTGCTGTTTAGCGTAGTGAATCTGACCCGTCATCTGGATGTGGATCCCGAAACGGCGCTACGCCGGGCCAACCGCAAGTTCGAGCATCGCTTCGGTCAGGTCGAAACCCGTCTGCGAGCACAGGGTGGCATCGAGCAGGCCAGTCTGGCGGAGATGGATGCCGCCTGGGAAGCAGTCAAACGGTCTGAAGCCTAACCGGGGACGGCTATGTCAGGCCGCTAGTCTTGCACCGGATCGGGCGCGTGGACATAATACCTCCGCCCTTTTTAGTGCGGGCGAAGCATTAAATTAAAAACGATAAGACCAATAAATTGGGGAGCGTCATGGAAACTCTTGTCTCAGCCAGTGATGTCCTGTTTGTCCTGCTCGGCGCCATCATGGTGCTGGCCATGCATTCAGGTTTTGCCTTTCTTGAAGTCGGTACCGTCCGCAGGAAAAATCAGGTTAATGCCCTGGTCAAGATAATTACCGACTTTGCCATGTCAACCATCGCATACTTTTTCATCGGTTACAGCCTTGCCTACGGGACCAGCTTTTTTGAAAGTGCCCAGGCATTGACCCTGAAAAACGGTTACGAGCTGGTCAAGTTTTTCTTCCTGCTAACCTTTGCTGCCGCCATTCCCGCCATCATCTCCGGTGGTATTGCCGAACGGGCGCGGTTTTATCCCCAGTTGGTGGCCACATTCATACTTGTGGCACTGGTATATCCCTTGTTTGAAGGCATAGCCTGGAACGGTAACTTTGGCATACAAAACTGGATCAAGGGGACCTTTGGTGCTGAATTCCATGACTTTGCCGGCAGTGTAGTGGTGCATGCTATGGGGGGGTGGCTGGCGCTGGGCGCGGTTATCCTGCTAGGCCACCGCTACGGTCGTTACGGCAAGGGCGGCGAAATTTATGCCCATCCTCCTTCGAGTATCCCCTTTTTGTCACTCGGTGCCTGGGTATTAACCGTGGGTTGGTTCGGCTTCAATGTGATGTCGGCGCAAAACATCCAGGGGATTTCCGGTCTGGTGGCGGTCAACTCACTGATGGCCATGGCAGGCGGCATCCTCGCGGCCCTGGTCGCCGGACGAAACGACCCGGGCTTTGTACACAACGGCCCGCTCGCCGGGCTGGTTGCGGTGTGTGCCGGTTCCGACATCATGCATCCACTGGGTGCACTGGTCACCGGTGCCATCGCCGGAGGCCTGTTTGTGATTACCTTTACTCTGGCGCAGAACAAGTGGAAAATTGATGACGTTCTGGGTGTCTGGCCATTACACGGTCTATGTGGTGCCTGGGGTGGTATTGCCGCCGGTATTTTTGGCTCTACCGCACTGGGTGGGCTGGGCGGGGTAACCTTGATGGGGCAGCTGGCGGGTACTGCCATCGGTGTGGGTTTTGCCCTGGTCAGCGGTTTCATTATCTATGGACTTCTCAGGGCCACGATTGGTATCCGTTTGACCCAGGAAGAGGAATATCAGGGTGCGGATCTCAGTATCCACAAGATCGCATCCGAATCCCTAGCCGATTAGCCGGGACGATCCCGGTCCCGAACGGTTGTTGTGGCAACGAATTCATACATGAGGAAAATCAAAATGAGATCATTAACATCTGCGCTGGTGATGTTTTGCCTGTTTGGCCTGGGCATCAATACTGCCCTTGCCTGGAATGCCAATGCGGTAAAAAACTGCAATATCACCATTGGTGAATTCAAGAAAAAAGACAAGAAACTCGACAATTTTTTCACGCAGGCCTACGGCTATGCCGTATTTCCCTCGGTGGGCAAGGGCGCCATCGGCATTGGGGGTGCACACGGGAACGGGGTGGTGTATGAAAAGGGCAAACCGATTGGTGATACCAGCCTGACCCAGATTACCATCGGCTTCCAGCTGGGGGGGCAGGCCTACAGTGAAATTATCTTCTTCAAGGACAAGAAAACCCTGGACGATTTTAAGAACGGTAACTTCGAACTGGGGGCACAAGCTTCCGCGGTGGCTGTAACCGCCGGGGCTTCGGCAGACGCCAATTACGAAAAAGGGGTTGCCGTATTTACCATGGCCAAGGGTGGCCTGATGTATGAAGCATCGGTTGGC
>JAJDNN010000142.1 GCA_022340685.1 Pseudomonadota bacterium
TTTCCGGGGTCGAAAATCAATTGCGAGCACTGTCACGGTTTAATCAATCGCCTGCCGCTATAATTTGCGCAAAATTTGAACAGAGGAATTGCAATGAGTGACAAAACCGCACCCGGTGAAAAGACCAGCAGCACCGGTAAGGATGCCGGAATCAGCGCTATGCTCCATGAGCTCAAGGAAGACCGTGAAAGTCGGGACCAGCAACTTGGCGCGATGGTGCAGGAGATCCGGCAGGGTTTTACTGCAGTGCTGGAAGATTCCTATAGTCGTGACTCGCAACGTGATCGGGACTTTGAGCAACTGGTTTCGAGCCTGAGTAAGGCATTCAGCCAGACTGAGCTATCAACACGGCAACGTGAAAAGCACAGCGAGAAAATCCTCGCTGACCTGAGTGAATCCATTATTCTGGATCACAAGACTCTGCAAAAAGAAGTGCAGGAACAGGAAAAACTGCAGGAAATGAAACTGCAAAACCTGAACAAGGCACAGGACCAGCAAGTTCGTCGTACACGCCTGATCGCTGTCCCCGGGTTCTTCCTGGCATTTCTGGCCCTTATTTACATGTTCTATACCGTGCATGTCATGGAAGTGGCGATGACCAGCATGTCACACGATATGCAGGAAATGAAGGTGTCGATGCAGGACATGAGCCAGAGCACCCGCGCCATGACCGTTAATACCGGACATATGACGCGTGACATGAATGTCATGACCCGCAATGTGGCGCCCGCCATGAATGGTATGCGCCAGATGATGCCCTGGAGTCCCTAGGTTCTTAACGGGTTCCTGATCTACCAGAATGGCGGCGCCATTTTCGTACAACGGCCTGTTCTGGAAGATCAAGCGTCTGGAACTTATTTCAAAGTTGGGGCAGGTATGATTCTGGTAACACAACCTGCCTGACTTGTTGACTGACCGGGCAGCGGAATGCCAGAAAGCAGGCGGTCAGTTGTAGGTCTTCCGATTCGTTCTGTTCACCGTATAACCGATCCCCTACTACTGGAAAACCCATCTCCGCCAGGTGGCGTCGGATCTGGTGCTTGCGTCCGGTTTCGATAGTCACATCCAGCAAGGATCGATCCCGTTCGGGATCATAGGCCAGTCCTGTTGCATGACTGATAGCGGCCTTGCCATCGATCGCAGTATCAATGGTGTGTTGTCCCGCTGCAGGAAACCGGCCATGAACAATAACGCGATAACGTTTTTCGATGGCGCGTTCCTGAAACAGCGCCGACAGGGCGGCGGCGGTGCGTTTCTGGTGGGCTACCAGCATCAGGCCGGTGGCGGCCCGGTCGAGGCGATGCACCAGAAAGGCCGATCGCCGGGGCAGCAGGTGCGCTTCGACCCAGCGAGTAATGGCGCAATGATCCCCCCATCGGGAACCCTGTGACAACATGCCGCCGGGCTTGTACCAGACGCTGTAGGCACCCTCATCGACGATCAATTCGGCCGGAGCCGGCACGCGGGCCAGTACCGTTTCATCAAAATACAGGTGCAGGACATCACCCTTGCGTAGCGCTGTTTTGACCCGTCTCAGCCGACGTGTGTGCTTGTCGCGGCTCAGCCAAACGGCCCCTTGTTGCATAATCCGTTTAATGCGCTGCTTTGAAAGGCCGGTCTCCGCTGCCAGAAGTGCCACGCCATCGATATCATTGCGTTCGACATTGAGGTGGGATTCGAAACGGGAGAGTATGCTATTCATCCAGGTTGTTTCCCGTTGTAAATCGACTCGAAAGATAATCGGAACCGGGCCAAAAAATGCTGTTAGCTTGGCCTGCCATGCTTCCAGATTTTGGACATGGCATCAAGTGGACTGATGGCGTTACACTTAAGCTGAACAGGGATTCGGGACCAGGGTGGTTGGCAGTCAGGGGTTTAACGCCGGTGATCCTTATCATTTCAGGCAGCAGGGCGAAGTTATAACATGACAGATGCAGTGCAGTATCTGGAACGGGATGGGCTACAGGATCTGATTCAGGGCCTGCAGAAAGCGGGCTATCACTGCGTCGGTCCGCAGATCAGGGATGGTGCGATTGTCTATGACAGTATCAGCCATGTTGATCAGTTGCCCCGCGGTTATTCCGATCATCAATCTCCCGGTCAGTACCGACTGCAGCAAGACGACAACCCGCGTTGTTTCGCCTGGGCCAACGGCCCCCAGGCCATTAAGCCGTATGTGTTTGCGGCTGAAGAAACCCTGTGGCGCTCCCTGCGGGACACGGCAGGGGAGCTTCAGTTCACCGAACACGTAGTGGACGTCGGCCCGTTGGCCATTATCGGGGTGCGGGCCTGCGATCTGGCCGCTCTGTACCTGCAGGACAAACACTTTTTGCATGCTGAACCACGTGACCCCGGTTACCTGGCACGTCGGCAGCAATTGCTGCTGGTGGCGGTGAACTGTACCCACCCTGCGGCGACCTGTTTTTGTGCTTCTACCGGAGACGGACCCCGTGCCACCTACGGTTACGACATTGTGCTGTCCGAGCTGGATGCCGGTTACCTGATCGAAGGGCGTAGCCAGCAAGGTTTGACCTTGCTGGCCGGATTACCCACCCGGCCCGCCACGCAAGGGCAGCTGGAACAGGGGGACGAGGAGTCACACCAGGCCGTCGCACATCAAACCCGCCGGTTACCCGGGCATAATCTGAAGCAGGCCCTGTTTGCCAACCTGAATCACGCCCGCTGGGAGGAGGTGGCGAAGCGCTGCCTGAGTTGCGGCAACTGCACCGCCGTGTGCCCCACCTGCTTCTGTCATGCCGAACAGGACCGTCCGGCCCTGGACGGGACCAGCAGTGACCATGTGCGGCAATGGGATTCCTGTTTTACCCAGGGACACAGCTATATTCACGGTTTCACCCTGCGCGCCAACACGGCGCAACGCTATCGCCAGTGGCTGACCCATAAGCTGGGTAGCTGGCATGATCAATATGGTCGTTCCGGGTGTGTCGGCTGTGGCCGCTGTATCAGCTGGTGCCCGGTGGGAATCGATCTGACCGAGGAAGCGGCCGCGATTTGCGGGGATGGTGAGCCATGACGAATCCCTACCTGCCCTACGAGGCCGAGGTGATCGAACGCATCCAGGAATCACCGACCCTGTTTACCCTGCGGTTACGCTTTACCGATCCCTCCGTGCATGACGCGTACCGTTTTGCGCCGGGCCAGTTCAATATGCTGTATCTGTATGGTGTGGGTGAAGTCCCCATTTCCATCGTTTCGGATCCCATTGATGAACAAATCCTGGACCACACCATTCGCTCCGTGGGTCGGGTTACCCGAGGCCTGTCCGATTTGCAAGCCGGGGACCGGATCGGGGTACGGGGTCCGTATGGCCGGGGCTGGCCATTGACGGTCGCCGAGCAGCGGGATGTGGTGGTGGTCACCGGGGGCCTGGGTTGCGCCCCCGTCGTGTCGGTGATCAATTACATCATGCGCCGGCGCGAACGCTTCGGCACGGTGAATATCGTGCAGGGGGTCAAGCACGCGGATGACTTTATCTGGCGCGAGCGCTACGAACAGTGGCAGCAGGCGCCCGATACCAAGGTACTGATTGCCGCCGACCTGGGTATGCCACTCTGGCCCTGGCATGTGGGCCATGTCACCGATTTGTTTGATGAGCTGCAATTCGATCGGGAGCGGGTTATCGTGATGATGTGCGGGCCGGAAGGGATGATGCGGGTGGTGGTGAACCATATGCAGGCGCAGGGAGTGGGCGACGATGATCTGTGGCTTAGTATGGAGCGCAATATGCAATGTGCGGTCGGCCACTGTGGTCATTGTCAGTATGGCGATAAATTCATTTGCAAGGACGGGCCGGTATTCTGTTACCGGGATATCCGGAATTTATTCGGCGTAAAGGGGTTTTGACATGAAACCGAAAGTGGCAGTCCACAAGTTTGCCTCCTGTGATGGCTGTCAGCTGGCGTTTCTCAACGCCGGTGAAGCACTGCTGACCCTGGCCAGCCTGGTGGATCTGGTGCATTTCCCCGAAGCGGGCCCGGTGGCCCCGGATATAAAAGTGGACATCGCATTTGTGGAAGGCAGCATTACCACCCCAGAGGATCTGGAACGGCTCATGCGAGTGCGCGAAAACAGTGCTTACCTGATTACCATAGGCGCCTGCGCGACAGCCGGTGGTTTGCAGGCGTTACGGAATTTTGCCGTGGCCGAAGACTGGATGGCGGCGGTTTATGCCAGTCCGGAGTACATCCAGACCCTGGCCACATCCACGCCAGTGCGGGAGCACGTAAAAGTGGATCTGGAACTGTGGGGTTGCCCGGTGAGTGGTGAGCAGGTACTGCGGGCGGTACGCGAGCTGTTATTCGGGGTGGTGCCGCAACAAGAGGCCGACAAGGTGTGCCTGGAGTGCAAACGCCAGCAACAGGTTTGTGTCATGGTAACCCGGCAGTTGCCCTGC
>JAJDNN010000143.1 GCA_022340685.1 Pseudomonadota bacterium
GAAATCAAGACGGGTATCGGCAACTGGGCCTGGACCGAGGTCACTGCCGGACTGGCCGAAGGCGACGAAGTGGTCACGTCTGTTGATCGTACTGGCGTCATTGCCGGGGCCACCGCGGAGCCGGACACGCAGGCGGCGAACGATGATTGAGCTTTCCCATATTCACCGCAATTTTCAGGTGGGTGATCAGACTGTGCATGCCCTGGACGATGTCACCCTGACGATCAAGTCGGGCGACTATGTTTCCATCATGGGACCTTCCGGCTCAGGCAAGTCTACCCTGCTCAACCTGCTGGGCCTGCTGGACCAGCCCAGCTCCGGCATCTATCGGCTCAATGGCAAGGACGTCACCGCCCTCAGCGATATCGAGCAGGCCCGGGTGCGTAACCGGGAAATCGGTTTTGTGTTCCAGATGTTTCACCTTGTGCCACGCCTCTCGGCGGCTGAAAACGTGGAACTGCCGCTGATCCTGGCCGGTCTGCCCCCCGAACAGCGCCGGCCACGCGTCGCCGAGGCGCTGGAGGAACTCCACCTGACCGACCGCAGCCACCATAAACCCGACCAGTTGTCCGGTGGCCAGCGTCAGCGGGTCGCCATCGCCCGCGCCACCGTGACCCGGCCCAATGTCCTCCTGGCGGACGAGCCGACCGGCAACCTGGACCACACTTCCGGCCAGGACGTGGTGCGGATCCTGGAAGACCTGAACCAGCGCGGCCTCACCCTGATCATGGTGACCCACGATCCGGAAATGGGCTCACGTGCCCGGCGCCAGTTGCACATGCTGGACGGCCGGCTGGATGCCGAACTGGCCGGCCAGGCGCCTGACACACCCCGCCATGACACACCCTAGAATCCCGCCGCGCCATGATTCCACATAGCCCTGACGTCGCCCGCTTTTCCTGGGGTGCCTTGCGCGGCTACCCGGCCCGCACCCTGCTGATGCTCACCGCCATGGCCATCGGCGTTGCCGCCGTGGTGGTCCTGACGTCACTCGGCGAAGGGGCGCGGCGCTATGTCACCGGCGAATTCGCCTCCCTCGGCACCAACCTGGTCATTGTCCTGCCCGGCCGGTCCGAGACAGCCGGGCTTAATCCCACCACCCTGATGGGCGAGACCCCCCGCGACCTGACCCTGGACGATGCCCTGGCCCTGACCCGCAGTTACAACGTGCGGCGGATTGCCCCGATCAATGTCGGTTCGGCCGACGTCAGCTGGCAAAGCCGCTCGCGTGAATCCGTGATCCTCGGCGCCAGCCATGAGCTGCTGGACATTCGCCACTGGAAAATTGCCCAGGGCCGGTTTTTACCAAATACCGATCTGGATCGCGCCACCCCGGTCGCGGTGATTGGCAGTACCATCCGCAACGAACTGTTCGGGGCAAAACCGGCGCTGGGTGAGTGGATCCGGATCGGTGACCGGCGTTTTCGCGTCATCGGAATCATGGGCTCCGAAGGCCGCTCCATCGGCGTCGATGTGCAGGAAACCGTCATTATCCCGGTCGCCGCCGCTCAGCAACTGTTCAACACGACCTCCCTGTTCCGCATCCTGGTCGAAGCCAGAAGCCGGGACGCCATCCAGCCCGTCAAGCGTTTCGTGATTCAGACCCTGCAGGAACGGCATCAGGGGATCAAGGACGTTACGGTTGTCACCCAGGACGCGGTACTGGCCACCTTTGACCGCATTCTGGGCGCCCTGACCTACGCGGTGGGCGGGATCGCGGCCATCAGCCTGGCCGTGGCCGGGATATTGATCATGAATGTGATGCTGGTGGCTGTATCCCAGCGCACCGCCGAAATCGGCCTGCTCAAGGCGTTGGGCGCCTCGCCGCGGCAAATCATTGTACTGATTCTGGCCGAGGCCCTGTTGCTATCCCTGCTGGGTGCGCTGCTCGGCTTGTTGCTGGGCGAAGCCGGTAGTCTGGTGATCCGTCACGCCTTTCCAGTACTGCCTGCCCAGGCACCGATCTGGGCGATTGTCACCGCACTGCTGGTTGCGATCATCACCGGTCTGCTGTTCAGCCTGTTGCCAGCGCGGCGCGCCGCACAGCTGGATCCGGTCCTGGCCCTGTCCCGGCGGTAGGCCGACATGCAAACCCGCGACTTTCTCATCCTGACTAGCAGTTCCCTCGTTGCCCATCGCATGCGCAGTTTTCTGACCGCACTGGGCATTACCGTCGGTATTGCGGCGGTCGTGCTGCTGACCTCCATCGGGGAAGGTGTGCACCACTTCGTGCTGGCGGAATTTACCCAGTTCGGCACCACGCTGGTCGGAATCAACCCGGGCAAGGCCACCACGGCCGGCACCAGCATGGGCGTATTCGGCACCGAGCGGCCGCTCACCATCGAGGACGCCGAGGCGCTCAAACGTCTGCCCTTCGCCCGTGCCGTGGTGCCGTTCGTACAGGGTAATGCCGAGGTGGAAGCCGGTAACCGCACACGCCGCACCACGGTGTATGGTGCCGGACCGCAGATGCCCGAGGCGTTCAGCATGGCGATCAAATCGGGGCGCTTTCTACCCGAAGACGACCCGACCGCACCACGCGCCTTCGCCGTACTGGGCAGCAAGTTGAAGCAGGAATTGTTCGGCGATCGCAACCCGCTGGGGCAACGGATCACTATCGCCGCGCAGCGCTATCGGGTTATCGGTGTGATGAAATCCAAGGGCACGGTGCTCGGTTTCGATCTGGACGATACGGTCTACATTCCTGCCGCCCGCGCCATGAATCTGTTTAACCGTGACACGCTGTTTGAAATTGACATGCTGTACGATGAAAACACCCCGGCCGACAAGGTCGTCGCCGGCATACGGCGTATCCTGAAAACCCGCCACGGCCGCGACGATGTCACCATTACGACCCAGCAGCAGATGCTTGAGGTACTGGGCTCGGTACTGAATGTCCTGACCTTCGCGGTCGGTGCCATTGGTGGAATTTCATTACTGGTTGGCGCCATCGGCATCATTACGATCATGACCATCGCCGTGAACGAGCGTACCAATGAAATAGGCCTGTTGCGCGCACTGGGTGCGCGCCAGTCGCAGGTCCTGGTGTTGTTTCTGGGGGAAGCCATCGTCCTCTCGGCCATCGGCGGCCTGAGTGGTCTGGCGCTCGGTATCGGTATTGCCCAGCTGATCCACTTCGCCCTGCCGGCCCTGCCAGTCCATACGTCGTTATTCTATGTATTTCTGGCGGAAGTGATTGCCATCATCATCGGCCTCGGTGCCGGCGTGCTCCCGGCTCGTAAGGCTGCAAAACTGGACCCGGTAGAAGCATTAAGAACTGAATGATTTATTTGACCAACCAGGGAGTTACCTAAAATGATAAATTCTGAATTTCATTTACAGGAAGGCGTACTGGTTATTACACCCACGGGTCCACTGATGACAGCCGACTTTGAATTGCTCAAAAAGGAAGCCGATCCCTATATCGAAGAGCATGGTGGCCTGAATGGCCTGATGATTTATACCCGATCTTTTCCAGGCTGGGATAATTTCGCCGCCCTTATTTCGCACCTGAAATTTGTCAAGGATCATCACAGGCAAATCAAGCGCGTCGCCGCCGTCACCGACAACGGCTTCCTGGCCATTCTGCCGCGGGTCGCAACGCACTTTGTAAATGCCGAAGTCCGGCATTTTGACTACGAACACAAGGATGAGGCGCTTGAATGGCTTATCAATGGCTAACAGACAATCATTATAATTTCAGATCATAGTCCATGATCAGCGGCGCATGATCGGAAAACCATTTGTCCTTGTAGATTCGCGCCTTCAACACCTTGTCTTTTAATCCCGGCGTGATGATCTGGTAATCAATGCGCCAACCCACGTTGTTGGCGCGGGCGTTGCCCCGGTTCGACCACCAGGTATACTGGTCCGGTTTCTGATTGACCCTGCGGAAAGCATCGACAAAACCAACCTTGTCGAACAGTGTGTCCAGCCAGGCGCGTTCCTCTGGCGTACAGCCGGAATTTTTCTGGTTGCTCTTCCAGTTCTTGATGTCAATTTCCTTGTGCACGATATTGAAATCGCCACAAATGATGTAGTCACGCTGCTTGCGTCGCATGGCTTTGAGGTCCGTCAGGAAATGGTCCATGAATTTAAGCTTGTTGACCTGGCGCGCTTCACTCGAAGAACCGGAAGGCAAGTAAAGCGAGGCAATACTGAGCTTGCCAAAATCCACCTGGATCCAGCGTCCTTCCCGATCCACATGATCCCAGCCAAGGCCGGTCACAATTTTGTCCGGCTTGTTGCGCGTGTAGATAGCTACCCCACTGTAGCCTTTTTTCTCCGCGTCGAAATAGTAGCAATGGTAGCCCCTGGGATAGAACAGACTGCCATCATCCAGTTGATGCTCCTGAGCCTTGGTTTCCTGCAGACAAACCACGTCGGCCTTCTGTCGATTCAGCCAGTCGAAAAAACCCTTTTTGGCCGCAGCCCGAATGCCGTTGACGTTTGCGGTAATGACGCGCATGGATATTATCCGGTTGTTGAAAAGTGTGTATCATACCCTTTCTTCCCAACCCACCACAGCGCACACCATGCACGATTATCAAACAGACTTTATCGAATTCGCCCTGCAGCGCGAGGTTCTGCGCTTTGGTGAATTCAAACTCAAGTCGGGACGCTTGAGCCCCTATTTTTTCAACGCCGGACTGTTTAACACGGGCGCGGCCCTGGCCCGGCTGGGGCGGTTTTATGCCGCTGCCATCATGGACAACAATCTCGAGTTTGATGTGCTGTTCGGACCAGCCTACAAGGGGATCCCGCTGGCTGCTGCCACCAGTATCGCGCTGGCGGAGGCGCACCATTGTGATGTGCCCTACAGCTTCAACCGCAAGGAAGCCAAAGAGCACGGCGAAGGCGGTAATATAGTCGGCGCGGCATTACAGGGCCGCGTGCTGATTATTGACGATGTCATCACCGCCGGCACCGCCATTCGCGAAGCCATGCAAATCATCGATGCCGCCGGCGCCAGACCGGCCGGGATCATCATCGCGCTGGACCGGCGGGAAAAAGGTCAGGGTGAATTGTCAGCCATCCAGGAAGTGGAACAGGAGTACGGCATTCCGGTGCTGAGCATTATTAAACTGGAACACCTCATCGCTTACCTGAGCAACCAGCCGGACATGCAGGCCAACCTGCAGGCGGTTAAGGTCTACCAGGATCAATACGGCGTGTAAGACGAATCAAATGTCATGACAGGTCTGTTAATCAATACCCATCAATACGTTTAACAAGTAATTACACCATCCTTCCCCGGGTTGAAATACCTCACCCAATAATCAGCTTCACCCCTACCAGCAAGGTCACCACCT
>JAJDNN010000156.1 GCA_022340685.1 Pseudomonadota bacterium
GCGTGCGCCGCTACTAAGGTTGTTCAGCTAAGCGGGTTTTTTCGCTTCACCCGCTGGTGTAACGGAACACGCACGCCTGCTAGAATTCAGCGCAAGCTGCAGGGCAACAACAGCCACCCACAGGTGAAACCATGAACTGGCTCGACCGTATTTCCTACCCCGTTTTGATTTTCGCGGCGCTGTTGCTGGGTCTGGCGCCGTTTCGGCCGCAACCGCATTTATGGGAAAAGTTGAACATGCTGGTGGCGGGCAACCTGCACCGTCCCGTCGATATCTTTGATCTGTTTTTGCACAGCGCGCCGCTCATCCTGCTGGCGCTGAAGCTTGTGCATGACCAGCGCAAACGACATCAACAGCGTAAATCCAATTAACTCGACGGCGTCAATATCTGACCGGTAGTTGATACACCGGTTCGGCCCCGGCCCAGCGGAGTAAGCGGGCATACTTTTCGCTCGCTTCTGGATCATTATGCAGGATGACCACATATTTGCCCGCGTCGATTGCAGATTCGATCTCGCGCAAGTTGTCTTCCGGAATACCAATGCGATGCAGGGCAGACGCCAGTTGGGAAACCGCAGCCGCACCGGCCATGGCGCCCCCGGTCACCACTGCCCCGGCCAGCGCCCCCGCCAGCGCCTCGACAATCGGACCGGCCACTACCAGTGCGCCCAGACCCGGGATCACGAACAGGCCAGTGGCGCCGGCCAGCAAACCCCACAGCGCGCCCCAGAAGGCGCCATGCTCACCCCAGACTTTCATCCGCTCGGGGGTATTCTGGTAAGTCACCCCCAGTATATCGTCCCCCGAACCACCACTCTTGCCAAGCAGCGAAATCATGTCCATAGGGAAGTCATCACGGATCAGACGTTCCACCAGTTTTTTGGCCATCTCCCTGGTATCGAAAATTCCTACATCCAGGATCAGACGTTCATGCTGCTCGGTCATTGAACTTCACCTCACGTAACAATAGTGTGGATAATAAAATTACTCCATACTGCTTCTGCTTACACTGATATAAATCAATGTAGTAAGCTACAGTCTGAATTCGGGGCGATAAAATTCAACCTTTGTAGCATCGGGTCCAGACAGGGAAACACTACTCCTTGCAAACCATAAGGTGATTGATTGTCGTAACGGGATTCCTGATCATGTATCCCCCTGTGCAAACTGGGCACGCCCGGAATTACGATAAAACAAGGCCACAGAATGTGAATCTGCTAGATATACTGCTTCTCTCCCTCCGTCCCCGATCGCGTTATATCCAGACCGCGATTCTGGTGTCTCTGGCGACAGGACTACTGCCAGGTTGTGGTGAACAATCGCAGCCAGGCGCCAATCTTCCTGAAGTCGTTACTCTCACCATCGAACCGCAGGACACCCCGGTCAGTTTCGAATTCGTTGGCAAAACGGCCAGCTCACGCCGGGTAGAGATCCGCTCACGGGTCGATGGGTTCCTGGAAAAGCGGGAATACACAGAAGGCAGCATGGTGCAGGCCGGCCAGATCCTGTTTCAAATGGATCGCAAACCCTTTGAAGCAAAATTAAAAGCCGCCAGGGCGGAACTCGCGCAACAAACGGCCCGGCTTGAAACTGCGACGGCCAATCTGAAACGTGTTCGGCCGCTGGCCAAACAAAACGCCATCGCGCAAAAAGAACTGGATGATGCGACCGGGTCCTATCGGGCCGCCGCCGCCGCGGTTGAACAGGCCAACGCCAATGTTGTCCAGGCAGAACTTAATCTGGGTTATACCACCATCACTTCGCCACTTACCGGTCTGTCCAGCTTTGCCGTACAACGCGAAGGCGCCTACCTGGGTATCGGTACCGATAGTCTGCTTACCTACGTGGCACAGATTGATCCCATGTGGGTCGAATTCAGTGTCTCTGAAAGCCAGGTTCTCAACTACCGGGAAAAATCACGACAAGGTATTGTCAACATGCCCAAGGAAGGTGACTTCACGGTGGAGATTATTCTGGGTGACGGAACCGTTTATCCTCATACCGGCCGTATCACCTTTGCCGATGCCTCATTGAGCGAGTCAACCGGCACGTTTCTGCTCCGTGCCGAAATCGAAAACGCGGAACAC
Organism: Pseudomonadota bacterium; assembly: GCA_022340685.1. Taxonomy (GTDB): domain Bacteria; phylum Pseudomonadota; class Gammaproteobacteria; order UBA6429; family Thiohalophilaceae; genus JAJDNN01. The sequence continues at coordinate 2,088 of JAJDNN010000156.1, forward strand.
ACTCTGCGCCCCGGCCAGTTCGTCCGGATCCTGCTGAAAGGCGCTATCCGGCCAAACGCGATTCTGATTCCCCAACGGGCAGTCCAGCAGGGTGCCAAAGGCAGCTTCGTCTGGGTTCTCGACAAGGACAACAAGGCAAGCTTCCGCCCCATCACGGTCGGCCCCTGGCACGGGGAACAATGGTTTATCGAGTCGGGACTTGAAGCAGGCGACGTGGTGGTCGTCGATGGTGCGCTGAAACTGCGGCCCGGGACAAAGGTAAAAATCGCCACGCCCGAAGCGACACCGGGCAAGGGTGCGACTGCGAGCACCGGTCAGGCGCAGTAGACCATGAGTTCAGCTATTTTTATCAAGCGCCCGATCCTGGCATCGGTGCTTTCTATTATCGTGGTCATCGGTGGGCTGGTGGCAATGGGTGGGCTGCCCATCAACCAGTACCCGGCCATTACCCCGGTGCAGGTCACGGTCACTGCTACTTACCCGGGTGCTGACGCTGAAACGGTCGCCAATACCGTCGCTGCACCCATCGAGACCCAGGTCAATGGCGTCGACAACATGCTTTACATGCAGTCGACCAGCTCAGCAACGGGCGACATGTCACTCACCGTCTACTTCGATATCGATACCGATCCGGATACCGCTGAAGTCCAGGTCAATAACCGGGTGAACCTTGCACTGCCTGAATTACCGGATACCGTGCGCGCTACCGGGGTCAAGGTACAAAAACGTTCGGCGAGTATCCTGATGCTGATCGGAATCTACTCCCCGGATGGGCGTTACGATGAAAAATATATTGGTAACTACGCCAACCTGTATGTACTTGATGCCCTGAAACGAATCAACGGTGCCAACCAGGCCCAGATTATGGGTCTGCCAGATCTGGCCATGCGACTGTGGCTGCAGCCGGATCGGATGGCCAGCCTGAAAATCACCCCCAGTGATATCCAGAACGCCATCAGCCAGCAAAACCAGCAATTCGGTGCCGGCCGTCTGGGCCAGTCACCGACCGATAAACCGGTCGAGATGACGTTCCCGGTGGTGACTGAGGGCCGTTATACCGAGCCGTCCGAATTCGACAACATCATCCTGCGTGCCGATCCCAATGGCACCGGTATTGTACGCTTCAAGGATGTGGGTTGGGCCGAGGAAGGCCTGAAGGCCTACATGCTGCGCTCAACGCTCAATGGCAGTCCTTCAACTTTCGTGGCGGTATACCAGCAGCCGGGCTCCAACGCCCTGGAAGTGGCCGAGAACGTGCGCAAGTTGATGGAAGAACTCAAGCAGAGCTTTCCGGAAGGTATCGACTACACCATCTCGTTTGACACCACCAAGGTCATCCAGGCATCGATCGATGAAGTGATCGAAACCCTGATCATCGCCATCATTCTGGTGGTGCTGGTGACCTATCTGTTCCTGCAGAAAGTAAACACTACCCTGATCCCTACCATCGCCATCTTCGTCTCCGTCATCGGTACCTTCATCGGCATGGCGGCGCTGGGCTTTTCCATCAATCTGCTGACCCTGTTCGGTCTGGTATTGGCCATTGGTATCGTGTGTGACGATGCCATCGTGGTGGTGGAAAACGTCGAACGCAATATCGAGGAGCTTGGACTCTCTTCAAAGGAGGCCACATTTCGAGCGATGCAGGAAGTGACGGGACCGGTGATTGCCACCTCCCTGGTCCTGATTGCGGTGTTTGTACCGGTAGCCTTCCTGAGTGGCACTACAGGTGTGTTGTACAAGCAGTTCGCCATCACTATCGCCATCTCGGTGGCGATCTCCAGTTTCGTTGCCCTGACCCTGACCCCGGCCCTGTCCGCCATCCTGATCAAGCCGGCCAGCGGTGAGCCACCCCGAGTCTTCAAGTGGTTCAATTCATGGCTCGAGGGTGTCACGGAAAAATATGCCCGCGGTGTCAGCACCACCATGAAACGCGTGGTGCTGGCGCTGGGGGTGCTTGGCGCAATGTTGCTCGCTATTGTCATCCTGTTCAGGACCATTCCGGGCAGTTTTGTCCCTGCCGAGGATCAGGGTTATGCATTTGCCGCGGTGATACTGCCGGACGGTGCCAGCCTGGATCGCACCCAGGCAATGACCCAAAAGGTGGCTGAGATCTTTGCTGAACACCCGGCTGTGAAGGACTATTCCGCCCTGGCCGGTTACAGTTTGCTCGACGGCCAGTTTAAGACCAATGCCGGTACGGTGTTTATCTCATTCAAGGATTTTGATGAACGCCAGGATTCCGGCCTGTCAGTTAAAAACCTGTTCGCATACGTCACGCCCCGCCTCAAAGCGCTCAAGGACGGCGTGGCCTTCCCCATCAATCCCCCCTCTATCCCGGGCCTCGGTACCCAGGGTGGTTTTGAATTCTGGATCCAGAACCGGGGCCAGGGCGGTGCCTCGCGGCTGGCCAAGGTCACCCGGGAAGTCATTGCCAGGGCCAATGAACGGCCCGAGGTGACGCGACTCAATACCACCCTCAATGCCGCTTCGCGCCAGTTGCGCGCTAATGTGGACCGCGCCAAGTCCGAAACCCTGGGGTTACCCGTACCGGATGTGTATGCGGCCTTGCAGACCCTGTTCGGCTCACTGTATGTCAGCCAGTACAACAAGTACGGCCGGGTCTGGCAGGTGATCCTGCAGGCCGAACCCCAGTTCCGGGAAAAACCCGAGGACATCCAGAATATCTATGTACGACAAAAACAGGGCGAGATGGTACCGCTCTCTTCGGTTGTCACCAGCCAGTATGTCACCGGGCCGGATCTGCTGCCCCGCTTCAACGGTTTCATGGCCGCCAAGGTCACCGGTGATGCGGCGGCCGGTTACAGCTCGGGCCAGACCATCAGCACTATGGAACAGGTTTCCAGTCAGGTCCTGCCAGACGGCTTCACCTATGCCTGGTCTGGCCAATCCTATGAAGAAAAAAAATCCAGCGGCTCATCCGCCATCATCTTTGCCTTCGCGCTGGTGATGGTGTTCCTCATTCTGTCGGCACAGTACGAACAGTGGTCACTGCCACTTGCCGTAATTACGGCGGTACCCTTCGGTATTTTCGGTGCCCTGGTTTCCGTCTGGCTGCGTGGTATGGAAAATGACGTCTATTTCCAGATCGGTCTGGTGACCCTCATCGGTCTGTCCGCCAAGAACGCCATTCTCATCGTTGAGTTCGCCGAGCTGAAATACCATGAAGGACTCGGCGCCTTCGAGGCTGCGGTGGAGGCCGCACGCCTGCGCCTGCGACCCATCCTGATGACCTCGCTGTCGTTTATCCTTGGCTCCATGCCGCTGGTACTCGCCTCGGGTGCCGGGGCAGCGGCGCGCCACTCCATCGGGACCGGCATCATCGGCGGCATGATCGGCGCCACCACCCTGGCCCTGTTCTTTGTCCCGCTGTTCTATTACCTGATCGTCAGCGCAAAGGAAAAACTGGCTGGTGGCCGACCCCAGGTCGTCAGTAAACAACCTTCCACTCCGCAACCCGGTGGCGAGGATGTCTGATATGTTGCGGACCGGTGTGTTTATCAGTATGACGATGATCATGACCGGCTGCATGGTCGGGCCCGACTACGTCAAGCCGGAGGTGGATACGCCGGCGCACTGGCGTATTGAACCTGGCGATGCTGTCGGGATCGTGAATACCAACTGGTGGCAACAGTTCGATGACCCGGTGCTTGACCAGCTCATTCAGACCTCCCTGAAAAATAACAGAGATGTACGTATTGCCGCGGCGCGCGTGGAAGAATTCGCTGCACGGCTCAACATAACGCGTTCAGATCTCTTCCCGCAGGTCGGCTACGGCGCCCGGGCTGACCGGACACAGGCCTCGCTGGAATCAGGCGCCGGTGTCGTCCCGGGTGTACCACGCACCAGCGACAACTTCCAGGCCACGCTGAATGTCGGTTGGGAACTCGATATCTGGGGCAAAATCCGGCGCGCCAGCGAAGCGTCGCGTGCCAGTCTGTTGGCGGCGGAAGAAGGCCGGCGCACCGTCATCCTGAGCCTGGTTTCTGCCGTCGCCACCAGTTACGTGGAACTGCGCAGTCTCGACAAACAACTCGAAATTGCGCGAGAGACACTGGACACCCGGGCACAATCCCTGCAACTGTTTAAATTGAAATTCAAGGGTGGCGTGGTATCGGAACTGGAAGTCGCCCAGGTCCGATCGGAGTATGAACAAGCAGCGGTACGCATTCCTGTCCTTGAACGACAGATTGCTTTGCTCGAGAACTCGCTGTCGGTGTTGCTGGGACAGAATCCCGGGCCAATTCCACGTGGCAGGACTCTTGATGAAATGAAATTGCCGCTGGTCCCTGAAGGTGTCCCGTCACAGGTACTTGATCGTCGTCCCGATGTCCGCCGGGCAGAGCAGAATCTGATTGCCGCCAACGCCAATATCGGTGTCGCCAAGGCACAATATTTCCCGACAATTTCACTGACCGGCCTGTTTGGCTACGCCAGTTCCGATCTGTCCAACCTGGCGACTGAACCGGCCAACACCTGGAATCTGGGTGGCCAGCTGCTTGGACCCATCTTTACCGGGGGCCGTGTTTCAGGTCAGGTTCAGGCTACCGAGGCGGTCCAGCGTCAGGCCCTGTTCCAGTACCTGCAGACCATCCAGACCGTATTCCGTGAGGTTGACGACGCACTGGTCTCAACTCAGAAAAGCCGCGAGGAACTCGCGGCACAAGGCCGGCGGGTTGCTGCATTAAAAGATTACGCCCGCCTTGCGATGCTGAACTACAACGAGGGGCAAGTCAGCTATATCGAAGTCCTTGATTCCGAGCGTCGGCTGTTCGATGCCGAACTCCTGTATACCCAGAACCAGAACGATGTCTATACCTCGCTGGTCAGCATCTACAAGGCAATGGGTGGCGGCTGGATCCTGAATGCAGAGAAT
>JAJDNN010000164.1 GCA_022340685.1 Pseudomonadota bacterium
GCGGGCAAGAAAGCCGAGCAGTTTGCCTACGAGGGTGCCAAGAAGGCTGACGAGACACTGGTCAAGACCTACAAGGACCATGGTGTCAAGGTCGTGACGATGAATGCCGAGCAGTTCAAGGCCTGGCAGGAAATTGCCAAGCGGACTTCTTACAAGGATTTCGTTGAAAAGGTAAAGGACGGCCAGCAATTGCTGGATATGGCACTGTCTGTAAAATAATTCCTGAAATATGACGCAAGGCAAGACCGCCAGCTTCCGCTGGCGGTCGTCTTGATAATAGTCGCTCATGAGTACTTACATACGCCTGGTTGCAAGTTTGTCGAGACTATGCGGCATCGTCGCCGCAGTGATGATCCTGGCTTCAGTAATTGTGGTCTGCCAGATGGTGGTGATCCGTTACGTGCTTGAAGAGTCATCGATCTGGCAAACCGAGTTCGTAACCTATGCACTGATTGCGGCAACTTTTGTGGGCGCACCCTACGTGCTGTTAACCCGTGGCCATGTCAACGTTGACTTGTTACCCCTTTATCTTGGACACAAGGGGCGCATGGTCCTGGCTCTGATTGCCTCGCTGCTGTCATTGCTGTTTTGTCTGGTAATAACCTGGACCGGTTTAGAGTTATGGGTTGAAGCATGGGGCAATGGCTGGACGTCCGACACAATCTGGGCAGTACGTTTGTGGATACCGTATTTAGCCATGCCGATTGGTTTTGGCATTATGTCCCTGCAATATGCCGCTGATATTCTCAGCCTGTTGCGTGGGGAAGACCTGCCCTTCGGGATAAAACCGGAGGAAGGCCTGTGAGTCCCTTGCTGCTCGGTGTGCTGATTGCCGTGGTCCTGATCGTGTTGCTATTGCTGGGGACGCCGGTGGCTTTCGCACTGGGTTGCGTGTCAGTGATATTTATATTGCTGTTCGAAGGGATTGGCGGTCTGGATGTATTTGCCGAGACCCTGTTTGGCGGACTGAACGAATTTGCCCTGCTGTCCATTCCGATGTTCATCCTGATGGGTGCTGCGATTGCCTCGTCGCGTGCCGGCAGCGATCTGTATGAAGCGCTGGAGCGCTGGTTATACCGGGTACCGGGTGGTTTGCTGATATCCAATCTGGGTGCCTGTTCGATCTTTGCCGCGCTGAGTGGTTCCTCGCCGGCAACCTGTGCCGCGATTGGCAAGATGGGCATTCCGGAGATGCAGAAGCGGGGTTACCCTGACGGACTTGCAACCGGAGCAATCGCCGCGGGCGGCACCCTGGGTATCCTGATTCCACCCAGCATCACCATGATCGTCTACGGCATCGCCACCCAGACTTCCATTGGTCGGTTGTTTATCGCCGGCATCCTGCCCGGACTGATGCTGACCTTGCTGTTCATGGCCTGGTCACTCTATTACGCCTGGCACAAAGGCTACCGGTTTAATATTGGCGGCGCCGGATATTCCTGGCGCGAAAAGCTGATCATCCTGCCCAAGATCCTGCCCTTTTTGATGATCATCGGCATGATCCTGTGGGCACTCTACGGCGGTGTTGCAACACCTTCCGAAGCGGCTGGCGTTGGAGCCATGATGAGCATACTGCTGGTGATTATCATCTATCGCATGATTCACCCGGGCGAGTTGTGGGAAGTTCTGCGTAGCGCCATGCGCGAGTCAGTGATGATCATGATGATTATCGGCACGGCCGCCTTGTTCAGTTACATGATGTCCAGTCTGTACATTACCCAGTCCCTGGCTGAATGGATTGCCGGCCTTGAGGTCAGCCCGATAATGTTATTACTGTTCGTAAACCTGTTCCTGTTGATCGCCGGACTGTTCCTGCCACCCGTAGCTGTGATCCTGATGGCTGCGCCTACACTGGTGCCGATTATCGAACAGGCAGGTTTTGATTCCATCTGGTTTGGCGTGGTTCTGACTATCAACATGGAAATCGGTTTAATCACTCCACCGGTTGGTTTGAATCTGTATGTGATTAACGGTATTGCCCCTGATGTAAAACTACCCACTATTCTGCTGGGCGCCTTGCCTTTCATGCTTTGCATGGTACTCGGGATAATCTTGCTCACCGTGTTCCCCGGTATTGCGACCTGGCTACCTGATGCCCTGATGGGTTCACTCCGCTAGGGCAAATTAATTTTATGGAATTATTCTACCTGCTGGGGATGGGTGCGCTCGCCGGTACGCTGGCCGGTCTGCTCGGGATCGGGGGCGGCATCATTATCGTTCCGGTACTGGCATGGGTTTTCAAACTACAGGGGGTCAGTGACGACGTCCTGATGCATGTCGCAATCGGGACTTCACTGGGCACGATTGTAATCACTTCCCTCTCGTCGATTCGGGCGCATCAGAAACGGGCGGCCATCGACTGGGTTATATTTCGAAACATTACCCCCGGCATATTGCTGGGCGGTCTGATTGGCGCGGCCATTGCCAGCGTCATTCCCGGCCGCGAGTTGCGCATCCTGTTTGGCATTTTCATGTTACTGGTGGCGGCCCAGATGATTCTCGGGGGGCAACCCAGGCCGTCCCGGACCCTGCCCGGGCGGATCGGTATGAATCTGGTTGGAACGGCAATTGGCACAGTGGCCGCGTTGATGGGCGTGGGCGGCGGCTCCATGAGTGTCCCGTATCTGGCCTGGAGTAATATTGACGTCCGCCGCGCTGTCGCCACTTCGGCTGCAATCGGTTTTCCCATTGCCGTGTCGGGGGCGATCGGGTTCCTGATCAGTGGCTGGGATGTTCCGCACCGTCCGCCCTGGAGCCTTGGCTATATCAACTTGCCTGCATTTATCGGAATCATTACTGCCAGCATTCTGTTCGCCCCACTGGGTGCCGGACTGGCCCATCGCATTCCACCGCGGCTATTGAAACGCGTGTTCGGTTTCTTTCTGCTGCTGGTAGGCCTGCGCATGCTAATCGGTCTTTCCTGAGTGATGGAGAGCCGATGCCGAGTGTTTCGGTCTGGGTCGGCCTTGGCGGTGATCGGTACGATTGAATTGTCCAGGCTCAGGCCGGTGCAGGATTGAGCATAGTGGATTTGGTTGTCAGCGCTTAATCAGACTGCGACACCGGGGTTTTTTCATTCTGGTTCCGGTTTTTATTGGAAATGATGATCCTGGTATAACCCAGCGCGACAAAGTCATTAATTTGTGCTGGTCCTGCGGCTGCAACATCCACATAGTCCGGAAAGTCTTCCTCGGCCAACCCACGCCAGCCCGCATAGGTGCCGCAGACATAGACCGGGACATCTTGATCCCTGGTCAAAGATCTGACCGTCTGGTGCACAGCCTGATTCTGTTTTGTTGCCGTCTCTTGCATGGCGAACATTTCCCGACCGTGCGTTACAACGGCGATGGACAGTTCCGGAAATTTTTCGCGCAACTGTTTGATATAGGTTTGTACTTTGGGGATGGCCCAGCTCAGCCCATTGCTGTCGCCGGTGGCGATTTCAAATACGACGCCTTCCGGTGCGCTGTTAGTGGACAGGATTTGCTTGATGGTTTTGTCGCTGTCGGCATGTAGTGGGGTGAGCAATCCGAATACCAGGACAATGACCAGAAGGGGTATTGCCAGGTCGCTTCTCGTGTTGCGGGACATGTCCTTCGATCCTTGTGTTATCCGCCCGTCATGGACATGAAGCGCACCACGGTCGCGGGTTTGTCGTTGAATTCATGACGTTCCGGTTTTTGCTCAATGGCCCGGATGATGTGCTGTTTCAGTTCCTCGTCGCTAATACCGGCGCGCAGCAAGGGACGCAACTCGTACTTGTCGTTTTGCCCCAGGCACAGGTGCAGGGTGCCTTCCACCGACAATCGAACCCGGTTGCAGGTATCACAGAAATGCTGCGACAGAGGCGTAATGAAACCAATCCGCAGATCCGTGCCGGCTACCTGGACGTAACGGGCGGGGCCACCTCCGGTAACCATGCCAGGGATCAGGTCGTAGTCCTGCGCCAGGCGCGCCTTGATGTTCTGCAGGTTGATGTAGTGATTTGTGGCGGCCCGGCCAGTCTCGCCAATCGGCATGGTCTCGATGAAGCGCAGGGTAAAACCATGCCGGATACAGAATTCCACCATGTCGTTGACTTCATCGTCGTTGATACCGCGCATGACGACCATGTTGATCTTGATGGGCGCAAAACCGGCCTGGCGAGCAGCCTGCAGGCCGTCGAGAACTTTTTCAAGTTTGCCCTGGGTGATGGCCCGGAAGCGATCGGGACGCAGGGTATCGAGGCTGACATTGATGCGGGTGATGCCGGCCTGACGCAGGTCGACGGCATGTTTAGCCAGCCGGGTGGCATTGGTGCTGAGCGACAGGTCCTCGATGCCGGGCAGGGCGGCGAGGCGGCCTGCCAGCGCAGGCAGGTTGTGACGCACCAGCGGTTCACCCCCGGTTAGCCGTACCCGACGGGTCCCCAGTGCGCCAAATGCGCGAATAACCCGTTCGATCTCGGTAAAGCTGAGCCAGTCCTCCGGTTCCTCGAAATTCCGGAAGCCGGTTGGCATACAGTAGTGGCAGCGCAAATCACAGCGATCAGTGACCGACAGACGCACGTATTCAATGCGGCGGTCATAACGATCGATGAGCTGGCGAGTCATGAGGGGTTCGGGATACAGGCTTGGCCAGTAGCTTCAGGGAATTCCAGTATAGGTTAATTCGAGAGACACAACACCCGGTTAAATCAGGGGGTATCGGTCCCGGAAAACAATGTTACAAATATGGTTATGAGATGTCGGTATGGGTTTCAGACAGTTCGCTTAACAACTGTCTGGCGCTTTCCGGGGTGGGACTGCCCACCGCCACAACACGATCCTCAAGGATCAGGGCCGGAAACGTGTTGAGGTGCAGGTGCGCAATCAGCTCCCGGGTGGCGGGTAGTCGAGGGTCCAGGACCTCCAGGCTATGATTCGATTCGGTACAGGCATTGCGCCAGATATCCATGGCATTCCGCGCAGTTTTCTCGCCGAGAATCAGGCGCAGGTTCATAATTATCCTCCGGTCACCATTATCTGGCCCCCATTTTTACCGTAGGAACGCATTGCGGGTATCAATATCATGCTTCAGATATGTTAGGCTTTGACCCAGGTCAATCAGAAAAAAAACAGGCCGGCATCGAGCTCCATGACTGACGATCCTCTTACCCGCGAAGCGCTACGTCAGATTTACCTGTTTGCAGCGCTGAATGACGCGCAGCTAGACATTATGCTGGCATCCAGCCATCCAATTCAGCTCAAACAGAAGCAGATTTTGTTCGAGGCCGGTCAGCCGGCCGAGTCTTTCTATCTGTTACAAACAGGACAGGTCAAGCTCTATAGTCTGTCGGCCGACGGCGATGAAAAGGTCATCGAGATCATCCGCCCCGGCGAGACTTTTGCCGAAGCCATTGCTTTTATGGAGCAACATGCCTATCCGGTGAGCGCCGAAGCCATTATGGACAGCAGTTTGTGTAGTTTCGATTTGTTGGGGTTTCGCCGGTTGCTCGAAGACTCGCCCGCCACCTCGATGCGATTGATGGCCGATATGAGCCGTCGTTTACGCATGCGGATTAATGAAATCAACAACCTGACTCTGCACAATGCGACCTACCGGCTTGTCGTTTACCTGCTGGAACAGATTCCGGAAGGTGCGATGGAACTGGCAGAAATCCACCTGGGTACCCCCAAGAGCATCATTGCCTCGCGCCTGTCCATCAAGCCCGAAACCTTTTCCCGCATTCTGTCCAAACTGACCCAGCGCGGCCTGATCAGCGTTGAAGGCAATAACATTTCACTGCAGGATGTAAACGGCCTGCGCGCATTGCTGTAATCCACCCTCGGATCAAGAATATTTTTGTAGTCCCGGTTTTGCCCCCTTGACCAGGGTCAAGGAACCCGCTTACCGGTTATGGATAATTTCCTTACCAATAATGTCATTGGAGGGAGGGGTTACCCATGAGTGATAAATTCACCAAGTCCATGGCGCGTAACATTTTTTATGGTGGCGCTGTGTTTTTCTTCCTGCTGTTTCTGGCCTTGACCTATGACTCCAGTAGGGCCTTCCCGGACCGGGACCATCGGCAAAATATCACCGAAAAGGTTGCTCTGGGTAAAGCTATATGGGAACGCAATGACTGTATCGGTTGCCATACGATATTGGGTGAAGGTGCCTATTTTGCGCCGGAACTCGGTAATGTCTACAAACGATTCGGGAATAGCAAGGAAGCGATTATTGCCTTTATCAAGAGTCGACCGAAAGAAGGCGTACCAGGTCGGCGCAGCATGCCCCAGTTCAATCTTTCCGATGAAGAGCTCGATGCCGTTGCAGAGTTTCTCAAGTGGTCATCTGAAATTAATACTGCCAACTGGCCACCGAATATTCAGGGTTAAAGGGGATTAAGACAATGCAATATCAATCACAGTCTGTAGCTAAATTATATTTTATTGCGGCCATAGGGTTGTTCGTTGGACAGATTCTGTTCGGACTGGTCCTGGGCCTGCAATATGTCATTGGAGATTTCCTGTTTCCGGAAATTCCATTCAACGTCGCCCGTATGGTGCATACCAATCTACTGATCGTCTGGCTGTTGTTCGGTTTCATGGGGGCGGCCTATTACATGGTGCCGGAAGAAGCAGAGACCGAGCTGTTTAGCCCGAAGCTGGCAGTGTTGCTGTTCTGGATCTTCCTGGTGGCAGGTGCATTGACCGTATTGGGCTATTTGCTGGTCCCCTATGCCACCCTGGCCGAGATAACCGGTAATAAACTGCTGCCGACGATGGGACGTGAATTTCTGGAACAGCCCACCATTACCAAAATTGGAATTGTAATCGTGGCGCTTGGCTTTCTGTTCAATATCAGTATGACGATACTAAAGGGCCGCAAGACGGCGATTAGCATGGTCCTGCTGCTTGGCCTGTGGGGACTGGCGGTGTTCTTCCTGTTTTCCTTCTATAACCCCGACAACCTGGTGCTCGACAAGTACTACTGGTGGTGGGTGGTACACCTGTGGGTGGAAGGTGTGTGGGAGCTGATTCTCGGTGCGATCCTGGCTTTTGTTCTGATTAAGGTTACCGGCGTGGATCGCGAGGTCATTGAAAAGTGGCTGTATGTCATTATTGCTCTGACCTTGATCACCGGCATCATTGGCACTGGTCACCACTATTACTGGATCGGTACCCCCGAGTACTGGCAATGGTGGGGCTCGGTATTCTCTGCTCTGGAACCAATTCCGTTCTTCGCTATGGTGATCTTCGCTTTCAATATGGTGAACCGGCGGCGGCGCGAACATCCCAACAAGGCGGCCATTCTTTGGGCGCTGGGTACCTCGGTGATGGCCTTTCTGGGCGCGGGTGTATGGGGTTTCATGCATACTCTGGCGCCGGTGAATTACTATACTCACGGTACGCAAATAACGGCAGCACATGGTCATATGGCTTTCTATGGGGCTTATGTGATGGTCGTGTTGGCGATCATTTCCTATGCCATGCCTATACTTCGCGGTAGGGCAGCCGCCAACAGCAATAAATCGCAGGTGATGGAAATGTGGTCATTCTGGCTGATGACCGTGGCGATGGTGTTTATAACTCTGTTCCTGACAGGGGCGGGTGTATTGCAAACCTGGCTGCAGCGGGTCAGTGATAATCCGCAGCCCTTTATGGTTGTACAGGAACAGATTGCCATCTTCTACTGGATGCGTGAAATCGCCGGAGTGGTATTCCTTATCGGGCTGGTTTTGTATATCTGGAGTTTCTTCATCGGCGGTGAAGAACAGACTGTTAACGCCTGATATTCCAACTACCCCGGGGTCAGTGTCAGACCCCGGGCATGGATGGGTCTGGTGTTGTCGACGCATGGTGTGTTTTGCATTGGCAAGGCCGGAGCGGGTGTGGCTGGTATCGTGTCGTTGTCCTGAGGAGAATTTATGACGGAAACCGCATCCCAAACCGACGCGCGCGAGGAGGCACCGTTCTACCTGCCGGCAGGCAATGAAGTAGAGCTGTTCGAGCAGGCTTTCCATCATCGGTTACCGTTATTGATAAAGGGGCCAACCGGTTGTGGCAAGACCCGTTTCATTAGCCACATGGCCGCGAAATTGGCGCGCCCCCTTTATACGGTGGCCTGTCATGATGATTTGACCGCTGCGGATCTGGTAGGCCGGCACCTGATCGGTGACGGGGAAACCTACTGGGTGGATGGTCCACTGACCCGGGCGGTTCGCGAAGGCGGTATTTGTTACCTGGATGAAGTGGTGGAGGCCCGCAAGGACACCACCGTAGTTCTGCATCCC
>JAJDNN010000166.1 GCA_022340685.1 Pseudomonadota bacterium
TCCATTTTTAATCCGGGCTTGCCGTGTTTGTATACGAGCAGCGTCAGCAAGGGTCCCAATACCAGATCAACGGCGGCAACAATACGAACCCCCTGCCAGCCACCGTCGGTATAAAAAAAGGGGACGGGGTACCATTTAATCAGGATGATATAGGCCAGGATCAAAAAAATCACCAGGCTGATTCCAAGATGAATCAGAAATGCGCGCCAGCGTGAAATTGGTTGCAGGGAATTCATGTTATTCCGTTCGGATATGCCCAGGATACAATGTTCCAATTATCGGCGTAGTACACGTCGTCTTGAGTTGGCAATTTAATCATGAATCCGGTCTGGAGAAGATGGTGGGCTCGGCGCAGTTTTAGGCTCACGGTACAGTTTCTGCTTCTGTTGCTGATAGTTGTTGGTGTCCGGTCCTGGAGCCAGCGTGATTTGGTCAGTGGCACAGCTCCTCGGTTACAAGGCAGATTGCTGGACGGCAATGAATACCGCCTGGTTACGAACCGAACCCAACCGGTGCTGCTGCATTTCTGGGCCAGCTGGTGTCCGGTTTGTAAGCTGGAACAGGACAGCATAAATGCCCTCAGTCAGGACTACCCGGTCATCACCGTGGCCATGCAGTCAGGCTCGGACGACGAAGTGCGGAACTTCATGCGAACGCAGGGGCTGGGCTTTGCGGTAATTAATGACCCCGACGGAGCGTTGGCGCGCCGTTTTGGAGTCAGTGCTGTTCCGACAAGTTTTATTATCAATGCCGGTAACCAAATCGCGTTTCGGGAGGCTGGCTATACCACTACCGCGGGTTTGCGCATGCGACTCTGGTTGGCAAAATAGGCTCAATTCAGATCCGCAGCCCGGCTGCAATCAGGCGCCAAGCTTGTCCTTGTATTGTTTGATTGTTGCGGCGGTATTTTCGTCGGTATTCTCTGCCAGATACTTTAGTAATGGCAACAGTTGCTTAACGATACTGTTGATATGGGGCTTGATGGTATCGGTATGGCCGAATTCCAGTAAGCGCAGGGCAGTCTGAATACTGACTTTCTTGTCAGTCGGAATTTTTTGCAGGGACTTGACAACAACCTGGTTGCCACCGGCCGCGGCTGCCTTGCTCAGGTATTTTTCGGTTTCCTGGATGATGGCCTCAATCGAAATCTCTTCATCTATATGAGGTTCCAGCAACCCAATACTTGAAGTGACATTCAGCTTATTGCCATTGATGTCGAATTTCAGTTTTGAAATCTGGTCCAGAATACGCCTGGCTGTCTCAGTCGCATCTTCCATGGTAGTTTCGCGCAGCAACATGGCGAACTTGGCCAACCCAACCCGGGCGACAGTATCCTCCTTGCGCACGGCACTACTCAGGGTCTTGCCAACCTGTTTAAGGATACTGTTTGCATGTTCCTTGCCGGCGTTGATAAACAGCCGATTGAACTCATCTAGATCCAGGCGCAGTAAAATAAATTGCCCGCCATGGCGTCGCGTATAGGCAAGTTGTTCATCTGCCACTTTCAGGAAATAACGATGGGCGCCCAGGCCGGTCAGTTCGTCGACTGCAGTTGCCTCGGAAGCCTTGGTCAGTTTCCGACTGGTTTCACCAAAGCGTAAATGGGCCTTCGCCCGCGCCTGGAGTTGGACCGAATCGAATGGTTTGGTAATAAAATCGCTGGCACCCTTGTCCAGGGCCTGTTGCTTGGTTTCATCGTCGTCTTCCTTGCCGGTGATGATGACAACGGGAATTTCCTGCAGACGAGGATCGTCCGAAGCGCGCATCCGATCCAGTAGACCGAAACCATCCAGATAGGGCATCGACAGGTCGGTGAATACAACCTGGATTTCCGGATCATTTAACAGGAGAGTCCATGCGTCTTCACCATGTTCGGCTTCGACGACATCACAGGTTTTGCCCAACACTTTGCTCATGGCGCGGCGCATGACACGGGAATCATCAACCGCCAGAATGCGGGGTTTTTTGGTATTGGACATGAGGGACTCTGTTCTTGGGCCTGTGATTGATTTTAGCGGCCAACCCCGTCATTTCCTTAATAAAAATAACGCCTGACGGGTAAACCCCGCTTTATACCACCGGTGGTCTAAGTACCGGCAGCAGACGGGTAAGCCGTAATTTTTACTTCGATGTGGCGAGTGTATCGACTATAGTGCCAATTCCGAGAGTTAGACATTTGTACCTGTGTGAGAAGACAATCCGGAGAAGAGTCATGTTGCGATTTGTACTGGTAAGTTTGTTATTCCTGGGCACTGCCTGTGTTAACGCAGAGCCGCCACGGGCGGACTATATGAAACTGTTTACCGTGGAAGGAAGTTTTGCCAATGTGCGGGCGGATGTGGAGATGGCCATTACCGATCGGGGCATGATCATCAACAATGTTTCGCATATCGGCAATATGTTGGCCCGTACCGGCAAGGATATTGGCGCCGGCACGCAGATTTTTGCCGAGGCCGAGGCCCTGGAATTTTGTAGTGCCACTGTCTCGCGTCAGATGATGGAAGCCGATCCGCACAATATCGTATTTTGTCCCTATATCATCGCCATTTACACGTTACCTGGGGAAAAGGACAAGGTATACGTGGCATTCCGCCGGCCCCTGCCGGTTGGATCTGCCGATTCACGCGCTGCGCTGGAGGCCGTGGAAAAATTACTGGACGATATCGTTGCCGATGCTATCCAGTAAATCTGTTGGCGTCGATTTTCACGACCATTGAGGTATTAAAATGGCCGCCCGGCAACTTTGCCCGGCGGCCTTTTTGTCAAACGCTTATTTTTGCTGCATCAATTGAGCCTGTTGCTGGTAGCTCATATAGGCAGGCACTGCAATGGCGGCTAAAATCCCGCCAATATAGAGAATGCCAGCCAGCCAGGCGACGATAACTATGCCTGTACTGTTGGGTGGCGGTGCATGACCGAAGCGGTTTTCGCCTTTGCTTCCCGCGGCGAACAGCAAATACAGTCCCAGAATAATATTGACGATGGGAATAAGCATAAGCAGGAACAGCCACCCGGTCTTGTCAAGGTCATGCAGACGCTGGACTGCAAGCATGACGCTGATAACGACCATAGCGATATAGACGATGGCGAGTCCGCCTATCATTAACGGACCCCCCTCGCCGCCTCCCATAGCAGCCCCGATACCGCCCAATATACCGGCGAAAACGCCAGCCCCGATGGCGACCAGCAGACCATAGGCGAAGTAACGGACCCGCCCGAGCCGGCCGCGGGCCGACAGAATATTAATATCACCGTACTCTGTGACCATGTCAGCAACTGTCGCGGCAGGTGGTGAATAGGGTGTGGTTTGACTCATAACATCTCCTTATCGTTTTTCATTATTTTGTGGGTGAAAAAATACAACTTGGTAGAACCGGCATGGCGCCGTTGGCGGGGGTAAGTTCTGTTACGGCAGGGCGCGGATAATATTTAGGGTTTTTTCAAAGCCGTCCGCTGGCCTTGAGATCCAGATACTGATTGACCAGTGATACCGACAGGGCCTGCGGCACGACGT
>JAJDNN010000191.1 GCA_022340685.1 Pseudomonadota bacterium
GGTCATGATTTACTCGGCGAGGCCTATGCGGTTCTGGGCGTCACGAAAACCGCTTCCGATGCCGAGGTGAAAAAAGCGTATCGGCGTTTGATGAACCAGCACCACCCGGACAAACTAGTCGCCCGCGGTATGCCGGAAGAAATGATCAAACTGGCCACGGAAAAGACCCAGGAAATAAAGGCCGCCTACGAAACGATCAGGAAGGCGCGCAAGTCAGCATGAGCATCGACTGGAACAGCACGCATGCGGCGATCTGGAGGCCGCGCAAGCGCAAGCTGCGCGCAGTGCAGGACATCGACCCGGTCGGTCTGGATGACCTGCTCGGGATTGATCGCCAGAAGGATGTGTTGCTGATCAACACCGAGCGCTTCCTGTCCGGTCAGCCCGCCAATAACGCCCTGCTATGGGGGGCGCGCGGAACCGGCAAGTCGTCCCTGATCAAGGCAGTATTTAATGCATTGCGGGACAGGGGACTGCGCCTCATCCAGGTCGACAAACACGACTTGCTGGAATTGACTGACATCGTCGATGAAATACGTGACCTCGAGCACCGCTTCATTCTGTTCTGTGACGACTTGTCATTCGAAACTAACGAGACTGATTACAAGGCCCTGAAGAGCGTACTGGAAGGTTCCATTGAGCAACCGCCCGCCAACATCCGGGTCTATGCCACATCGAACCGTCGCCATCTGATGCCGGAATCCATGCAGGATAATATTGATTCCCGCATGGTTGATCAGGAGTTGCACCTTGCCGATGCAATCGAGGAAAAATTGTCACTCTCGGATCGCTTCGGGTTATGGCTGTCATTCTATGCCATCGATCAGAAGCAGTACCTGATGATCGTGGACCACCTGTTTACCGGTTATGCGGGTGAGCGAGAGGTACTGCACCGGGAGGCCATTCGCTTTGCGATGCAGCGTGGCATGCGCAGCGGTCGGGTGGCACGGCAATTCTATAACGCCTTCAGCGCGGATTGACGGCACACTTCACCGCTACGCCGGCAAACCCGGTTATCTATTTCGTAATCGTGCGTAATGGAAGTGTTTTCAGAACGGAAGAAAAATTTCCGGGATTTCTTGTGCTATCCGAAAAGTCGCCCACCACTGGCAATAATAACGACCAGCAGGCCAAGCGTGGCGTTGATGCCCACCAGTACCCGGATCTGGGCCAGCGTTTTGCCGCCACTGGGCCAGTCTTCACTGGCTACGGCACGTTTCAGCCTTCTGTACGGTGCAAAGAAGATATGCATGAAGATCAGAATCATTACGGTGCCCAGGCCGTTCATCAGGTGTACGTAGAGCGGGGCATTACCCATGCCGTTAAAGAGGTTGAAGATCATCATGTAGCCGGTTAGCGGCAGCAAGATCACCGCGATCCAGACAATGGGAAAGAAGCGGCCGAAAATACCGACCCATAATGTCAGGCGGGCTGGTGGTTCCAGCTGGCTGGCTGCGACGGGCCGGAGTATCTGATACGCAAAGAACATACCGCCGACCCAGATAACGGCCGACAGTGCATGCAAGATAATCGAGAGAGTATTGAGTGTCATCATTAACTTGCCTTGGTTATTATTTTTCTACCGCAAATTGTTTAATCCAGTCATTTATTAGCTGAACTAATACGTCCTGTTTTCCAATAAAAAAATGATCAGCGCCTTCAACCTTTATTTGCGTATAGTGATTATTCCCAGCTTCACGTGCGACAGCGACTTTCTTGTCGGCAGTTTCGATTACATCGGGTTCATCAATAGCCCCAAAAATATCCATCACAGGTACTTTAATGGTAGTAAGGGATTTTAAATAGTTTTTGTCTGCATCTTTAAAATGTGAGCCTGTCGCACCAACAGCGACAAGTGCCTTTATACTACTATCCGGGTTTTCTCTCAGGTAATAGGCTGCCATAGCACTACCTAGGCTATGGGCAACAATTACAATATTTTTTATACCTTTATCTTTCAGAAATTTAACCGCAGCAGTCATGCGTGGTTCAACCTCATCGAAGAGTTCAGCATATTCTTCCAACTTGGCGTCATTGGGCAGGATAGGCATTTGTACAGAGAGGGTTGACCAGCCATATTCCGGTAACTGGCTACGAACCGGGCGAACTATCTGGTCCCAGTTAGGGTGGACGCCAACACCGTGCAGAATAATCGCACCGCCCAGCGCCGGCTGCGTTTCACTTTCCGTATAAATCGCAAGGACTTTATGCTTGCCCACCGGCAGCCACTCGGCTTCGCCGGTTATCAACGAATCGACGATTTGATCAGCCCAGCGCTGTTCCTTGGCCAGATCCGAGGCATACAGGGAAGGCATTGCCAGAAAAAACAGGCTGAATATCAGTAACTTGTACAGGTATGATGTCATGATTCCGATTACTCCCGTGGTCAGTCTCAATGGGTAACGGGTAGAGTATACGCAGTCAAATCTTGCCTTAAAAGCTGAAAAGTGCAGTTTGATCGGGTAAAGTCTGCGGTTCATTTTTTCCCGGTGCTATCAGGCATGCTGGTTCAGCTGCCAGGCAGTTACTGAAAGTCTAAATTTAACGAGGCAAATATTATGGCGGATTACCAGATTGCTCCTTCTATCCTGTCGGCGGATTTCGCCCGTCTGGGTGAAGAGGTTGACAATGTACTCAAGGCGGGTGCCGATATCGTCCATTTTGATGTTATGGACAACCACTACGTACCCAACCTGACCATCGGTCCGCTGGTGTGTGATGCGCTGCGCAAGCATGGTGTCAAAGCCCCCATTGATGTGCATCTGATGGTCAAACCGGTGGATCGCATCATTCCCGATTTCGCCAAGGCCGGCGCCACCTATATCACCTTCCACCCGGAAGCCTCCGAGCATGTCGATCGCACCCTGCAGTTGATCCACAACGAAGGTTGCAAGGCCGGGCTGGTGTTCAATCCCGCAACACCACTGGATTATTTGAAATACGAAATTGGCAACGTCGACATGGTGCTGCTGATGTCGGTCAACCCCGGTTTCGGTGGACAGAGCTTTATTCCCACTGCCCTCGAAAAGCTGCGTGAAGCACGCAAGATCATTGATGCCTCCGGTCGTGATATCCGGCTGGAAATCGACGGTGGGGTAAAGGTGGACAATATCCGTGAAATCGCCGCGGCGGGTGCCGATACGTTCGTTGCTGGCTCAGCCATCTTTGGTGCCAAAAATGACAGCGATCCCAATGGCTATGACAGCGTCATCAAACAAATGCGCGACGAGCTGGCCCAGGCTTGATAAACGGCTCGCAAGCTGACAGGAAAACATATGCTCAAAAAACCGCAAATGGTGTTGATTGACGTGGACGGTACACTGGTTGACAGTGTACCGGATCTGGCCTGGTGTGTGGATGAGATGATGCGGCAGCTGGATATGCCCGTTCACGGTGAGGCAAAGGTTCGTGAGTGGGTTGGCAACGGCGTGGAGCGACTGGTGCGTCGGGCACTCATTGGCACGCTTGACGGTGAACCGGGTGAAGCGCTGTTTCAGAAAGCCTATCCGGTTTTTCTTGAACTTTATGCCGAAAACACCAGTAAACGCAGTGGACTCTACCCGGGCGTGCGGGAAGGACTGGACTATCTGAAGGGGGAAGGATACCAACTGGGCTGTGTCACCAACAAGGCAGCCTGTTTCACCGAGCCGCTGTTGCGCGATCTGGGTATTGCCGATTATTTCACCATCATCATCAGCGGTGATACCCTGCCGAAGAAGAAACCCGACCCGCTGCCGCTACTGCACGCCGCAGAATTTTTCGGGGTCGATCCGGCCGCGGCGCTGATGATCGGGGATTCCATCAGTGACGTGAAGGCGGCGCGAGCGGCCGGCTTCCAGATTGCATGTATGACTTACGGCTATAATCATGGCGTAGACATTCGTGAGGCACAGCCGGATGCTGTCATGGATTCTATGGTCGAGCTGCCCGGTTTGCTGGCCACGCCAGAGCAGGGTGCTGCCTGAACCCGACGACGTTATAACGATTGCATTAACATAAGTGTGACCTGAAGATGAACAGTGCTTTTCCAGGACAAGGTGAGCGATGGTGCGGCTGAACTGCTGCTGTCTCACTTTGCACCGGATTTACGTTATCTTTGGATATGTCACATGAATGAAAAGAAATTTTCTGCACTCGCTGCACAGGGCTACAATCGCATCCCCCTGACGCGGGAAGTTCTTGCCGACCTCGATACTCCGCTCAGTACCTATCTGAAACTGGCTAACGGGCCGTATTCCTATTTGTTTGAATCGGTCCAGGGCGGCGAGAAGTGGGGCCGCTATTCCATTATCGGCCTGCCGTGTCGCCGGGTGATCCGAATCCACGATTACCAGGTGCAGGTTCATGATGCCGGTGAGATTGTGGAACAGGAGACGGTCGCTGATCCGCTGGCCTGGATCGAATCATTTTATGGTCGCTATAAGATCTATGAAATGGACGGCATGCCGCGTTTTACCGGTGGGCTGGTGGGCTATTTTGGTTATGACACGGTGCGCTATATCGAGCCGCGGCTGGGGCCATGCCCCAATCCCGATCCACTTGGGGCGCCGGACATCCTGTTGATGGTGTCGGATGAGGTTGTGGTGTTCGACAATCTCTCCGGCAAGCTGTTTGTGATTAACTATGTCGACCCGGCGCAGGAAAATGCCTATACCTCCGGCATGTCACGTCTCGATGAACTGGTGGAACAACTGCGCAGTGCCACACCATTGAATGTTCAGCGTCGTTCGTTGAAGGTAGCGGAAACAGACTTTGTTTCCGGTTTTACTCAGCAGGGATTCGAAGCGGCGGTCAGCAAGGCACGTCAGTACATTGAAGATGGCGATGTAATGCAAGTTGTATTGTCACAACGCCTGTCAATTCCTTTCGAGGCGCGGCCACTGGATCTGTATCGTGCCCTGCGCAGCCTGAATCCCTCGCCCTACATGTATTATCTCGACCTGGGGGATTTTCATGTGGTTGGCTCTTCCCCAGAAATCCTGGTGCACGTGGAAGGGGATATCGTTACGGTGCGGCCCATTGCCGGTACTCGACCGCGCGGCGAGGATGAGGCCGGTGACAAGGTGCTGGAGGAGGAACTGCTGGCCGATCCCAAGGAGCTTGCCGAGCACCTGATGCTGATCGATCTGGGCCGCAACGACGTGGGGCGCATTGCACAAACCGGCACGGTGCAGGTGACCGAAAAGATGACAGTGGAACGTTACTCACATGTCATGCACATTGTGTCTAACGTAATTGGCAAACTGAAACCGAACATGACCGCCATCGATGTGTTGCGCGCAACCTTCCCGGCCGGGACTGTCTCCGGCGCACCCAAAATCCGCGCTATGGAAATCATCGACGAACTGGAACCTGTTAAACGCGGAATTTATTCCGGTGCAGTGGGCTACCTGGGCTGGTCAGGTAATATGGATACCGCCATTGCCATTCGCACTGCCATCATCAAGGACCAGACCCTGCATATCCAGGCCGGCGCCGGCATTGTCTATGACTCGGTCCCGCAGAATGAATGGGATGAAACAATGAACAAGGGCCGCGCCATCTTCCGCGCCGTCAGCCTCGCAGCGGCGGGCCTGGACGAAATTCATAAATAGATGAGTGAAGTGTAACTTACACGCGCTATTCGCAGAGGCATCAAGATGTTACTCATGATCGACAATTACGATTCCTTCACCTACAACCTCGTCCAGTATTTCGGCGAGTTGGGTACCGAGGTGCAGGTCTATCGAAATGACCAGATCACCATTGAACAGATTGAGAAACTGGATCCGGACTATCTCGTCATTTCGCCCGGTCCCTGCACGCCCAACGAGGCGGGCGTGTCGGTCGATGCTATTCGCTATTTCGCCGGGCGCAAGCCTATCCTTGGAGTTTGCCTGGGACACCAGAGTATCGGTCAGGCCTTTGGCGGCCACATTGTTCATGCCAGTGCAATCATGCACGGCAAGACCTCGGTGATTCATCACAACGGCAAGTCTTTGTTTAATGGCATCCCCAACCTTTTCGAGGCGACCCGTTATCATTCATTAGTCATTGAGAAACAAACCTTGCCCGAATGTCTGGAAATTACGGCCTGGACCGAGACCGATAGCGGTGAACTGGATGAAATCATGGGTGTGCGTCACCGGGACTACCCGATTGAGGGGATGCAGTTCCACCCCGAGTCAATTCTCACTGAACATGGGCATCAATTGCTGAAGAACTTTCTGGAAATGGGATAACCACGAAGAGGCGAGTACCCTGCCTCTTTGCAGGAATACTATCTAGGGTGAGTACTATGAATATGCAACAGGCCATCCGGGCCGTGACCGAGCATCGCAACCTTTCCGTTGAGGAAATGACAGCAGTGATGCGCCTCATCATGACCGGCGAAGCGACGCCGGCACAGATTGGCGGCTTTCTCATTGGCCTGCGCATGAAGGGCGAGACAGTGGACGAGATTGCGGCGGCGGCCGGTGTGATGCGCGACCTGGCTGCGGGGGTGCATGTGAGCGGGGCGCACGTGGTGGATATCGTTGGTACCGGCGGCGATGCCACCAATACCTTCAATGTTTCCACCGCCTGCACTTTTATCGTGGCGGCAGCCGGTGGCACCGTTGCCAAGCATGGTAACCGTTCGGTCTCCAGCAAGTCGGGGAGCGCCGATTTGCTCGAAGCAGCCGGGGTCAACCTGGATCTCACACCAGAACAGGTGGCGCACTGTATCGAGCAGGTTGGTGTCGGCTTCATGTTTGCACCACGGCATCACAGCGCCATGAAGCATGCCATTGGCCCACGCAAGGAAATGGGAGTGCGGACCATTTTCAATATCCTGGGGCCACTCACCAATCCGGCTGGCGCGCCCAATCAGTTGCTCGGCGTGTTTGCCGATGAACTGGTGGAACCTCTGGCCGAAGTACTGGCCAAGCTGGGCAGCCATCATGTGCTGGTGGTGCATGCTGAAGATGGCATGGACGAGATCAGCATTGGTGCACCGACGCATGTAGCTGAACTGAAGAATGGCGTTATCAGCAGTTATACCCTGACCCCCGAGCAGTTCAACCTGCCGCGGGCTGAAATTCAACAGCTGGCGGTCAGTAGTGCGACCGAATCTCTGGCTATCATCCGGGCCGTGCTGGATGATCAACCGGGTCCGGCCCGGGATATCGTTGTGTTGAATGCCGGCGCCGCCATCTACGCGGCTGACCTGGCCGATACGCTGGACGCCGGTATTCGTATGGCTACCACCATACTTAGCAGCGGTGCAGCACGGGAGAAACTGGATGCGCTGGTAAAAGTTTCAAACTCGTTTGTGTGAAATTCAAACGCAAAGTCTGAATTGAAACATGAGTCTCAATAATGACTGATACACCGGATATATTGAAAAAGATCATCCACCGCAAGGTGGAGGAAATCGCTGAACGTCGAAACAGGGTTACCCTCCAGGAGCAGATCGAACGGGCCGGGGCAGCGTCACCGGTACGGGGTTTCGTGGCGCATATCAAACAAACCATTCAG
>JAJDNN010000192.1 GCA_022340685.1 Pseudomonadota bacterium
TCAGTCAGAAATTGTTGATAAGCAGTCGCATCGTGAATGTACCCGGGCTGGTTCCGATGCCAGGCATCAAGGCTGGCTTGCAGGGTATTGCGTTTCTCCAGTAATGCCTGGTTGATCGGTCCCAGTTCATGCACAATAGCAGCGAACGAATGCCAGAAATCATCCGGGTTAATCCCGGTGCCAGGTGCGATTTCATCAGCCACCAGATCATGCAGGCAACGTGCGATTCGCAGGTTATTGATGGTTATACGCTCGGTCACGATTCATATCATCTTTTGTGGGTCGCCACACCGGGTTGACCGGATTATTCAAGGATGTCAACAGTCACAGCAGATTCTGCGATGTATCACGGCGTCTTACAGGCAAACAGGTTCTTTACTAGACACCATAGCCAAATTTATTAGAATGTACATAGTGCTCGACCAATAATAATTATTGATAATCTGGAGCCTTGCATGTCCACTGGCGCGTTTATTGATTCCAATCTGGCGCTGGCCATTGCCAAAATGGTACTGCAGGGCTTTGACCGGCATTTCAGGATCTTCCAGCAAATTACCGCAGGCGCCCAGGGTCGTTTCGAAAGTGCAGATTGGGAGGCGGTACGGATTGCCTCCTGGCAACGGATCCTGTTTTATGATGAACGGGTCGACGAAGCTATCGAATCACTTAACACGGCCTTCGCGCTAGGCCATCTGGACGAATTGTTGTGGCAGGAAGTTAAACTTCAATATGTGAGGTTGTTACAGAATCATACCCAACCCGAACTGGCTGAGACATTTTATAATTCGGTATTTTGCCGGCTATTCCATCGTCGTTATTTTAATAACGATCATATTTTCGTTCGAAGTGCTATCTCAACAGAATATATTGAAGGCAACCGGCCCGCCTATCATGTTTATTACCCGGCCAAGCTGGGCCTAAGATCAACGATCTCACAACTTATTCGGCACTGTGAGTTCGTTACTCCATTCGAAGATCTGAACCGGGATGTCAGACGCATCACCAGGGTCCTGATCGACTATGTCAGGAAAAATCAGAAGCGGGTCTACCTCAATTTCCAGATCCAGGTCATTAATGCCATTTTTTACCGGAACAAGGCAGCCTATATTGTCGGCAAGGCTATAAATGATGTTGATATCTACCCGTTTGCCTTGCCGATGTTAAACAACGAGCAGGACGGATTATATATAGATGCTCTGGTATTCGGTGAGAAAAACCTGTCCCAGCTTTTTGATTTCTCTTATGTCTACTTTATGGTCGAGCACCCGGTGCCTTCGGCAATCATCGGCTTTCTGCAAGAATTAATGCCGACACGGACCAAGGAAGATCTGTATTCTGCGATTGGTTATCAGAAGCAGGGTAAGACAGATTTCTATCGGGATTTTCTACATCATCTGAAATATTCAGATGACACTCTCATCATGGCGCCCGGTATTCCCGGCAAGGTCATGGCTGTTTTTACCCTCCCATCCTATCCCTACGTGTTCAAGGTCATTCGGGACTGGTTTGATCCGCCCAAGGAAATGAGCCGGCATATGGTGGAGGAAAAGTATCAACTGGTTAAGCAGCATGATCGCGTTGGTCGCATGGCGGATATGCTGGAGTATTCCTACGTCGCCTTGCCACGGGAACGGTTTGACGATGCCTTATTCCAGGTGTTGCTCGATACCTGTACCAGCAGCATTGAACTGGACGGGGACCAGGTCGTTATAAAACATGTATATATTGAGCGCCGAATGATTCCCCTGAATATGGATATTTCCGATGCCGATGATGATCGGCTGGAGGCGCTGATCAAGGGTTACGGCGAGGCGATCAAGGAGCTAGCCGCGGCGAACATTTTTCCGGGCGACATGTTGTTCAAGAATTTCGGGGTGACACCGCTGGGCCGGGTGGTGTTTTATGACTATGATGAAGTGCGTTACCTGACCGAATGTAATTTTCGAAAAATCCCGCCCCCTCGTTATCCCGAGGACGAAATGGCAGCCGAACCCTGGTATAATGTGGGTCCTAATGATGTATTCCCCGAGGAATTTGCCACCTTCCTGCTAGGCGTTTCGCGGGTGCGAAAAGCCTTTATGAAATACCATGCCGATTTGCTGGAACCGGAATTCTGGTGGCAAAAACAGCAGAGTATTCGAGACGGGATTTACGAGGACGTATTCCCCTATCCCCCGTCAATACGTTTTCCGCGGCGGGAATGACACGTCCGCTGACGATGTTTTAGTGTAGAGATTGCGTGGCTACCACGATCCCATCCTGGTCAGCGTAGAGGTAATCGCCGGGTCGAAAGGTGATGCCTGAAAACCTGACCGACACCTGCCGCTCACCAATGCCCAGTTTGATGCTTTTCAATGGATGAGTATTCAGGGCCCTGATACCCAGTTGTAGTGCACCCAATTCAGCCGAGTCGCGTACGCAGCCGTTGATAACAATACCGCTCCAGTAATTGTCGACCGCCAGTGTGGCCAAGTTGTCACCAAGCAAGGCGCAACGTAGCGAACCACCCCCGTCGACAACCAGCACCTTGTTCTCGCCACTGTTGCCCAGTTCTTCACGGACCAGAGAATTGTCTTCGAATATCTTTAGCGTCACGATGACGCCGGAAAAGGTTTTGTGGCCACCAAAATCGAGTAGCCCGGGTTCGGCGATTTGCAATTCTTCCGCGTAGCGGTCACAGAGATCAGCCGTTTTCATGGTGCGTCACGTTTCAGTCGCAACAGATTTAACGCACGAAACAATCTAGCCACTGCTGGCCTCGAACTGCTCTTCTTCGGTTGAGCCGGTCAGCGCTGTGACTTCCGACTTGCCGCCCTGAATAACGGTAGTGACATCGTCGAAATACCCGACTCC
The DNA here is from genome assembly GCA_022340685.1 of Pseudomonadota bacterium. Lineage (GTDB taxonomy): Bacteria > Pseudomonadota > Gammaproteobacteria > UBA6429 > Thiohalophilaceae > JAJDNN01. The sequence continues at coordinate 2,854 of JAJDNN010000192.1, forward strand.
CACTTCCTGCTGGTGTGCGACAAAAGTGTAACCCTTGCTAGCGGCGGCAAATTCCGGCTCCTGGACCTTTTCCACATAGTGTTTCATGCCTTCACCCCGAGCGTAGTCATAGGCAAGGTCGTACATGTTGAACCACATGCTGTGGATCCCGGCCAGGGTAATGAACTGGAATTTGTAGCCGTATTCGCTGAGTTTGTCCTGAAATTCGGCGATGGTTTTTTCATCCAGATTTTTCTTCCAGTTGAACGATGGCGAACAGTTATAGGCCAATAACTGATCCGGGTGATCAGCGCGGACCGCTTCCGCAAATTCGCGCGCGAAGCCGAGGTCCGGTTTGCCGGTTTCGCACCAGACCAAATCGGCATAGGGCGCGTAGGCCACCCCGCGTGAAATGGCCTGCTCGAGCCCGGGCTTGACCCTGTAGAAACCTTCATCGGTCCGTTCCCCGGTTACGAAGGGCTGGTCATTTGCATCAACATCCGAGGTCAGCAGGCTGGCGGCTTCCGCATCGGTGCGTGCCAGAATAATTGTGGGTACGCCCATGATGTCCGCTGCAAGACGGGCAGCGATGAGCTTCTGGATGGCCTCCTGGGTCGGAACCAGCACCTTGCCGCCCATATGGCCGCATTTTTTAACCGCCGCGAGTTGGTCTTCGTAGTGCACGCCCGCAGCGCCATTTATGATCATGTTCTTCATCAGTTCGAAGGCGTTTAGAACACCGCCAAATCCGGCTTCGGCATCAGCCACGATGGGCGCAAAATGATCAACATAACCCGCCGCATCCGGTTCGATACCGCGTGCCCACTGGATTTCATCAGCCCGTTTGAAGGCATTGTTGATCCGGCGCACCATGCTGGGCACCGAATCGTAGGCGTACAGGGACTGGTCGGGATACATGGTTTCCGAGGTATTGCCATCCGCGGCGACTTGCCAGCCAGACAGGTAAATGGCTTCGATACCGGCCTTCACCTGCTGCAGAGCCTGGCCACCGGTGAGTGCGCCCAGACTGTTGATGTAGCCTTTTCGGGCTTTGCCGTGGATCAACTCCCAAAGTTTTTCGGCACCGCGTTGTGCCAGGGTGTATTCCGGCTGAATTGAACCCCGCAGACGCACCACGTCATCCGCGGTGTAACCCCGTTTAACATTGGACCAACGGGGATTGTCTGCCCAGTCTTTTTCGAGTGCGGCAATCTGTGCTTTACGGTTCATGGTGATCGCTCCGGTTGACTTGCCGGCACGCTGATGGAGCGGCCAGGCAAGGAACTAATCCTTATGAAACTATAGGTTCAAATCGATTATTTATGTAGTCAATTTTTTCAATCCAAAGTATTTATATTTCGAATGAAAAAACTGCGTGCCGACTGGGAAATGGCCCATGCCACCCGAGGGATGGGTCATGCCGCGGGCGGATCACCCGGACGAGGTGCGTGGGGCAGCGCCGGCAGGCTTGGCGTAACAATTCTGCATGATGTCGATAAAGCGTTTGGCCGGCGCAGAAAGGAACCGGCCCTTACGCGTGACGATACCGTAGCTGCGCTTGGGGAAGTAACGGTTCAGTGGAATAACCGCAAAATTTTTCCGATCCTCCTCGGTCAGACACACATCGGTGACGATGGATATCCCTAGCCCCAGGCTGACATAGCGCTTAATGACCTCCCAGCCACCCGCTTCCAGGGCCACTCGGTAGCCCACATTGTGTTGGGCGAAAACCATTTTGACGATGCGCCAGGTACTCAGGTGGCTGGGGGGCAGAATCAGACCATGGGGACTGATATCTGTCAGGCTGATGGACTTTATGCGCGTGATGGGGTGCCCGGGGGGAGCGATGATGACGGGATTGTAGGTGACAATCGGTTCATACTCGATATCGTCGGGAATTTCGAGCATGGAACCGACCGCAAAATCAGTTTCGTCGGCACGCAGCATGGCCAAGCCGTCCCGCCCCGTCACATTGGCGAGTTTCAGCCGAATGGCCGGATATTGCTCAGTAAACAGCTTCACCGGCTCAGGCAGGATGTACAAAATGGTGGACTCACCGGCGGCGATGCTCAGTTCGCCGGAAGTCAGGTTGCCGCAGTGGGCATCAAAGGTTTCCTGCAAATGATCCACGCCCTGTACCAGGGGCTGGGCCAGATCATAGAGAATTTCGCCTTCTACGGTCAGTTTCAGGTTCGGACCGCGCCGTTCGAACAGTTTGGTGTTCATTTCCCGCTCCAGCGCCTGGATTTGCAGGGAAATGGTTGGCTGGCTCGCGTACAGCTTTTCGGCCGCCTTGGTGACGGTTCCAAGTTTGGCGGTCTGGCAAAAGGCCCGCAACTGTTTCAGGCGGTTCTGTTTGTAATATACGCCAGTCATAGGTAATCCCCGGGCTCATCATTGGTTATCTAAATATTAAGGGTTGAAATAATTGAATTGTCAAATATTATTGGATGAATCGGTGACGCCTTAGGACAAGGTGACGGGAGGGGCGATCTGGCGTTTCACTGGGCCCCGCCCAGGGCGACCGAAAGCGTGGCGGGATCTCCTGAATCGGGTGCATTCCATATTATAAAGCGACAAACCGGAAGGGCCCGGCTATTGGCGAATCGTCACTGATAGTGCTACAATTGCGCCGTTTTCAAGGATTTAATTGGAAGTGGGCCTCGCGCCCACTTTTTATTTGTAGGTAGGTGAATTCGGGTGCGGGTGAACGACAAGCTGACGGATGTGGTGGCATCCGCAATCGAACCGCTGGGTTACGAGCTGGTTGGCGTGGAATTCATGTCTCAAGGGCGCCATTCCACATTGCGCGTCTATATTGACCTCCCCGACGGTATTACGCTGGAGGACTGTGAACGTGTTAGTCGCCAGCTGAGCAGCGTGCTGGATGTCGAAGACCCGATCAAGGGTCACTATACCCTGGAGGTATCTTCCCCGGGACTGGATCGGCCTCTGTTTACAGCCGCGCAATTTGCACAGTTTGTCGGACGCCTGGTGCGGTTGCGCTTGCGGGTGCCGCAGGACGGGCATCGTAAGTTCAAGGCCGTCATTCGCGAGGTGCAGGACGAACAGGTGTTACTGGCAGAGCCCGAGGGTGACGCAGAATGGCGGATTCCACTGGACAATATTGAACGGGCGAATCTGGTGCCCGAGATATAAATGGATCGGAATGTGTTGATTCCGGATGTTATAGCGATTACGAAGAATATAGAGGCCGTATCATGAATAAAGAGATTCTGCTGGTTGTTGATGCAGTCTCCAACGAAAAGGGCGTTGACAAAAGCATTATCTTTGAGGCGATTGAAATTGCGCTGGCGACCGCAACCAAGAAACGTTACAACAATGACGTCGATATCCGCGTCAGTGTTGATCACGATACCGGTGACTACGAAACTTTCCGCCGTTGGGAAGTCGTGGAAGATGATGCCATGGATATGCCGGAACGCCAGACTACCCTGTCAGCTGCACAGATCGAAAATCCGGACATTCAGGTCGGCGATTTCGTCGAGGATGATGTGGAATCCATCGAGTTCGGCCGGATTGCCGCACAGACGGCCAAACAGGTCATCGTTCAGAAAGTTCGCGAAGCAGAACGTGCCCAGGTAGTTGAAGCCTATAAGGATCGTATTGGTGAAGTGGTCATGGGTGTGGCCAAGCGCGTCGAGCGCGGTAATGTCTATCTGGATCTGGGTAACAATGCCGACGCCATTATTCCACGCGAAGATCTGATTCCACGCGAATCAATTCGTCCCGGCGATCGTATTCGTGGTTATCTGAAAGAAATAAATGTCGAGGTTCGTGGGCCGCAATTGTTTGTCAGTCGTACTGATCCTCGATTCCTGATCGAATTATTCAAGATTGAAGTCCCGGAAGTCGGTGAAGGATTGATTGACATCGTTGCTGCCTCGCGTGACCCGGGACTACGCGCGAAAATTGCCGTAAAAAGCAACGAACCGCGCATCGATCCAATCGGGGCATGTGTTGGTATGCGCGGATCGCGTGTCCAGGCCGTTTCCAACGAACTGGCCGGTGAGCGCGTCGACATCGTGTTGTGGGACGAAAACCCGGCCCAGTTCGTGATCAACGCCATGTCACCGGCCGAAGTGGAATCCATTGTGGTCGACGAAGATTCCCATGTCATGGGCATCGCCGTGGATGAGGAACAGTTGTCACAGGCTATTGGTCGTGGCGGGCAGAATGTAAAGCTGGCCAGCGAGTTGACTGGTTGGAGCCTGAACGTCATGTCGATTGAAGAGGCGGAAGAAAAAAATGAAGCCGAAGCAGAGCAGATTCAGAAAATGTTCATGGAACAACTGGATGTCGACGAAGAAGTTGCTGCGATTCTGGTGCAAGAAGGATTTTCGACGATGGATGAAGTAGCCTACGTCCCGGTTGATGAAATGCTCGCAATTGATGAGTTCGATGAAAACATCGTTGAGGAACTTCGTGGCCGTGCCAAGGATGTTCTGTTGACACGCGCTATCAGTAGCGAGGAAACGCTCACCAGCGTAGAGCCGGCTGAAGACCTTAAGAACATGGAAGGTATGAATATTGATCTGGCCTACAAACTGGCCAGCAATGGTGTGGTTTCCATGGATGATCTGGCCGAACAGTCGATAGGTGAACTATTGGACATAGATGACAACATGGACGAGGAAACTGCCGCACAACTAATCATGAAGGCTCGCGAACCCTGGTTTGCCGAGCAGTCAGAACAATAAGCGGAATTTTAAGGGGCAGGAGAATAGATATATGGCAGATGTAACAGTCAAGCAATTTGCTGAAGTAGTCGGGATCCCGGTGGATCGCTTGCTGGAACAGCTTAAAGAAGCCGGCGTCACAGTCGATGACGTTGATGCCTCGATCAGCGATAACGAAAAAATGGAATTGCTGGGTTTTCTGCGCAAAAAACATTCGGAGGAAGGCAAGACGTCTGCCGAACCATCAAAAATAACGCTGAAACGCAAGTCTACCAGTGAACTCAGAACCACCGGTTCACAAGGCCGTGCCCGGTCGGTCACTGTTGAGGTGCGCAAAAAACGTACCTACGTTAAACGTAGTGTAGTAATGGAAGAGGAGCAGGAACGGCTTGAGCAGGAACGTGCCGAGCTTGCCAAACAGGAAGCGGAACAGCAAAAAATCGAAGCAGAAGCCAAACGCAAAATCGAGGAAGAGGAAGCCAGGCGTAAGGCGGAAGAAGAAGCACTGGAAAAGGCGCGTGAAGCGGCCAAGAAAGACGAAGAACTACGCAAGGTTGAAGAGCAGACCCGTGCCCAGGTTGATCTGGCCGGCAAACAGGCGGAAGTTAAACCAGAAAGCAGGGGACGTGGCGCCAAGAAAACCACCAAGGAGCAGGATGATAAGCGGTCGACCAAGTATGGTCGTCAGGAACTGCATGTCAGTGGTGATAAAAAAGGCCGGCGGCGCAAGAAGAGCCGTCAACAAAAAGTGGTGTCAACCACCTCGGGTGAGCACGGTTTTACCCGTCCTACCGCGCCGATTATCCATGAGGTTGCGATACCGGAAACAATTACCGTTGGTGAGTTGGCGCAAAAGATGTCTGTCAAGGCAGGTGAAGTGATCAAGGTCTTGATGAATATGGGCACCATGGTGACCATCAACCAGGTCCTGGATCAGGATACTGCCTCTATCGTTGTCGAGGAAATGGGCCATACCGTCAAATTACTCCAGGAAGACGCAGTTGAAGCCGCGCTGAAGGAAGAAGTCCCGGCCGGTGATATGGTGCCCCGTGCACCAGTGGTAACGATTATGGGCCACGTCGATCATGGCAAGACTTCACTCCTCGATTATATTCGCAGCAGCAAGGTTGCGACGGGTGAAGCCGGCGGGATAACCCAGCATATCGGCGCCTATCACGTGGAATCCGAGAAAGGAAATATTACTTTCCTGGATACCCCTGGCCATGAAGCATTCACCGCGATGCGTGCTCGTGGCGCCAAGGTGACGGACATCGTGGTGCTGGTGGTGGCGGCCGATGACGGTGTCATGCCTCAGACACGCGAAGCCATTCAGCACGCCAAGGCTGCCGAGGTACCGCTAATTGTGGCCATCAACAAGATTGACAAGGAAAACGCGGATCCGGATCGGGTCAAGAATGAACTGACCCAGGAAGAGGTAATACCAGAAGATTGGGGCGGCGATACTATCTTCATTAATGTCTCGGCGCATACCGGTGAAGGCGTTGATGCAATGCTGGATGCAATACTGCTGCAGTCCGAAGTACTGGAACTCAAAGCGCCAGTCGTCGGACCGGCGAGAGGCGTGATTGTGGAATCGCGACTTGATAAGGGACGTGGCCCACTTGCTACCATGCTGGTGCAAGCGGGGACTTTGCATCGTGGTGATATCCTGCTGGCTGGACTGGAATATGGCCGGGTGCGCGCCATGCTTAATGAATACGGCAAACAGCTTGATGATGCCGGACCATCCATTCCGGTGGAGATCCTGGGATTGTCTGGAACGCCATCGGCGGGCGATGAAGCATCAGTCGTACCGAATGAGCGCAAGGCACGTGAAGTGGCGCTGTTCCGGCAGGGCAAATATCGTGATGTCAAACTCGCCCGCCAGCAGGCGACCAAACTCGAAAACATGTTCAACCAGATGCAGGAAGGTGAGATTTCCACGCTCAATATCGTGCTCAAGGCCGACGTGCATGGTTCAGTGGAAGCAATCAGTGATGCCTTGACCAAACTGTCAACCGATGAGGTCAAGGTCAAGATTGTTTCCAGTGGTGTCGGTGGAATTACTGAATCCGACGTAAACCTGGCCGTGGCATCCAACGCCATCCTGGTTGGCTTTAATGTACGCGCCGATAATGTCGCCAAGCGACTAATCGATGAAGAAGATGTAGACCTGCATTACTACAGCGTGATTTATGACCTCATCGACGAAGTGAAGGGCGCCATGAGCGGAATGCTGGCCCCCGAGTTCAAGGAAGAAATCATTGGTCTGGCCGAGGTTCGTGATGTGTTTCGTTCGCCCAAACTGGGTGCCATTGCCGGTTGTATGGTGATCGACGGGGTGGTCAAGCGCAACAATCCTATCCGCGTATTGCGTGACAACGTAGTGATTTATGAGGGTGAACTAGAGTCCTTGCGCCGATTCAAGGACGACGTGAATGAAGTCAAACAAAACATGGAATGTGGTATTGGCGTCAAGAATTACAATGACGTCAAGGCCGGCGACCAGATCGAAGTATACGAGCGCGTTCAGGTCACACGTGAACTCTAGTTCCTGCTGTCGCCCAGCCCCGGACTAATCATGCCGAAGGATTTTAGCCGAACCCGGCGCGTTGCCGAACAAATGCAACGTGAGCTGGCATTACTGCTGCAACGCGAAATTCGCGATCCCCGCCTTGCCAGTGTGACCATCTCCGGGGTGGAGGTCAGCCGTGATCTTGCGGTTGCCAAAGTCTATTTCACGTTACTCGACGATCAAGCCGACCCTGCCGAAGCCCAACGGGCGCTGGACAAAGCCAGCGGATTTCTGCGTCATGCCCTGGGCGAAAGCATGATCTTGCGCAGCCTGCCGCAACTGCGATTTATCTATGATGTAACCCTGATCAAGGGGACTGAACTGACCAATCTTATCGACCAGGTGGTGGATAAAGATCGCAAGCGCCACAAGGACCCCGACTGAGATGGCCCGCCGACACAACCGGGGCCGTAACGTTAACGGTATCCTGCTCCTCGACAAACCGCTGGGGATGACTTCCAATGCAGCGCTGCAGGTTGTCAAACGCCTTTTCCAGGCCGGCAAGGCCGGGCATACCGGTAACCTCGATCCCCTGGCGACCGGTTTGTTGCCCCTCTGTCTGGGGGAGGCGACCAAGATTTCCGGTTTTCTGCTCGACTCCGACAAGCGCTATATCGGTACTGTGAAACTGGGGGTAACGACCCGTACCGCCGATGCGGAGGGGGACGTTCTCGAGACCCGGCCGGTGCCCGAACTGGACGAATCGCAGGTGAAGGCAGTCCTGGACCGGTTTCTGGGCACGATCCAGCAGGTCCCGCCCATGCATTCCGCGGTCAAGGTTAATGGCACCCCGCTCTACAAACTTGCCCGCCAGGGCCTGGAAATCGAACGCAAGGCCCGGACAGTCAAAATCTACAGCCTGACCTTGCTGCGCCTGGAAGGGGATGAACTGGATATCGAATTGCGCTGCTCCAAGGGCACCTATGTCCGTACTTTAGCTGAGGAAATAGGTGAAGCGCTGGGTTGTGGCGCGCACCTGAGCGCCCTGCGTCGCACCGGTTCGGGACCCTTTGACCTCAGCCAGGCCATCAGCCTGGACGAACTGGAGCAGACGGCCAAACAGGGCTACGAGGCCCTCGACAGCCGGTTATTACCTATCGAACAGGCCCTCACCGACTGGCCTGTCATCAGCCTGACCAAAAACACGGCCTATTATGTCCAGCAGGGCCAGCCGGTGCAGGTGCCCCGGGCCCCTACCAGCGGCCTGGTCCGGTTGCAGCATGAAGATGGTCACTTTCTCGGGGTGGGGCATATCCTCGACGATGGCCGGGTTGCCCCGAAGCGCCTGATCCGAATTGGCTGATATGGCTGGTTTTTGTGCGGAATTTCTTGTGTTGCGCGGGGTGGCGCGGGTAGAATACGCGCTTTCTTTTATTGGCAGATTATTTTTAAATACAGGAGCTTGCGATGGCCATTAGTGCCGACCAGAAGGCCTCAATCCTTACCAATTACCAGCGCAGTCAGGGCGACACCGGATCCCCGGAAGTCCAGGTTGCTCTGCTGTCCGCTCGTATCGACGACCTGTCCGGGCATTTCAAAGAACATATCCATGATCACCACTCCCGTCAGGGACTGCTGCGCATGGTTAGCCAGCGGCGCAAGTTGCTGGACTACCTGAAGAACAAAGACCTGGGCCGGTATCGTGAACTGATTACCAGCCTTGGTCTGCGTAAATAATCCGCTGGCAGAAGAGAGAAATTAATGACCCTGGTAAAAAAAGAATTTCAATTTGGTGAACACACCGTCACGCTCGAAACGGGCGAAATCGCAAGACAGGCCTCCGGTGCCGTCAAAATCAGCATGGGGGAAACCGTAGTACTGGTTACCGTCGTAGCCGACAAGAAGGAAGTTGAGGGCCGGGATTTCTTCCCGTTGACCGTCGATTATCAGGAAAAGACCTATGCCGCGGGCAAGATCCCGGGTGGTTTCCTGAAGCGCGAAGGCCGTCCTTCGGAAAACGAAACACTTACCTGTCGTCTGATTGATCGTCCAATCCGGCCGTTGTTTCCGGAAGGATTCACCAACGAAGTGCAGATAATTGCCACGGTCATATCCCTGGATCCCGCCTGCAGCCCTGACATCCTTGCCTTGCTGGGTGCTTCGGCGGCCGTCACGCTGTCCGGGGTTCCGTTTAATGGCCCCATCGGCGCAGCCCGGGTGGGTTACAAGGATGGCCAATACTTGCTGAATCCTTCCGAAGAGGCCATACAGGACTCGGACCTGGATCTTATCGTTGCCGGCACTGAAGCGGCAGTCTTGATGGTTGAATCGGAAGCCAAGTTGCTGTCCGAAGAAATCATGCTCGGTGCCGTAATGTATGGCCATGAACAAATGCAGGTTGCGATTACCGCAATTCGTGAATTTGCCACCGAAGCCGGGGTCGAGACCTGGGATTGGCAAGCACCGGTTGTTAACGAAGAGTTGCATGCCGCAGTCGCGGCTGTCGGTGAAGCAGCCTTTCAGGAAGCGTACACCATTCGTGAAAAGCAGCCGCGTTACACCCGCCTGGGTGAAATTCGTAATGACATCACGGCTAAACTGGTCAGCGATGACGGCTATGGCGATGAAGAAGTGCGCGAAGCCATTGAACATCTGGAAAAGAAAGTGGTGCGCGGCAAGATTATCAACGGTGAGCCACGCATCGATGGACGCGATACCAAGACAGTCCGGGCAATTACGGTCAAGGTCGGGGTACTGCCGCGGACGCACGGTTCGGCCCTGTTTACCCGTGGTGAAACTCAGGCACTGGTAGTTACAACCCTGGGCACCGAACGTGATGCGCAAATCATCGATGCCCTGTCCGGCTCATACCGCGATCCCTTCATGCTGCAATACAACTTCCCGCCATACTGCGTGGGTGAAACCGGCCGCATGGGCGGCACCAAGCGCCGTGAAATCGGCCACGGTCGTCTCGCCAAGCGGGGCGTGTTGGGCGTGATGCCCTCCCTGGAGGAGTTCCCGTACACCTTGCGTGTGGTTTCCGAAATTACCGAGTCCAACGGCTCAAGTTCCATGGCGTCAGTGTGCGGCAGTAGCCTGTCCATGATGGATGCCGGTGTGCCCCTCAAGGCACCAGTAGCAGGTATCGCCATGGGCCTGATCAAGGAACAGGACAAATTCGCCGTGCTCACCGATATACTGGGCGATGAAGATCATCTGGGCGATATGGACTTCAAGGTGGCCGGCAGCCAGGACGGAATCACCGCCCTGCAGATGGATATCAAGATCGAAGGCATTACCCGCGAGATCATGGAAATTGCCCTGAATCAGGCACGGGATGGCCGGCTGCATATTCTGGAAAAAATGAATGCAGTCATAGACCAGCCGCGCGAGGAAATGTCCACCTATGCACCGCGTTACATTACCTTCAAGATCAATCCGGACAAAATCCGCGATGTTATCGGCAAGGGTGGGGCCACGATTCGTGCCATTACTGAAGAAACCGGCACTAGCATCGATATCAGTGATGACGGAACGATCAAGATCGCATCCAGCGACTCGGCAGCTGCAAATGAGGCCCGCCGTCAGGTGGAACAGTTAACGGCAGATGTTGAAGTCGGCCAGATCTATGAGGGCAAGGTTGCCAAGCTGATGGACTTTGGCGCCTTTGTCACCATTCTGCCCGGTAAGGATGGCCTGGTCCATGTTTCCCAGATCTGTGAAGAACGGGTCGAGAACGTCAGCGACAAGCTGTCCGAAGGGGAAATGGTCAAGGTCAAGGTGCTCGAAATCGACAAGCAGGGCCGGATTCGACTCAGCATGAAAGCGGTCGAAGTCGCCTGAGCCGGAGACTGATCCATGCTAACGAAAAGGGCCGCATCGCGGCCCTTTTTTATTTCCGTTTGTAGCAGGAATTATTTGTTGGCGCGGTTTTCGATCAGATCTTCCACCACAGCAGGATCTGCCAGAGTCGAGGTGTCGCCCAGATTGTCCAGCTCGTTAGCGGCTATCTTGCGCAAGATGCGGCGCATGATTTTGCCCGAACGGGTCTTGGGCAGGCCCGGTGCCCACTGAATCACATCGGGTTTGGCGATGGGTCCAATCTCTTCACGCACCTGGTCTTCCAGTTCCTTGCGCAATGCCTCATTGGGTTCAACACCCTTGACCAGGGTGACATAGGCGTAGATACCCTGTCCCTTGATGTCGTGCGGGAAGCCCACGACCGCCGCTTCGGCCACGGCATCGTGCAGTACCAGTGCGCTTTCGACCTCGGCAGTTCCCATCCGGTGCCCGGAAACATTCAGCACATCATCCATGCGCCCGGTGATCCAGTAGTACCCGTCGGCATCTCGGCGCGCGCCGTCACCGGTAAAATAATAGCCCGGGTAGGTAGAAAAATACGTATCCACGAAACGTTGGTGATCGCCGTACAGCGTGCGCATGATACCTGGCCAGGGCCGTTGCATAACCAGTGCCCCGGAGGCCTCGCCGTCCACCAGCTTGTTGTCCGCATCCATGATACCGGGCAGAACGCCAAAGAAGGGCCGGGTGGCGGAACCGGGTTTGAGTGCAGTGGCGCCTGGCAGGGGGGTGATCAGGTGCCCGCCGGTTTCGGTTTGCCACCAGGTGTCGACGATGGGGCAGCGCTCCTCACCCACGACCCGGTAGTACCATTGCCAGGCTTCCGGATTGATGGGTTCTCCCACAGTGCCGAGCAGGCGCAGGCTGGCGCGGGAGGTCTGCTTGACTGGCCCGTCCCCCTCGCGCATCAAAGCGCGGATGGCGGTGGGTGCAGTGTAGAAGACATTGACCTGGTGTTTGTCCACCACCCGCCAGAAACGCGACGCATCGGGGTAGTTGGGCACACCTTCGAAGGAAATCGTGGTGCCGCCAATAGAGAGCGGACCATACACCAGATAACTATGACCCGTGACCCAGCCGACATCAGCGGTACACCAGAAAATGTCACCGTCGTGCAGGTCGAAGGTATACTTTGTGGTCATGGTGGCGAACAACAGATAGCCGCCGGTGGTATGCAATACACCTTTGGGTTTGCCGGTGGAGCCTGAAGTATAAAGAATGAATAATGGGTCTTCCGCATCCATCTCTTCCGGCGGGCAGTCGTTTGATGCCTCAACCATGGCATGGTGGTACCAGATATCTCGCCCATCTTTCCAGTCGATCTTGCCACCGGTACGCTTGACCGTGAGCACTGTGTGGACGTTAGGACAGCGTGCCAAGGCGATATCGGTATTCGCCTTCAAAGATACCGGCTTGCCACCGCGCAGGCCTTCATCGGCGGTAATTACAACGCGACAATCGGAGTCAAGGATGCGGTCCTTGAGGGCTTCTGGTGAGAAACCGCCGAACACGACCGAATGCACCGCACCGATGCGGGCACAGGCCAGCATGGCGTACGCCGCTTCGGGAATCATGGGCATGTAGATGCAGACCCGATCGCCTTTTTTGACGCCACGGCTTTTCAGTACGTTGCCCAAGCGGGAAACATGGTCATACAGTTCACGGTAGGTGATTTTCAGATCAGTAACGGGATCATCGCCTTCCCAGATGATCGCGACCTGATCGGCACGTTCTGCCAGATGACGATCGATGCAGTTGTAACTGACATTTAGTTTGCCGCCTTCGAACCACTTGATATACAGGTTTTCCCGGTCGAAACTCCAGTCGGAGACCTTGTCCCAACGCTTGTACCATGAAATGAATTTCTCTGCCTGTTCAGCCCAGAAACCATCCGGATCGTCAATTGATTGCCGGTACATCTCCTGGTATTTAGCATCATCGATGTAGGCCTGGCCCGCAAAGTCGGCGGGGACGGGGTAGACTTTTTCATCTGACATGGGTGGGCTCCTAAGTGTTTTTTTATGCTTGGTTGTTATTTATCTGCAATTGGGCCTGCACATTTATCCGGGCGGGCGTGTGTAATAGTCCGCGTCTGCCGATGGGTTATCAGTCTGACAGCCCCGGGTCTGACAGGTATGGCTGGCACAGCCAAAAAACCGCTGCAGAACGAAGAAAGCCGGCAACAGAACGGGAAACAGTGCAACCCGGATCCAGTGCCAGCCGCCTTCGAAGCGGGCCGGTTCAAGTAGCCAGATCATGGTGGCTTCACCAGACAGGTAAAACAGGATCGCAAACAGTACCCACAACAGGCGTCTGCCTAATGGTGAGAGCAGGGCAGTCTGGACGGGTCGCAAGGACATCGTGTTATTTTTAACAATCAGGGCTACCACCGCAAGCGTTTGGGGACGATTTTTTTCTACTCTGGCGCATTGCTAAATTGCTGGTTATAAAGGGATTCTACCAAATCGTCCGGTGCGCACAGTCTGGGCACCAAACATTCGAAGATGGCGGCGGCAGCCATGGCGTCGCCCAGGGCTGTATGCCGCTCAACCGGTGTGTGCTGGCAATAGCTGGCAACCTCATCCAGGGTGTAATGGCCCATTCGACCACTGTGGGTGGTGAACAGCAGCATGGTGTCGAGCAGCAGGTTGCGTAACTGGCAACCGACGTGTTGTTTTAAATATTTGTTCAAGAAGCGCTGATCGAAGTTGATATGGTGGCCGATCAGGATACCGTCGTCGATAAATTCGGCAATTTCCGGCAGGATTTCCTCAATGAGTGGACTGTGCGCCACATCCTCATCATGGATCCCGTGGATCGCGGTGGTTTCGGCCGGTATCGGCCGTCCCGGATTGATAAATTGACTGTATTGTCGGCCCGTTGCTGCCAGGCCCTGGTATTCAAGCATGGCAATCGAAATCATTTCATCACCGGCATAGACCTTGAATCCTGTTGTTTCTGTATCAATGATGATGAACCGGGTCTCTGCGATGGTTTTCTCCAGCTGGGCCCGGACGACATAATCCCGACATTTTTCATAGATGGCCAGCAGTCGGGGATCATCGGGTGGCCGGGAACCCAACATGGCATTCAGGCGATTAACGATGCGGGTCATGGAGTCGGATAACGGCATGTAGCGATCCTGCAATCTAGAAGGCCGTGCGGCCAAACTGGCCCTGCAGCTGATCCTGCAATCGTTTGACCGCCCGCATGGAAACCCGCAGAACGGCACGGGTCTGCCACGGCAGCGTTTCGGGATTGATGAACTTGTCGGGCGCAATGCCGGCCTTGACCTGCGTGATCTGATGGGTCAATAACAGGTCCAGCAGTTCGTCGAAGGCGGCGAGCACCGAATCCACCAAATCCCGGTTCAGCACGCCCTGGTGCACCAACCGTTTGAGTCGTTCGCGGGTACTGGTGACATGCAGCCCTGCATGCAATCCATAAATGCGGGCGGCATCACCCACCAGTCGTAAGCCATTGCGCTTGATGTCGATCTTACCCTTGTGGGCTTCATCATCGGAGGTCAGCAAGCGGTTGAACAGTCCCAGAGGAGGGCGGCCCTCGGCATCGTCCTCCACCATGTAGCCAAGCAAGGTCTCATTGTGCTGGATCTCGTTCAACAGGTGTTGACGCAACTGCTGGGTGAGTGAATCATCGCCATACAGAGTGATAAAGTCGAATACGATATTCCCCCAGCGCGCCGTTTTATTATTGGGTTGTGCAACCATGTGCTGGATTTGTCTGGTCCATTGTTGCAAGGTTTTATGGAACATGGGGTTGCGCGCCATGATGTCGCCCGGGCACAGGATATAGCCGGCCTGAGCCAGGTTCAGGTTGAGTTGTGACGCGAATCGTTTGAACCAGTTTTGTTCCATCTCACTGAGTTCGCCGCCACCATCGTCGATGATCAGTCCATTATCCTGATCCGGATTTAGCAGCATTTCACGGCGTCCCCCGGACCCCATGATCAGCAGGCTATAGCGGCGTGGTGCCGGCCCGAGTCCCTGTAATTCCAGTTTCGCCAGAGTCAATTCGACGCAGCGTCGCTGGATGGCAAGGTGAATTTCGCTGATTTCATAGACTGCCTGGCTGGCATGCCGATGCCGCAGCTGGGCGTCTTCGGCCAACTCCGGGATGCTTCGGTAATAGTCGTGCAGTTCGGAGTATGTCTCGGCCTGAGAGATGTCCTGGCTGATCGCCGACTGTTGCTGCAGACGGGCCCGGAACAGATCGGTTTGCGACACCAGGCCGGCCGGCTCCCCGTCACGAAGCACGACCAGGTATTTGACATGACGTTGCTGGAGCCTGTCTTCGGCATGCCACAGGGGGGCATCGGCGGAAATTGTCACCGGCGCTTCGCAGGCGGCATCGGTAACCGGGGTGGTCGGGTTGGCATCCTTCAATAGCAGGGCATCGCATAATCCGGCGAAAGTTAGCATGCCGAGGAGTTGATGGTTGTCGTCGAATACTGCAAGGCTGCCAATCTTGCGTTCCTGCATTATTTTGTGTGCACCCCGGATCGAGGTGTGCATGGTGCATTCTGCCAGGGGCGAGGTCATCACACTGGAGACCGGTTGACCCATGACGCCGCGCACTGCCCGGCTGGTCGTCGTGCGGGCGCGTATCCGGCGGGCGATGATGTTGTCCACCAGGTTGGCGAGTTCAGGAT
>JAJDNN010000206.1 GCA_022340685.1 Pseudomonadota bacterium
CGCCGTGCTAAACTGCGCTGCTTGATTCGGTGGACATGTAACGCAGTGACTATGGGCAAACTCGAACAACTTCTCAAAGAGCGGATCCTGATTCTGGACGGGGCCATGGGAACCATGATCCAGAGTTACAAGCTGGACGAGGCAGGTTATCGGGGTGAGCGCTTCGCCGACTGGCCGTCGGATCTGAAAGGCAACAATGATCTGCTGGTGCTCAGCCAACCGAAGATCATCAGGGATATCCACCACGCCTATCTGGATGCCGGGGCGGACATACTCGAGACCAATACCTTCAACGCTAACAGCGTGTCGATGGCCGATTACGGGATGGAAGAGCTGGCCTACGAGATCAATGTGGCTGCTGCAAGGCTGGCCCGCGAGGTCTGCGATGAGGCGGAACAAAACGATCCGGCCCGACCCCGTTTTGTGGCCGGCGTGCTCGGCCCTACTAACCGCACTGCCAGCATCTCGCCGGATGTGAACAACCCCGGCTATCGTAATATCTCCTTCGATGCGTTGCGGGTGGCCTACGATGAAGCGGTGCGCGGACTGGTGGAGGGCGGCGCCGACATCATCCTGGTGGAAACTATTTTCGATACCCTCAATGCCAAGGCAGCGCTGTTTGCCATCGACGCGTTCTTCGAGGCATCCGGACAGCGGCTGCCGGTGATGATTTCCGGCACCATTACCGACGCTTCCGGGCGTACCCTGTCGGGCCAGACCGCCGAGGCATTCTGGAATTCATTGCGCCACATCAACCCCATCAGTTTCGGTTTCAATTGTGCACTGGGTGCGAAGGAGCTACGCCAGTATGTGGAGGAAATCGCCGGACTGGCTAACTGCCACGTCAATACACACCCTAATGCGGGGCTGCCCAACGAGTTTGGTGAATACGATGAGTCACCCGAGGACATGGCTGCCGAGATAGGCGAGTGGGCGAAGAACGGCTACCTGAATATCATCGGTGGTTGTTGTGGTACCACGCCGGCCCATATCCGGGCTATTGCCGAGACAGTGAGCAAGTACCCGCCTCGCAGGATCCCGGCGGTGCCTGTCAAAACACGTTTGAGTGGGCTGGAACCCTGCAACATCAGCGAGGAATCGCTGTTCGTGAATGTGGGTGAGCGTACCAACGTCACCGGTTCGGCCAAGTTCAAGCGCCTGATTCTGGAAGAGCAGTTCGACGAGGCGCTGGATGTAGCGCGCGAGCAGGTGGAAAGCGGTGCTCAAATCATTGATGTAAACATGGACGAGGGTATGCTCGATGGCGAGCAGGCCATGGTGGACTTTCTCAATCTGATTTCCAGTGAGCCCGATATTGCGCGGGTGCCGGTGATGATTGATTCGTCCAAGTGGCCAATCATTGAAGGCGGGCTGAAGTGCATCCAGGGTAAGGGTGTCGTGAATTCGATCTCCCTCAAGGAAGGTGAGCAGAACTTTATTGAACAGGCGCGCCTGTGCCGGCGTTATGGTGCTGCGATCATTGTTATGGCCTTCGACGAGGAAGGCCAGGCGGATACCCGGCAACGCAAGTTGGAAATCTGTACGCGTGCGTACCGGATCCTTACCGAACAGGTCAACTTCCCGCCGGAAGATATTATTTTCGATCCCAATATCTTCGCGGTGGCCACCGGTATCGAGGAACATAATAATTACGGTGTTGATTTCATCGAGGCCACGCGAGAAATCAAAAGCAGTTTGCCGCAAGCCCTGATTAGCGGCGGTGTTTCCAATGTCTCGTTTTCGTTCCGTGGTAATAACCCGGTTCGTGAAGCTATTCATTCGGTATTTCTGTATCACGCCATTCAGGCCGGCATGGACATGGGCATTGTGAACGCCGGTCAACTGGCGGTGTACGATGAGCTACCAGCCGAGTTACGCGAACGTGTCGAAGATGTGGTCCTGAACCGCAGGCCTGATGCCACCGAACGCTTGCTGGAGATTGCCGACCAGTACAAGGGTGATGGCAGCGCTGCAAAAAAGGAGGAAGACCTTGAGTGGCGCAACTGGCCAGTCGCCAAGCGCATCGAGCACGCGCTGGTAAAAGGTATCGATGCCTGGGTGATCGAGGATACCGAAGCAGCTCGGCAACAGTTCGACCGGCCCATCGAGGTCATCGAAGGCCCGTTGATGGATGGCATGAACGTGGTGGGTGATTTGTTTGGTGCCGGTAAGATGTTCCTGCCGCAGGTGGTCAAATCGGCACGGGTGATGAAGAAGGCAGTGGCGCATTTGCTCCCTTATATCGAAGCGGAGAAGGACACCAGTTCGCAAAGCAACGGCAAGGTGCTGATGGCGACCGTCAAAGGTGATGTGCATGATATCGGCAAGAACATCGTTGGCGTCGTATTGCAATGCAACAACTTCGAGATCATCGATCTGGGGGTTATGGTACCGGCCAACCAGATCCTGGAGACCGCCCGCAAGGAGAAGGTAAACCTCATTGGCCTGTCGGGTCTGATTACACCATCGCTGGACGAGATGGTGCACGTGGCCCGGGAAATGGAGCGGCTTGGGTTTGATATACCGTTAATGATCGGTGGAGCGACAACCTCCAAGGCGCATACCGCGGTGAAAATCGAGCAGCATTATCACGCCCCAACGGTATGGGTAAAAGATGCTTCGCGTGCGGTTGGGGTGGCGCAGAATCTGATCAGCGAGGAATACTACGACAGCTTTGTGCAAAAATTGCGCGATGAGTACGTCAGTGTGCGTGAGGCTCATGCTGGGCGGCGGTCAAAAACCAAATGGCTGACACTGGCACAGGCGCGTGACAATAGGTGTGGCATCAACTGGTCTGATTACACGCCACCAGTTCCGCTACTGCCGGGAGTGGAACGGTTTGATGACATGCCGCTCGAGTTTCTGGTGCCCTATATCGACTGGACGCCGTTTTTCCATACCTGGGAATTGAAAGGTTCATATCCGAAAATATTTGATGATGCGGAAAAAGGTGAACATGCGCGCCAGCTCTATGCGGATGCACAGCAGATGTTGCAGCAGATCATCGAAAAAAAATGGCTCAGGGCACGCGGCGTGGTTGGCTTCTTCCCGGCCAATACGGTGGATGACGATGATATTGAGGTATATACCGATGATTCACGCCAGACTGTGCTGACTACCCTGCATCAACTGCGCCAGCAGACCGAACGGCCGCCGGGCAAGCCGAACAGGTGTCTGGCCGACTTTATTGCACCGCGCGAAACCGGCCTGCAGGATTACATCGGCGCCTTCGTGGTCACGGCCGGGCTGGGGATCGACGAGCACGTGAAGCGGTTTGAAGCGGAACATGACGATTACCGCGCCATCATGCTAAAGGCGCTTGCAGATCGGCTGGCCGAGGCTTTTGCTGAACATATGCACGACCGGGTACGGCACATAAACTGGGGTTTTGAGCCGGGTGACTGGTCGCCCGACTACGGGTTGAAGAGTGATAACTTTAACGGCGATAAACTGATCCGGGAAGACTATGCCGGGATTCGTCCTGCCCCGGGTTATCCTGCGTGCCCGGACCACACAGAAAAATCGCTGTTATGGCAATTACTGGATGCCGAGTCCAATTGCGAGGTCAAACTTACTGAAAGCTATGCCATGTGGCCCGCCGCTTCGGTCAGTGGCTGGTATTTCAGCCATCCGGAGTCCTCCTATTTCGGTGTTGGCAAGATCAACCGTGATCAGGTTGAGGATTATGCCAGGCGCAAGAACATGAGCGTGGCAGAAATTGAACGATGGCTGGCACCGATTCTGGGCTATGAGCCTGATTAATCGCGAATTGGTGTACTACTTTAGGTGCCATTGCTACTGCACATCAAATTCTAACCCAGCATAGGAGGTGCAACATGTTGATGATGGTAACCAGTCGTCGTGTCAGCGACGGTGAATATGGTGATGAAGAACAGAGTCGCTACGGCTATGACTATCTGTACCAGTACACGAACGGAGCACAGGGCGGTGATGGTTTTGACAAGCGAGGCAAGCGCGGTTTTGAAATGGCCCTGCTCTCTGAACTCAATCGTCTCAAGCAGGAAGAAGGCGTCGGCACGCCAAAGGTGGGAATTTATCTGCATGGCTACAACAACCACTACCAGGACAGCATTGATGAGCTGGTGGATTTACATCAGGCACTGAGTGAAGTGGTAGGTTATGCGCCGGTACTGGTCGGATTCTCCTGGCCTTCTTCTGGCGCCACCATAGACTACCTCGCTGATCGTGAAGAAGTGCGAGATTCGGTTCCTGCCTTTGTCCGGTTTTTGCTGGATATCAATACCTTTTTGGTACGTAACGAGCGCAAGTGTTTTTCGACCAGTTACTGTATTGCCCACTCCATGGGTAACTATCTGCTGCGCAAGGGTATGGAGTACCTGTCTGATTACCTGGGTAGTCCGGAAGGTCGCATGATGTTCAGCGAGACCGTGATGCTGGCGCCGGATATTGCCTCCAAGGATATCGAGATAGATGGCAAGGGCCAGTACATCGCGGATTTTTCACGGCGTGTACACGTTTACTACTCAAAATATGATCGGGCCTTGAAAGCCTCCAGCGCCAAGCGTTTCGGTGCAAACCGGCTCGGGCGGCACGGTGCTGAAGACTATACCAACCTAGCCGATAACGTGGTGGTCGTGGATGCGTCCAACTTTGCCAATCCCGACGGGGTCGAGGGACTGAAGGCACGCGGTGATGAGGATGTGTCCGTACACAGCGCGTCCCGTTACCACCCAAGGATCCTGAAAGATATCGAGCAGGTCCTGAGTAGTTATGACCGGGGGCTGATCCCGCGTCGGGAAGAAATTGTACCCGAAACAGAACACTGGTATCGGCGCAATCACTACCGATTGGTTTGATCGGCTGATGAAGAACAATCAGACGGTCATATCCTGAAATCACATGCCACGCTGCAATTAGAAATTTCATGAAAACTATAGGCTATTTGTTAGTGGCTGTGGTTGTGGTGGCCGGCATTTATCTTGTACTCCTATCAGTACAGTCCCGTCGAATACCACCAACAGTGGGTCTCAGCGGGGGTCACCTGAGACCCTGTCCAGCAACGCCAAATTGCGTATCCAGCCAGACACAGAACGAATCTGCACATGTCCGGCCATTGGAGTATTCCGGTTCACCAGAAGTTGCGTGGCGCAAGCTGCAACACACGGTGCAGCACCTGGGTGGGCGGGTCGTGACGCTGCAGAAAAATTATCTGCATGCCACTTTTGTGACGTCGTTGTTCCGGTTTGTGGATGATGTGGAATTCCTGCTTGATGAACAGGCGGGTGTTATCCAGGTGAAATCGTCATCTCGCGTCGGTCGTTCAGATCTCGGCACAAACAGAAAACGGATCGAAACAATCCGTACCAGTTATAATGGTGTCACCGAGCAAAAGGAGTAAGGCTTGGTCAGAAGTGATAGACACCCGATATGGACCAGAAAGTTGCCGAACCGTCACCCACGTTGGCGCCTTCGTACTCCAGCTGGGCAGACCACATGTTCGAGAAATTATAGGCAGCCCCGAGTCCCCAGCCCAGATCAGTGCCGCTACTTGATGTTGTCTGGGAAGGAAGGCCAAACGAAGTCGTTGTTTTATCGAGCGACCAATTGACAATTCCCACCTTGGCAAATAAATCAAACTTTTTACTGACCGGTAGTATGCCTTTCGCCCATCCATTGAGTTGCGAGCCGGTGTATTCAGTTTGGAGCCCAAAAAAGTCCTCTGTAGGATAGCCAATATCCACGTATGATGCCTCAAGCGCAAAATACTGATTCAGATTCGCACCCCCAAAGATCTTGAACCCGTTACCGGTTTCACCAAAAATAGGTTGGTCTATATAGGACTGGCCGATACCTAACCCGATGTACCAGTCTGCGGCAAACGAGGTGGAAGGAACAGCGATACAAATAACAAGTCCGATACGTTTG
>JAJDNN010000208.1 GCA_022340685.1 Pseudomonadota bacterium
TATCTGGTGGTACTCGAGCACGACCCGGGCCCGGAAGAAATCGCCGAACGTGTGGCAGCATCGACCGATATCGTGCGTGTACAACCCAATTTTATTTATCACGGCACAACGCCAAAATGAACTGCCCGATTCGACTTGCATTCTGCAACCGGATATCGATAAAAGTACAACCACTTGAATCATGTTTCTACTTCAATTAGGGTTGACTCGATCAAAATATACAGCAATATACGCTGTAGACTAAGAATCAAAAAATATACTACGCGGCAAGGAGAGGCCGACCGTTCATGCCAAGTATCTATGACCTGAAACCACGATTTCAGGCGCTATTGCGCCCAGTCGTGAGCTTTCTGGCAAGCAATCGTGTAACAGCAAACCAGGTGACCTTGTCGGCTGTCGGTATTTCACTCATTGCGGGACTCTGCCTGTACCGTTGGCCGACTGAAACCTGGGCCTTGTTGCTTATTCCTGTCACCCTGTTTATTCGTATGGCACTGAATGCCATTGATGGCCTGCTTGCACGCGAACATCAAATGCAAAGCCACCTTGGCGCCATATTGAATGAGCTGGGTGACGTCATTTCCGATGCGGCCCTGTATCTGCCTTTTGCGGTCATTCCCGGAATTGAACCCGCACTGGTTGTCGTGATCGTCATCCTGGCTACCATCAGTGAAATGACCGGCGTGGTTGCAGTACAGATAGGTACGCAACGGCAGTATCAGGGCCCGATGGGCAAGAGTGACCGTGCGCTGGCGTTTGGTCTGCTGGCGGTGCTGCTGGCTAGCAGTATTGAAACCGGGCTCTGGATAAATCTTTACCTGGGTGTTGTGCTTGGCTTGCTAATTCTGACCATCGTCAACCGGGCCCGTTCAGCACTGGCCGAGGTCAACGTATGAGCTGGCTGATGCTCAAACCGAACGTAGTATGGGCACTGGCAGGTGTATTTGCCATTTTGATCGCCGCGAGTTTGCTGGTTGTCGTCCTTAAGGCCAGAGCGCCACAAAAGGACTTTTCAGAGCTAGTCCAACGGATAAAATCATGGTGGATCATGATTACTGTCTTTACCGTTGCCATCGTTCTGAGTCGAAATGTCTCCATTGTTTTTTTCGCCCTTATCAGTTTTCTTGCTCTGAAGGAATACCTGTCATTGATCCCGACCCGACGCGCCGATCGCCGGATTATGTTCTGGGCCTACCTGACTATCCCCATACAATATTACTGGGTCGGCATTGAATGGTACGGGATGTTCATCATCTTTATTCCGGTCTACGCGTTTCTCTACCTGCCGACACGCATGGTACTGATTGGTGTCACGGATCGATTTCTGGCCGCGGCCGGCTCCTTGCACTGGGGACTGATGATGACCGTGTTTTGTCTTAGCCATGTTGCCTTTTTGCTGGTACTGCCTACGGCTGGCAATCCCGTAGCGGGTGGAGCGGGGCTGGTATTATTCCTTGTGTTCCTGACCCAGTTTAATGATGTCGCGCAATATACCTGGGGGAAACTTTTCGGCCGAACCCCCATCGTTCCGTCAGTCAGTCCGAAAAAGACCTGGGAAGGTTTTGCCGGAGGCGTTCTAACCACGACTTTATTGGCCACGGTGCTGGCTAAATATCTTACCCCGCTGAATCTGCCTGAAGCCGCGCTGGCGGGAGCACTGATCGGCGCTGGCGGCTTCATCGGTGATGTGATCATTTCTGCCATCAAACGTGATATTGGCGTCAAGGACAGCGGAAGCCTGTTGCCGGGCCATGGCGGGATCCTGGATCGTGTCGATAGCCTGACCTATACCGCGCCACTTTTTTTCCACTATGTATTCTATCTGCATTTCTAGACAATGATCCGCCTGCTACGCTGGTTGTATTTCAAGGTCTTTGTCCAGACCGTTATTCTGTTCATACTGGGCCTCAATATCCGCCACCGCGATCGTTTGCCGCAGCAGGGACCGGCGATTCTGATCGCGAATCACAATAGTCATCTGGATACCATGGTGCTGATGACGATTCTGCCCTGGCGTATTCTTGACAAGGTTCGTCCTGTGGCGGCAATGGATTACTTTTTTCGTAATCGCCTGCTGGCATGGTTTGCGACCAACATCATCGGCATTCTACCCATTGCCCGAAAGCGAAACAGCCCGAATGACGATCCACTGGCAGGTTGCCGCCAGGCCCTGACGTCCGGTGAAATCCTGATTCTGTTTCCGGAGGGCTCCCGTGGTGAACCCGAACAATTATCCGGCTTCAAGACCGGTGTTGCCCGTCTGGCGGAAAGTCAGCCACATGTACCTGTTATTCCGATATACATGCATGGACTCGGCAAGGCCCTGCCGAGAGGCGAGGCTTTACTGGTTCCGTTTATCTGTGACATCTTCGTAGGTGATCCTCTGGCCTGGCATGGCGACAAAGACGCGTACATGAAGGAACTGGATAAAACCATGCGACAACTCGCTGAGGAAGGGCACTTTCCCACGTGGCAGTGAAGATCATTGCTGCCGCTTGGGGCTTTGCCGAAGCAACCCTGTTTTTCATCGTGCCGGATGTATGGACAAGTGCAACAGGAATCAACAACCTGAAGCAGGGCCTGATCGCTTGTCTCTGGGCCCTGACCGGCGCACTGGCCGGCGGCCTGCTGATGTATCTCTGGGGCCAGTATGAGCCGGTTGTCAGCACACACTGGGTCGAATCGGTTCCTGCCATTAATACTGCAATGATGGATGAAGTCCGTGCGTCATTGACAACAACCGGGATTGGAGCGATGTTCATTGGGCCGTTACAGGGAATCCCCTACAAAACCTTCGCCGTACAGGCCTATGGCGCGGGCATTCCCCTCGGTCTGTTTCTCCTGCTAAGCATCCCGGCACGGCTGATCCGGTTTGCTCTGGTCACTGTACTGGCCAATGTTGTTGCCCGCTATGCTTTGCCAAACCGTTCAGTTGCCTTCAGACGATCGATACTGTTAGCGGTATGGGCGTTGTTTTATGGCTATTACTTTACTGTCATGAGCAGCTGAGTCGCCTTGATTGCGGTGCAGCGTTTTTTGGGGTAGGTTAAAATCATAGCAACAATCCTGTTGAAGACAATAAAAAACGACTGCGCATGCAAAAACTTCCTCTGAATCTTGTTGTTCCCTTTATCCTGTTCGCTACCTCAAGCCGGCTTGTGTTTGCTGTCACCCTCAGTACAGGAATCGATGAAGTGGCGAATTTGCCATACTGGGAAATAAAGGGCGACGGCATGACACTGCGGCTGGTGCAACGCTTACCGGATCAGAGCCGTGGCTTTGCCATGGCCCGTGGATTCACGCCCGAGCAGGCCGAAGTGTTTGCACAAAGCTGCGCATTTCAGACAGTATTCAAGAATATTTCGAATCTGACCACACCCGGCACTCTCAATTACAATCTGCGTGACTGGATTATTTATTATCAGGATAAAAAACGCGGCATGAAGACCCGGGAGGACTGGGAAAAGACATGGCCACCGGGACAGGTCAAACCTGCCGCGCAACTGGCCCTGAACTGGGGCCTGTATCCGACAGTCCAGAGTTACAAGCCGGGTGATTACAACTGGGGCCTTTCAACGTTCAACCTGAAGCCCGGGGCAATGTTCGACCTGCGAGTCGTCTGGCACCAGTATGACAAGCAGCATGAATTCGTTATCCACGACGTGCAATGCGCGCCTGACATCCACCCCGACCCCGACGATATAAACTGATATGCGCGTTCTCATCAAAATAATCATGCTGGTTTCGTTGAATCTGGCAAGCCTGTCCGCTGTTGCGGATCAGCAAACCTTACCTTCAATCCAGGAACCGTTTCCAGCACCTGGTTTTACCTTGCAGGGCGAGGATGGAAAAACCTATCGGTTATCAGATTACCGGGGTCAGGTCGTCATCCTGAATTTCTGGGCCACCTGGTGTCCTCCCTGTCGCTATGAAATGCCGTCCATGGAACGCGTCTGGCAAGATACTAAGGACAAGGGAATTGTAATACTCGCCGTCGATGTTGGTGAGGATGCCGATACCGTCTTCGAGTTTACCGGTGACTATCCCGTGACATTCCCGTTATTGATGGATCTCGATGGCGCGGTCATCAGTCGCTACGAGGTGGTGGGTATGCCGACCACCTACATCATCAGTCCGGACGGCATGGTTACCCATCGTGCCGTGGGCAGTCGTGAATGGGACAGCCCGGTGTTGCTCGATCAACTCAAGGCCATGCGAACGCCCAAATACAAATAGTGCGATGACTGAATCACAACAAAACAAAAACATGCCGTCAATGCAGTTTCTCTTCGGTGATCGGGAACTTCTGATCAGTATTAGCGATTTACTGGAAGCGCCGGTCAAGGTAATCGTCAATTCCACCAACCGCGAGTTGTCACACACGAGGGGTTTGTCGGCAACCATTCTCGCAGCAGCTGGAGAAGAATTACAGACACAAAGCACTCGCCTGATTCATGAATACGGCCACATCGACAGCGGTATGGCCGTGTACACCACGGCGGGGGATCTGCCTTATGACGCAATTATCCATGCGGTGGGTCCGCAAATGGGCGAGGGCGAAGAACAGCGGAAAATTACCCAGGCCGTCTCGCGCAGCCTGTTATTGTGTGAAGCGAATGAGTGGACATCGATTGCTTTTCCTGCCATCGGCTGCGGGTCCGGTGACATTCCGATTGAAACCTGCGCCCAGGCTTTTCACCGCGCCATCACCCACTTCTGGGATGCACGGAATGACAGCGTGGTGGAGAAAATCAACCTGTGCCTGACGGAACAACACTTCCAGCCCTTTTTTGATGCGTTCCGAGAGGATGCCATTACTGAAGCCGAGGAACCGATTCAAACCGCCCCGCCGGACGAGGACGTCACCGGTGAAGTCGAACTGTCTGATGCGGATATTGCTGATCTGGAAAATGACGACATGGCGGACTGGTTTAAATAACGTCATGTCCGGCTGTAGAATAATGTAATGAAATTGTTTCTGGTCCAGCATGGCGAAGCACTGAGCAAGGAAATCGATCCGGATCGGCCGCTGAGCGAAGCGGGGTGGCGTGATGTGCAGAAGCTGGCTGATTTCCTGTCACACCTCGACATGGGGGTTCAACGCGTCTGGCACAGTGGTAAAACCCGCGCCGAACAAACTGCCGGACTGTTGGCACAGGCGATCCTGCCACACGGCCAGGCCGAGTCGGTCAGTGGCCTGGCGCCCAACGATGACGTCATCGCTTTTGCGGCAAGGCTCGATACCGGTGGTCCTGCAACCGTCCTGGTCGGTCACCTGCCTTTCATGGCAAGACTGACAGCCAATCTGCTAGTGGGTGATCCACAGACCGAGCTCGTGACGTTCAAACCGGGCAGCATGGTGTGTCTGGAGTACACGGAGGGAGACGGCTGGCGTCTGGACTGGATGCTGCGCCCGGAATTGTTGCCCTGATACCGTGGTCATTAGCCAATCTTGAAGCGTATCCTGCCTGCCCGCATCGAATGGCGCGATGCAACGCCCTACAGCCCGGCGTTTGAGGATGTGTACTTTTCACGCGCTGGTGGCGTGGATGAGGTGCGTCATGTGTTTCTCGATGGCAATAATTTGCCGGCGCGGTTTAACGACTGCCGCACCTTTACCATCGGGGAAACCGGTTTTGGCACCGGTCTGAACTTTCTGGTTACCCTGGCCGCCTGGCAAGTACATGCCCCTGCCGATGCCCACCTGCATTACATCTCGGTGGAAAAACATCCGCTGACCCGCATGGACCTGTTGCGGGTGCTATCAGGTTGGCCGGAACTTGCCGCCGGAGCAGACGCACTTGCTACGATCTATCCGCCCCTGGTGGCGGGACTCCACCAGCGACAACTGCTCAATGGACGAGTCACACTCACCTTGTTGTTCGGTGAGGTCGGTGAGATGCTCGCATCCTTCAACATCTGTGACGATGCCAGTGTCGATGCCTGGTACCTGGACGGATTTGCACCGGCAAAGAACCTGGACATGTGGACGCCCGCCGTACTACAGCAGGTTGCGCACCTGACACGACCGGGTGGCACCATCGCCACATACAGCGCGGCCGGCACGGTACGCCGTGGCCTGGAAACGGCCGGGTTCAGCCTCAACAAGCGCCCCGGGTTTGGCCTCAAGCGCGATATGCTGGCCGGGATTCTTTCAGCGGGGTCGCCGATCCGGCAACCGGAAACCCCGTGGTTTCATCTGCCCGGTACCCCAATACCCCGGGAGCGTCATGCCGTGGTGATCGGCGCCGGTGTGGCGGGTGTCAGCGTGGCCCATGCGTTGGCAGAGCAGGACTGGCGCGTCACCATTCTGGAGAAGCAGTCACGCGTGGCAGCCGGTGCGTCGGGAAATCCGGGCGGGGTGGTGCTGCCACACCTTACGGCAGATATGAACCGGGAAAGCCGGTTTTACCTGGCCGCGTTTCTTCACAGTGTCACCTGGCTGAATCGGTTACAAGCCCGCCTGCCCACACTGCCCTGGCAGCAAACCGGCGTGCTGCACCTGCTGGATAAAAACCGTACCACCCGACTCGGCCAGCTGGGCCTGCCTGCCTCCATCCTTGAGTGCCTCGATCAGGCCACTGCGACGGAGCGAGCCGGACTGACCGTCGCCTCGGGCGGCGTACTCTATCCGCGAGCAGGCTGGCTTCGTCCTCCGGCATTGTGCGCAGCCCTGCTGGCCGACCAGGCCGGGCGCATCGCGGTCCTGACCGGGCGGGAGGTCGCCCGACTGGAACTAAAAGGAGATCAATGGCGGGTAGAGGACACGCAAGGTGATATTACGACGGCACCCGTGGTGATCCTGGCGAATGGGCAGGCCGTGG
>JAJDNN010000021.1 GCA_022340685.1 Pseudomonadota bacterium
GCTCGGCGTGAACCAAAAATGGCCGTGCCGACGCGAACCAGGGTGGATCCTTCGGCAATCGCGGCTTCCAGGTCATTGCTCATACCCATCGACAGGGTGTCGAGGTGATGACCTTGGGCCTTCAGTGCCTCGAACGCCAGACGCAATTCACGAAACGGGCGACGTTGTCGCTCAAATACTGTCTCTTGCGCAGGAATGGTCATCAGCCCGCGCAGTACGAGGCCAGGCAGCCGTATAATCTCGGCGGCCAGTTCAGGCAGTTCTTCAGGCGGGCATCCGGCCTTGTTCATTTCACCCGAGATGTTAACCTGCAGGCAGAGATTGATGGGTGGCAATGTCGGGGGTCGTTGCTCGCTTAGACGACGGGCGATTTTAAGCCGCTCCACACTGTGCACCCAGGCAAAATGGCTGGCGATAGCGCGCGTCTTGTTAGCCTGCACCGGACCGATAAAATGCCACTCTACGTTTGATCCCAATCCCTCAATCTTGGGCAGGGCATCCTGCAGGTAGCTTTCGCCAAATGCGGTCTGGCCGGCTGCCAGTGCAGCCTCAAGATCAACCAGGGGACGGGTCTTGCTCACCGCCAGCAGTCGCACAGAACCGGCCGGTCGGCCGGCTGCTGCCGTAGCAAGGCGAATACGATCACGGACCTGTTCCAGTCGTTGGGATATCCTGTTCATGTTGCCTCTCGGATGGTCAGGCGGTACTTTAAGTATTCCGGGAAATTACCGATAACCTTGATGCATGATCGTCCTGGACGATAATAACGACAACCTCAGAGTGAACTACCGATGGATATTACCGAATTACTGGCTTTCAGCGTTAAAAACAATGCATCCGACCTGCACTTGTCGGCCGGATTGCCGCCGATGATTCGTGTGGACGGGGATGTGCGCCGCATCAATATTCCCCCGATGGAACACAAGGCGGTGCACTCATTGGTGTACGACATCATGAACGACAAGCAGCGCAAGGATTTTGAAGAATTTCTGGAGACCGATTTCTCGTTTGAAATACCTGAACTGGCCCGTTTCCGGGTTAATGCGTTCAACCATAACCGTGGTGCAGGGGCCGTATTCCGGACCATTCCATCCAAAATCCTGACCCTCGAGGATCTCAGTACGCCAGCCGTCTTCAAGGATATTTCAGACAATCCGCGTGGCATTGTCCTGGTAACGGGGCCGACCGGTTCGGGCAAGTCGACCACCCTGGCGGCCATGGTCGATTACAAGAATGACAATGAATACGGTCATATCCTGACCATCGAGGACCCCATCGAATTCGTGCATGAATCCAAAAAATGTCTGGTCAACCAGCGCGAAGTCCATCGTGATACGCTGGGTTTCTCCGAGGCCCTGCGCTCCGCCCTGCGTGAGGACCCGGACATCATCCTAGTCGGCGAGCTGCGCGATCTGGAGACGATTCGCCTGGCGTTGACGGCAGCTGAGACCGGCCACCTGGTGTTCGGCACCTTGCACACCAGCTCGGCGGCCAAGACCATCGACCGGATCATCGATGTGTTCCCGGCCGCAGAAAAGGACATGGTACGCTCCATGTTGTCGGAATCATTGCGCGCGGTTATTGCCCAGACCCTGCTCAAACGGATTGGTGGCGGGCGCGTGGCCGCCCACGAGATCATGGTGGGAACGCCGGCGATTCGAAACCTGATCCGTGAAGACAAAGTGGCACAAATGTACTCAGCCATTCAGACCGGCCAGGCGCAGGGCATGCAGACGCTGGACCAGAATCTGCAAGACTTGGTGCAGCGTGGCACCGTAAGCAAGGCCGAGGCCCGCATGCGTGCCGCCAATAAAGATGTATTCAAATAATTCCGGATAGAGGCATCGAAGATGGACTTTGACTCACTACTGAAACTGATGGTGCATAAAAATGCATCGGATCTTTTTATTACTGCGGGTGTGGCGCCCAGCCTCAAGGTCAACGGCAAGGTTTCGCCCATTACCCAGACCACCATCACGCCCGGGCAGTCCGAGGAGATCGTTACCAGTATCATGAGCCCCGCACAGCGCGAGGATTTCGCGCGCCACAATGAATGCAATTTTGCCATTTCCGCTTCCGGGATCGGCCGGTTTCGGGTCAGCGCGTTTCGGCAACGTAATCATGCCGGCATGGTACTGCGCAAAATTGAAACCACTATCCCTAAAATCGACGATCTTGGCCTGCCACCGATTATCCGGGAACTGGCGATGACCAAGCGCGGGCTGGTGATTTTTGTGGGCGCCACCGGATCCGGTAAATCCACCTCGATGGCGGCGATGCTGGGTTACCGCAACGAAAACAGCACCGGTCACATCATCAGCATCGAGGACCCCATCGAATACATTCACAACCACAAGGGCTGCATTGTCACCCAGCGTGAAGTCGGCCTGGATACCGAGAGTTTTGAAGTGGCACTGCGTAACACTCTGCGCCAGGCCCCGGATGTGATTCTGATCGGCGAAATCCGCACCCGCGAAACCATGGATCATGCCGTTGCGTTTGCCGAAACCGGCCACCTGTGTCTGGCGACACTACATGCCAACAACGCCAACCAGGCAATGGACCGAATTATCAACTTCTTCCCGGAAGACCGGCGCAACCAGTTGCTAATGGATTTGTCGCTTAACATGAAAGCTTTCATCGCCCAGCAACTGATCCCGACACCGGACGGCCAGAGCCGGATGCTGGCAGTGGAAGTGTTAATAAATACACCACTGATGGCAGACCTGATTCGCAAGGGTGAAATCCATCAGATGAAACCGCTAATGGCCAAGTCCACCCAGCAGGGCATGAAGACCTTTGATCAGGCCTTGTACGAGCTCTATAAGAATGGTGATATTACCTACGAAGATGCCATCAACCATGCCGACTCGGCCAATGAACTGCGCCTGATGATCAAGCTGGGCGAGACCAAGGGCGCCGATGTGGAACAGATGACGTCTTCGCTGGCGGGTATTACCCTGGAAGATACTGAGTAACCGCACGGATACAGGGCTATGGTGGCTTGCCTGGGGTATCAGTAGTCGTTGCCCTTGCACGGTACGCGGGCGCATTACTTCACAACACGATAACTATTCTTTCTGCAACCGGGCGGTACGGGGTAAGGCCAGCGTCTTTCGCCAGTCGGCCAGTTTTGCCTCGATGGCCGGCGTAGACTGAATCTGCGGTTCAGAATGATCATAGTTCTCCTTGTCTTCCCATTCCGTGACAAGGTCACTGGCCAGTTCGAATGCGCTGACAAAATCAACAGTCTGGTTCAGTGCGTATTTGAAGTAGGCCCGTCCGAAGTAAGTAAACTCAGCTTCGTCGCTGCAGCCGAAGGACACATGATCGGGTCGGGCCGAGGTGATCACCAGGGTATGGTCATCCTGCAATTCCTTGATGAAGCCACCTGAATAGCAGGCGGAAATTAGCACGACTTTCCATTTGATCCCGGTGGCTTTGAGAATGGCCGCCAGCCGCGGGGCCGGCAGATCATTCAGGGGTAGACCGCGCAGGGAAACCGTCAGTTCGTGCTTATCCGAACCGTGGCTGGTCAGGTATAAAAACAGAATGTCTTCCTCCTTGTCCATTATGGATGCAATGTGGTTGAGGCTACGTTGCAGATTGGTCACGCTGGCCAGAGGCGTCTCATTGATTGACTTCGGGTTGTTGATCAAACGCAGGCTGCGATGTTCGGCTCCCAGGCGGCGGTTAAACAGGGCCTGGCTGTAGCGTGCTTCCTTCATGAATACGTCCTGCTGGCCATAGGCGCCGAAGCTGACCATGTACAGATCGGTAACGCCGGGACGGGAAGGCTGCAGGGCAAGCAGTTTATTCTCGAGCAATTCAGGCTGGGCGTAGTAAATAACTTCGGCATCCAGTTTTTCTCGTTGCCTGGCGTGGGCGGATTGCGCTTTCGCGTCTGGCCGGGTCTCGCCCTGATACCGGCCATACTCCCACCAGCCGCTGACCTTGCGTTTGCGGCCCTGGGGCTTGGCGCGCACCAGCTCACCGTAGCCGTGTTTCAGGCCGCTCTTGAAGTTGCCCGTATAAATGTTTCCGTTCTTGCTGGTGAGACGCCCCTTGCCATCAAATACACTGTTTTTGAACTCACCTTCGTACTGGCTGCCATCGCCGAGAATTAATTTACCCGCCCCGTTGGCTCGCCAGTCCCTGATCTGTCCGGTATAGATCGATTTGCCCTGGCGGATCTCACCCTGGCCGTTCAACACATCGGCAACAAATTCGCCCGCATAGATCTGTTCCTCACTGACGGTATAGACGCCTTGTCCCTGCATCTGCCAGTCGTGGATCTCACCTTCATAGTGGCTACCATCCTTGAAGGTAATTCGGCCAGGGCCATCGGGTGCATTTTGATGAAAGATGCCTTCGTATATGGTGCCGTCGCTGTTTGTGTAGCGCCCCTGGCCGTCAAAGACATCGCGGGCAAACTGACCTTCATAGTGAATCCCGTTTTGGCCGGTATAGACACCATGGCCATGGCTCATCCCCGCACGAAATTCCCCTTCATAAACACTACCACTGGCCTCTTCAAATCGACCCCGGCCAGACATCAGACCGCGACGAAATTCGCCCCGGTACATATCGCCGTTGCTCCAGGACAATTCACCCTGACCGTGAAAAAGGCCATCCAGATATTCTCCGCGGTAAATACTACTGTCGGGCAGGTGGGCATGACCTTGTTGATCCATAAACAGACGGGCTTCAGTCGGGATGTCGGCGGCCGCCAGCGGTAAGCTGACAACAAGCAGACTCAGCAGAATGATGCGGGCGGTGCAGATGAAGGGGTGGCGGGTATCAGACATGTCCATATGTTCATTCCTCGGGCAGCAGTTTGCGGTGGGTTTAAATGCCCCTGGCTAGTCAATCTTATCGGCGCAGGGATTTAAACTTTAGGGCTACGGATTGGCTGGAACGCGTAACCAGGGTAACGGGGCAGGGATCGTTGTTCGATTTGGCCAGTATTCGAATTCGTGAACAGCTGCCGGGTGCAACAACGAATAACAGAAACTCAGAATACCTGCCGGGCGTCGAACACCGGGCCGTCGACGCAGACCCGCTGCATGGTCGGGCCGGCGTCGGTCTGTACTTCCACTACGCAGCCGGCGCAGCCGCCGACGCCGCAAGCCATGAATTCTTCCAGCGATACCTGACAGGGCAGGCCATATTCCCGGGCCAGGGTGGCGACGGCTTCGAGCATTGGATGGGGCCCGCAGGCGAACACTTCGACGTCCTGCCGTTGTGACTCACTGAGGGCATCGAGCCAGTAGCGCGCCAGGTCTGTTACGTAGCCATCATGACAGCCGGCATAGCCCTGCTTGCTGGCCAGACGGCAGGCAATATTCCAGTCCTCCATCAGGGGCATGGTGGCGATCACTCCGGCCGGGATCCCGGGCAGCATGAATTCCGACGGCCGCAGACTGAACGGAAACGGGACTTCAGAACCCAGGATCGCCAGTGGAGAAAAGTTCCGGTGGTGTTGCCGGATCGTGTCGGCGAGGAACACCATCGGTGGCATGCCAACCCCGCCACCGATTAGCAACGGACGGGGATGATTGCCATGCAACTCAAACGGCCGGCCGATCGGGCCGAGGACGCTGATACTCTCGCCCGGTTCACGGTGTGCGAGCAGGGCCGTGCCGGCGCCAACGGCCTTGTACAGAAAAATCACCTCATCACGTACCGGGATGGCCCGCATAATGGAAATGGGCCGACGCATGTGCAGTTCAGGGCCGCAGGTGAGATGGGCAAAACTGCCGGGTCGGGCATGGGCAGCGATGACCGGCGCCCGCACGGTGAGGATATATTGCTTACCTTCGAAAGCCGTGTGACTAAGGATCTCGGCGTCTTCCAGAAAAATCGTGTCACGCTGTGAGGGCATTGGGTTTTGCCTGCTCCCGTTTAGTTATCGTCTGCGCAATAAACCTGTTGCCCCGCCAGCAGGGTATGTGTGACTTTGCCCTTCAGTTCCCAGCCACTGAACGGGGTGTTCTTGCCGGTACTGAGAAATTTGGTCGGATCAACACGCCAGGGCTGGTCGGGATCGTATATGCAGATGTCCGCGCGGCCCCCCTCGCCCAGATTGCCGCAATCGGTCAGTCCCAGAATAGCGGCCGGCTCACAGGTCAGTCGGGCGAGGGCGGCATTCAGTGACAGCACCTCTTCATCTACCAGTCGCAACGTCAGGGCCAGCAGGGTTTCCAGACCGCTGATGCCGGGTTCGGTTTCGGGGAAGGGGGCGAGTTTGGCATCATCGTTGTGTGGCTGGTGATCGGAACAGATGGCGCTGATTGTGCCGCTGGCCAGGCTGGCGCGCAGACCGTCGCGATCCCGCTGGGTGCGCAGTGGCGGCAGAACGTGGCACTGGCTGTCGTAGAAGCCGATGTCCATTTCGGTCAGGTGCAGCTGATGGGCGCTGACGCTCATGCTGACAGGCAGGCCGTCGTGAATGGCACGGGCAATCATCTGCACCGAATGGTTGGCGGACAGATGACAGAAGTGAGCGCGTACCCCGGTTTGTTCGATCAGCATCAGGTCCCGCGCTACCGCCACGGTTTCAGCGGCCTCGGGGATACCGGGCAGCCCCAGCCGGTTACTGATGACACCTTCGTTGACGCAGCCGCCTGCCGACAGGCTTGGGTCCTCGGCGTGCAGAAACACGGTCATCCGGCAACTGGCGGCGTATTCCATGGCACGTCGCATAACCCGCGTACTGCTGATGGGCGCGCAGGCATTGCTGACGCCGACACACTGGCCCTGATCGCGGAGCAAGGCCATTTCCGCCAGTTGTTTCCCCCCCAGACCCCGGGTCAGGGCGCCAAGTGTCTTGACCCGGGCATAGCCGGTTGCCGTCGCCCGGCGGGCGATGAGGTCGGCCACGCCCGGGGTATCAATAACCGGGTCCGTATCCGGCGGAATGCACAGCGTTGTGATGCCGCCCGCCGCGGCGGCCCGCGTTTCAGTGGCGATAGTGCCCTTGTATTCATGGCCCGGCTCCCGTAACCGGGCCGACAGGTCGACGAGACCAGGGATCACGATCTGGCCGCTGGCGTCAATGATCTGTTCGGCCTCAAAACCATCCGGTCGTCGGCCCCGGGCAAGAATGCGTCCGTCAGCGACAAACAGATCGGTCACGGCATCGAAATCGTTGGCCGGGTCGATGACGCGACCCTTTGTGATCTGCCAGCGCATCAGCCGGCCTCCTCCGTGTGCGGGCCACGACCCAGCACCATAGACATGATCGCCATGCGCACGGCGATGCCGTTGGTGACCTGTTCGAGAATCACCGAGTGTGGCCCGTCCGCAACAGCCGAATCGATTTCCACTCCACGGTTGATCGGGCCCGGATGCATGACGATGGCATCCGGCCGGGCCAACGCCAGTTTGGACTCGGTCAGACCGAAGCGGGCGAAATATTCATGCTGGCTGGGCAGCAGGGCCGCCTCCATGCGCTCGCGCTGGAGCCGCAGGGTGATAATGACGTCGACATCCTGCAGGCCCTTTTCCAGTGAATGCTCGATGTGCACGCCCAGCTGGGTCGCTTCGTCGGGCACCAGCGTTTGCGGACCAATCACCCGAATTTCCGGCACGCCGAGAGTGTTAAGGGCATGGATTTCTGAGCGGGCCACCCGTGAGTGTTTGATGTCGCCGATGATGGCAACCCGCAAGGCGCTGAAGTCAGGTTTGTGGCGGCGAATGGTGAACATGTCGAGCATCGCCTGGGTCGGATGCGCGTGCCATCCGTCCCCGGCATTGATGACGCTGATGTGGGGTGCCACGTGTTCGGCGATGAAGTGTGCTGCGCCACTCGCATTGTGCCGCACGATGAACATGTCGCAATGCATCGCTTCGAGATTACGCAACATATCCAGCAGGGTTTCACCCTTGCTGGTCGAGGAGGTATTAATGTTGATGTTCAGCACATCCGCCGAAAGGCGTTTGGCGGCTAGCTCGAACGTGGTCCGGGTGCGGGTGCTGGGCTCAAAGAACAGGTTAATAATTGTCTTGCCACGCAGCAGGGGTACCTTTTTTACCTGCTGACTGCCGACAGTGGCGAAGTTCTCTGTCGTATCCAGGATTTCGGTCAGGGTGTTCCGTGACAGGCCTTCGATGTCGATGAAGTGGCGCAGGCGACCATCGTTGTCGAACTGAATGTTACCCGGCTTCATGTGTTCCCCCGTTTGGTCAGGATCAGCGGATCGGGCCCACTCAGTTTGATATTCTGTTCAGGTAACAATTCGATCCGGGTACCGACCACGTCAGCACAGATTGGCAACTCCCGGCCGCTACGTTCCACCAGCGTGGCAAGAATGATCGAGGCTGGCCTTCCGTAGTCGAAAATTTCGTTCAATGCAGCGCGGATAGTACGGCCTGTGTGCAGCACATCATCGACCAGGATGATATGGTGGTTCTCGACCTCGAACGGCAGGATGGACGGCTGTACCTGGGGATGCATACCGATGTGGGTGAAGTCATCCCGGTAAAAGGTAATATTGAGGCTGCCGAGTGGCCCGGCCAGATCCAGCTGGCGGTGCAGAACTTCTGCGACCCACACCCCCCCGGTGTGGATGCCAATCATCAGGGGATCGGAAATGTGTCGTGATGCGAGAAGGGAACGCAAGTCGCTGGCCATTTGGCCCAGCAGTTGATTGACATCTCGGCCTTCGGGCATACAGAAATCGCTTTACTCAGTTCAGGTGGTGCGCTGATCCAGCCAGCTTTGCAGAATCAGGGCGGCGGCCTGGGCATCAATGCGGGCCTTGTCGATTTTTCCGCCAGCGGCAGCGAGGTTTGCTTCGGCTTCGCGGGAGGTCAGGCGTTCATCCACCATCTCGACGGGCAGATTGTACCGCCCTTTGAGCTGATTACCAAAACGTCGGGCCCGTTCGGTCATTTCCTGTTCGCTGCCATCCAGTTGCAAGGGCAGGCCCACCACCAGCCGCTGGGGTTGCCAGTCGGCGATCAGCTTGCCGATCGCCGACCAGTCGGGTTTTTTGTTGCGACAGGCGATCGTTGTGAGGGGTTTGGCGGTCGCGGTGACTGTCTGGCCGATGGCGATGCCAATCCGGACTGTGCCGTAATCGAAGCTGAGTAATGTTTCAGGCGTGGCCAATGTCGCTGGAAAGCTGGCCAAGGTCGATTCCCAGGTGTGCGGCAGCGGCCGGCCAGCGTGATTCAACCGGGGTGGAGAATATGATGCGGGTATCGGCCGGGCCATTGAGCCAGGCATTGGCAGCCAGTTCTTCTTCCAGTTGGCCTTCGCCCCAGCCGGCATAGCCGAGTGTAATCAGGAAGTGTTCGGGACCCACACCCTGGGCGATGGACTCGAGGATGTCCTGCGAGACGGTGAGGGCAATGTCTGGCGTGATGCTCAGGGTGTTGTCCCACTCACCCTGGGGGGTATGCAGCACGAAGCCACGATCGGTTTGTACCGGTCCACCCTGATAAATGGGGACGTTGGCCATGGGTGGTTCGGTGACCTCGATGTCCAGTTGCTCTGCCAGTTCGCCGAGGCTCAGGTCAAGGGGACGGTTGATCACCAGCCCCATTGCGCCAGCCGGACTGTATTCACACAAGTAGGTCACGGTGTGAAAGAAGTTAGGATCGGCCAGATTTGGCATGGCGATGAGAAAGTGGCCGGTAAAGGAGTTGTCCTGTGCCATATTTAAAGTATCCGTCAGGGGCTGCCAGGACACAAGCGTGTTTGCAGAGTGCCGGAAAACATTGCTCCGCTAGGGCGTCATGATCAGGCCACCTTCACCACTGCGGAACACCCAGACGCGCGGGATGTGGAGTATGTCAGTGTCCTTGAGGATGTTCTCGCTCAGGGGTGGATAAGGGGCAGCCAGTTTTACGATCCGTACCGCTGCCTTGTCGAGAACGGGATGGCCGGAGGAGCGTGTGATCCGGACTGTGTTGAGCGTGCCATCCGGATTGATGGCCACATCCAGCAGCAGGCTACCGCTGATGTTTTTCTCCACCGCTTCTTCCGGGTAATTCATATTGCCAATTCGCTCCACCTTGTTGCGCCAGGCATCCATATAGCTGGCAAAGCGAAATTCTTTGGCGTTGGCGCCACGCACATAGGTACGGCGCGGGCTGACCGCAAAGCTTTTTTTGACCTGCTCAATTTTTGCACTGAGGCGGGCGATTTCCTGACTGCGTTCGAATAACTGGGCGACGGTGACGTCCTTACTTGGGACGGGTAGTGGCTCGTTCTGCGGCCGACTCTCGACCTTACGAGGCGCCTTCTCAGCGGTCATGAGTTCCTGTTGGGCGTTCTTTTCTGGTGCCGGCGGCAGAGCAAGTTCGCGTGGACTATCGGGCGCTATACCTTGTTCTTCGGTCGGGGCGTTATTCGAGAAGGGACTGCTGTCGCGTACTTTCTCCTCGATATTACCGCCGCCGAGCTGATTGGCCTGGGCCAGGTAGTCTGCTTCTTCTGGTTCGTCCTCAGAGCGGTTATGCACCAGGGTGATTTCCATGGTGGACAGGCTGTCCTCATCGTCCTGTGAAATATTGAAACTGACGCCAAGGATAATGATGGCGTGCAGTGCCAGAGCGAAGAAGATAGTCAGACTCAGCCGGTCAAGGTAACTGACCGTGACAGGAACGGAATATGTGGGGGCGGCACTACTCATAAAATATTGTTATCTGGGACCAATTATACCGGTATCGGTTCCCGTTACCATGTAAATGGCAGCGCAAATCGATGAGCGGGTGAACGCGGTTCCGGGGAGTCTGGATGCTCACCGCTGTGCCGAGCACAGTGGTGGGCAGGGAAGAATGCGAATCAGAATATGCCCAGCCATTTTTCTTTGCGGTAGCCCCGGATTTGTTCCGCCACCGCAGCATGCCCCGCGGATTTTGCCAGGTCTTCCGCCCGTTTTTTGATCTTGTTACGCAGTGATGGATCGGCTCCACCTTTCAATAACAGTTCCACCGTTTGTTGATCGCCTTTTACCGCGGCCAGCATCAGCGCGCTGCCCCCGTTATTATTGCGCGCGTTGATGCTGGCACCCGCCTGTATCAGCTCGGCTACGGTGCCGGCGTGTGCCCGCCCCGCCGCCAGCATCAGCGGGGTATTGCCGTCCTGGGTTTTGGCATTCAGTCCAGCGCCAGCGGCCAGGAGCAGACGGACCGATTGGATGTCGCCTTGCCAGGCGGCCTGGTGCAGGGGCGTGTATTGGCGCGCATCGGCCAGTTTCGGATCAGCACCTTTGCCAAGTAACAATTTGACCGTGGCCACCTCACGGGCGGTGGCGGCATGCCAGAGCGCACTGCGCTGGTTGCTGTCCCGCTGATTCGGGTTGGCGCCGGAATCGAGTAATTGCGCCAGCA
Organism: Pseudomonadota bacterium; assembly: GCA_022340685.1. Taxonomy (GTDB): domain Bacteria; phylum Pseudomonadota; class Gammaproteobacteria; order UBA6429; family Thiohalophilaceae; genus JAJDNN01. Next base: position 11,344 of record JAJDNN010000021.1, read on the forward strand.
CTGAAGTCTGGCCAGTCCGGATCACCCAAACCAGCGCTGGTTGGCGATCCAGTTTACCGCGTTCCGGATCCGCGCCATGATCAAGAAGCAGGCTGGCCATGCGAGAATGACCACCCCGAACGGCATAGAGCATGGCAGTCGCGTGGTTTGCATCGAGGCGATTGATGCTGGCACCGGCGCTAAGCAAATAGCGGACAGTTTCAATGTGACCGTGTTCGGCGGCATACATCAGTGCAGTGCGACCTTGTTTGTTTAGCGCATCCGGCGCTGCCCCTTTGTCCGCCAGTTGCTGCACGATATGGGTGTGGCCTTGCCAGGCCGCGCGCATGAGGGGGGTATTGCCCTGTTCATCGCGGCTTGAAACGCTGGCGCCCTGTTGCAGCAGGAGTTGCACAACCTCTGTTTCGCCGCGCCAGGCAGCGATCATCATGGGTGACCAGCCCGGGAAGTTGGTGGTGCTTTTTTTGATTGCCCCCAGTTTGGCGCGCGTAGATGCGGTCCGGGGCTTGTCGGCCAGCGAGGTGGCCAGGCCCTCGGTTTGTAGATAGCGGGCGACTTCGGTATGCCCTGCGCGCACGGCAAGATCAGTCGCATTTTGTCCCGCCTTGTTCCGGTGCTTGAGTGATTGACGACCCGATTGCGCTAGGAGACGAACAGCGGTCAGATGCCCTTGTCTGGCCGCAACAAGCAGCGGTGTATTGCCATTCGCATCTGACAGCGACGGATTTGCCCCCGACTTGAGCAGCAGCCGGATCACCTCGACATTCCCATTCCGGGCCGTAAGCAACAGGGCGGTATCCATTACCTTGTCACGCTGATCGGGCTTGGCGTGATGTTGCAATAACAGACGGACACTTGTTGCATCTGCCCGGCTAGCGGCCTCCATCAATGCAGTCCTGCCCTGGGGATCGTGCCAGAGCACCGGGGCCTGCCTTGATAACAGCATTTTTGCCGTATCGTGATCACCGGTTTGTACCGCGATAAACAAGGCCCGTCCCGGATCCGATACCGGTGGTGCCGGTGCGCGCTCCAGTTTGTCTTGAGCGGGTGCATAGTTGTCATTTGCGGCTTGTCTGTACCAGTGCTGTGCCTGTTGTGAATCGCGCGCCACGCCCAGGCCGCGTTCATACATCACGCCCAGATTGTATTTTGCGCGCGTGTAACCTTGCCGGGCCGATTGCTGCATCAGCCGAAAGGCCATTTTGTAGTTCTTGTGGACACCCCGCCCGGTCCGGTACATGCTGGCCAGCTGGTATTGCGCTTCGGCGTCGCCTGCACTGGCGAGGGGCTGGAGGATTTTAACGGCCTCGGCATAATGCCGGGCTCGAATTGCCAGATTGGCGTCATCCAGCGTGGCCGCGAACCCGACGGGAAGCATGAGCAGCAGGAACAGGCCACCAAGGTAGCGTCGGGAGTAGCGTCTGGTTTGTGTGGCGGGATCGTATGGCATCAGATCAGGCGGTCCCGTACTTGGTTTCGACTTCGATGCCGATACTTTTCAGGAACGGCGTTGGCAGAATACCTCCGGCACTGACGATAACGGCATCATTCGCGATTTCGATATCACGTCCGTCCTGAACCAGTGTCACGCTGGTGTCGCGAATTTCCCGAACGGTTGATTGCAGGAAAACCTGAATCTGACCTGCTGCCACGGCAGCCAGGACTTTGTCGCGGTTTTTGGGTTTGGCACGGTTGAATGCTTCACTGCGATAGGAAATAGTGACCCGGGCGGCCGGCTCGGCGGCGATACTGGTTGCCGCTTCCAGGGCGCTGTCACCGCCACCCACGATCAGGACGTTCTGGCCCTGATACTGCCCGGGGTCGATGAGCCGGTAAACGACCTTGCTGGATCCCTCGCCCGGCACCCCCAGCTTGCGAGGCGTCCCGCGCCGGCCAATCGCCAGCAAAATCGCCCGACTGCGATAGGTGCCCTGGCTGGTGGTGGTCAGGAAACCACCAGCCTGGGATTCGATTTTTTCCACGCGTTCGTTGGCGTTAATTGTCAGGCCGGTCTTTTGCTGGACAGATTGCCAGAACGCCATCAGGGATTCCTTGGTTGTTTCACGGAACTGCATTTTCCCGATCAGTGGCAGCTC
>JAJDNN010000011.1 GCA_022340685.1 Pseudomonadota bacterium
CAGTCATATTGGGTTACAGGTCGAAGTACCTAAAGGATTAGCAGGCCTCTGAAGATTTACGAAAAGAAGCAGTGGAATTCATTAAGTGCATGGGTAATTTATACTGGCGAGAGAAAAAACCTGTTAGAAAAATCGTATATAACGATATTATAGATCATGAATTTGAATGTAACTTCTGTAATAAAAAATATGAATTAGAAGCAGAAACTTATTATGGTCAAGGTGGAGTATATGAACTAAAGGAACAAGAACTTATTAATAAGACAATCAACTTCGCGTGTTACATACACCGGACGCAAAAAAACCGGCACCGGTTATTTAAATTATTAGGCGCCGAAAATTGGGAGGAAAAGGAATGAACAATAGTGTTAAGACAGTAAGAATTGGATTATTTTTGGTTATGCTGACTTTGATGTTCGGAATTGGTTTGGGAATTTCTTTTGGAATTTCTGAGGATTCCATAAAGTCCTATATCTCTGAAGGTGTAGCATCCCATGCGGAGGTGCATGATGATAAAAGCAACAACAAAATATGGAGATATGTACAAAGATCTCATTTCCATGCAACTGGAATAGCTGCATTCTCTATTGGACTGATTCTTCTGATTATGGCTTCTTCTCTAAACAGGAAGTTAAAAACAGCCTCATCAATTTTAGTCGGTCTTGGTGGTCTATATCCGCTATCATGGTTTACGATGTTTATTCTTGCTCCAACAATTGGAAGAAGTGCTGCTCATCACCATATAATTACGGAAACATTTACCTATATTGGGGTAGGTAGTTTGCTTTTGGGTATCGCAATATTATGCGCTAATTTATTCCTTAATATGTTTCAAGAAGTAAGCACCTAACAAGCCAGTCAACCGTGATTACCATGAGCTACGGCCTAAAAAGCGAGCCTCCGCACATGGCGCCACGTTATTAAAACGTTACGCTGCAAGAACTCATGTGATTCAATATTATCAATGACGATACTCTGTTTACCTGTCAGTCAAAATGTATAAAGAGCTTCTCAGTGCAGTTGCGATTGCTCTGACCTTTATCGCTTTTTCCCCATATATACATTCAGTCCTGCAGGGTAAAACCAGACCGCATGTCTTTTCCTGGCTAATCTGGGGTTCCACCACGTTTGTTGTTTTTCTGGCGCAACTCGCTGACAGGGGTGGCGCGGGTGCCTGGCCGATTGGTGTCTCAGGCATTATTACCCTGTATGTTGCATTCCTGGCCTATACAAAAAAGTCCGACATTTCGATCACTCGAATAGACTGGCTGTTTCTTTTTCTCGCAATGACATCCCTGCCATTATGGTACCTGACCTCTGATCCGTTATGGGCAGTGGTGATTTTAACAACGGTAGATCTGATGGGGTTTGGTCCGACTTTCCGAAAAGCCTATATCCGGCCTGATGAAGAACAGCTGACATTTTTTATGCTTGTCGCTTTACGCAACCTGATAGTAATTGTTGCGCTGGTGCATTATTCACTGACGACCGTTTTATTTCCGGCCGTCACCGGTGCCGCTTGCCTGATCTTTATCCTGATGGTGGTGTACCGGCGGCGGATATTGGCATCACCATGAAGATACAAAAATATTTTACTGCCGGTCAGGTGTTACCGGTCATTGCGCTTGCTCCGCGTTATCACCTGCCACCCGGCGATTGTTATTCCGGTTTGTCTGCCAGGTTTCCAGACGATGACGCATGCGGTCCACGTGGCCGCCTTCCCAGTACACCTTTTTGCAGGTCGGGCAATAGAATGCTGCTTCAATATTTTTACGGGACCGGGGCGGAATAGTTGCGAGAGCTGCGGTATCTGCTGGTTGCAATTCGGTGTTGCACACCAGGCAACGTTTAAAGGGTTGATGCAGCCAATCGATGTCGAGCTTCTCGCCAAGGGCTCGAATACAGTCTTCCAGATTTTCACACTCGAGCAGAATAACGGTGCCGGGCGCGCGGCGGTATTCGGCCAGCTTGCGATCGCGGGTGATGAGGTAGCGCTTGTCGGCCAGCGCGTGTTTAAGCAGGTCGTAGTCATTGCGACCGTTGGTTTCGATGACAGTATCGTAACCGGCGGCCCGCAGCCAGCTACCCAGCCGCTGCAGCATTTCATCGACCAGAAACTTCACGGCGTGTTGGCGGGGCGAATTACTCCGGTCACGATACCCAGAATCTGGACGTCCTGGTTGCGCAGATAGATGGGCGCCATGTCCGGGTTGGCCGGTTGCAGACGAATGCCGTCGTGTTCTATATAAAATTTCTTCAGGGTTACCGTTTCGCCGTTGATCATGGCGATCACTGACTGGCCGTTGGAGGCGGTTTCGCGCTTTTCAATCACAATGATATCGCCGTCCTGGATGTTGTCATCGATCATGGAGTGGCCGCGAACCCGCAGGGCATAGGAATTCCGGCGCACCATGTTGGCCGGTACGGCAACCCGCTCGTTCTCCTCGGACAGATCAACCGGCTGGCCGGCGGCCACCCAGCCCAGCAGGGGGATTTCCACCATGCCGTCCACGAGGATATCGAGCGCTTCCAGATCCGGCAGCCAGATGGGCCTTTTAGTTTTTGGTATCAGGTAGTTAACAGTTGACATTGATGTATTTCCTGAGCTTTTGCCTGTAACCATAGCGGCTTCATACTGATTTGGCAAACCGGGTTTACCGGACGATGCTGTCTATTTGCCACAACCCTTGTAAATGAGCCATAGAATCAGCCCTTTTGATCAGCGATAATGCCACCATGTCGAAACTGGCTCCCCCTATCCGCACCACTCTGCTGTTGATGATTATTGCCCTGGCCAGTCTGGCCGGTGGCTACTGGCTGAGCCAGTACTTACAGACCACCGGATCCGGTGGGCGGATCCCCGAGGGCCTCGAGGCCACCGTGCTGGACCCGCCCCGTTCCCTGACACCGTTCACGCTGCAGGACCACAACGGGAAGCCGTTTACCGAACAAAGCCTGCTGGGACACTGGAGTTTTCTGTTTTTCGGCTACACCCATTGTCCGGATGTTTGTCCGATTGTCCTGCAAGTCATGCAGGTGGCGTGGCAACAGATCCCCCACGCCAAGGACGACCCGGCTGCGCCGCGCCTGTATTTTATCTCGGTCGATCCGGATCGGGACACGCCGGCGCTGTTGAAACAATACGTGCAATATTTTGATCCGGCATTCATCGGCGTAACCGGCCAGGCTGATGAAATCGACAAACTGACCAACCGCATCGGCGTGTTGTACGGCTTTGAGGACAAACAGCCCGGCTCGGAAGATTACCAGGTGAATCACAGTGCGCAGATTATTCTCATCGATCCGCAAGGACGGATGCGTGCTGTCATTTCCCCGCCTCACGATCCGGCCACTATCGCCCGCAACTTCACTACCATTCGAGACTTTTACGGAGACTAGATTCATGCTGTTATCACGCCCTGTTCTGCAACCGCTGGTTGCCCTGCTGGCCCTGTGTCTGCTACCCGTTGTCCAGGCCGCCCCGCCGCTGCAGGTGAGTGATGCCTGGGTGGCAGAGGCGCCGCCGGTCGCCACGGTACAGGCCGGTTACCTGACCCTCGAGAACCCAGGGCCACAGGACATCACCATCACAGGTGCAAGCTGCCCGGACTTTGATTCCGTAGAAATCCACGAAATGCGTATGGCGAACGGGATGATGGAAATGAACCAGATCGAAAAACTGGTGGTACCTGCCGGTGGCCAGGTGCAGCTCGCGCCCGGCGGTTTTCACCTGATGCTGTTCAAGCCCCAGCGGGTCCTCAAGGCCGGGGACACGGTTACGGTAACGCTGCAACTCGAATCCGGCGCGTCCCTGCCGGTGCCAATGCCAGTCAAGAAACGCAGTGCCAACGATACGCACCACCACTAGATCGGAACCACACCAGCAGGCTTGCCGTGTTGCGTGACAATCTGTTCATCCTGCTTCAGTACCTGCTGCCGCAGCATCCCATTTCGCGCCTGATGCACGTTTTCACCCGCCTGCGGGTGCGCTGGATCAAGAACGTCTTCACCCGCTGGTTCATCGGGCATTTCGGTATCGACATGTCCGAGGCGGCGGAAGCCGATTACAGGGTCTATCCCGATTTCAACAGTTTCTTCACCCGGGCGCTGAAACCCGATGTGCGACCGTTGGACAGCAAACCGGGCGCCGTACTCTGTCCGGTGGACGGTGCGGTCAGCCAGGCCGGGCGGATTGAGGGGGACGCCATCTTTCAGGCCAAGGGCCACACCTTTTCCTTGCATACCTTGCTGGGCGGCTCCGATCGCTGGACACAGGTCTTCACCGACGGCACATTCGCCACCCTGTACCTGTCACCAAAGGACTATCACCGCATCCACATGCCGTTAAGCGGCACATTGCAGGACGTGATCCACATCCCCGGGCGTCTGTTCAGCGTCAACCCGCTTACCACTCGCAAGGTGCCCGGGCTATTCGCCCGCAACGAACGCGTGGCCTGCCTGTTCGAAACCGACCTCGGTCCTATGGGACTGGTGCTGGTCGGCGCAATCAACGTTGCCAGCATCGAGACCGTCTGGCAGGGTGTCATTACCCCACCGGCCGGCAAACGCATCCGCCACTGGGACTATCGTGATCAAAATCTGGGGCTGGAGGCCGGCGCGGAAATGGGCCGTTTCAACATGGGCTCCACCGTCATTGTGCTGTTCGGGCCGGACCGGGTTGAGTGGGATGCACGGATTGACGCCGAGGCCAGCGTCCGCATGGGCGAACGGCTGGGGTTGGGGATAGGGGCAGGGATGGCGAAACAGTAAATCATGCCGACCCAGTCCAGGCAACGCTATTCAGGACACTCCGGGCAGGACAAGCGGTAACTCATCCAGCCGGCTAATGGTTGCACTCGGCTGAATTTCCCAGGGATCGAACACCGCCTGCGGATCGCGTTTCAACCAGACCGCCTGCAGACCGGCAGCAATGGCACCGATCACGTCAAACGGGTTGCCCGACACGAGCCAGGTTTCGGCCGCTGCGCTGTTAGTGCGCTGTAATAACCGGGCATAGACCGCCGGGTCCGGCTTGAAACTTCCGACCTCGTCCACGCTGACGATAGCCTCGAAATGGTGCCGGAGGTTTGCATGTTTCAACAAGGCATCGACCTCGTCCGGTGTTCCGTTGCTGAAGGCAAACAGTCGACAACCCAGGGTCTTGACGGCCTGCAAGCCCTGTTCAACATCGGCAAACGCCGGCAATGCCCGGTAGGCCTGCAACAGCGCGCCTTTTTCGGTACCGGTGAGATCCGCGCCCAGACTGGCGCAGGCATAATCGAGGGCATCGCGCGTGCACACGGCAAAATCCGCATAGCGCTGCATTAGCCCGCGCCGAAAGGAATACTCCAGCTGCTTGTCCCGCCACAACTGCGCCAGCGAAGGGGCCAGATCGCCCACGTAGCCGGCCAGCGCCTGCGCAATCCCAGCAGTATCGACCAGGGTGCCATAGACGTCGAAGGCCAGGGTCATTCTGCTCTCGGGACTCATTCTGCCTGCCCCATAAAATCCACCACTCGCCGGACCACCCCGGGATCCCGCAGGATCCGACGGTGTCCCAACCCGCGGGTGCGTACCAGCTGCGCCCCGGGCCAGGCCTCGGCCAGCAGTGCGCCCTGCTGCAGGGGAACCTCGTTATCGTTCTCGTCATGAATCACCAGGGCAGGCACCGCCAGGTCGGCTGCATTGAGGTCGGCCGAAAGCTGCTGCCAGACATCGCTGCCAAAGATTTTTTCGCCCCGAGCGATGAACGCCTTGCGGGTGCGTGGCGGGATCTGCAGGGCCTCGACAAATGTGTCGATTAGAAAACTGAAGCGGGCAGGCGGACTGAGGCACACCACTCGCTGCGTCACCAGGCCGCTACGCAATGCCCGGGCAATCACCAGGGCGCCAAAGGAGTGTGTCACCACACCGCTGAAGGGGCCGGTTTCCTGTTCGATGGCCTGGATTGCATCGATGAAACGGAAAATGCTCGAACTGCATCCCTCGCTGCGGCCATGGCCGGGGCCGTCAAAGGCGATGACCTGAAACCCGGCCGCCACCAACGGTGCAGCAAAGGCCCCCATCTGGGTGCCGCGGCCATTCCAGCCATGAATCAGTAATACTGTCTTTGATCCCTGCCCCCAGCGGCAGACGGCCAGTGGTTCCCCGTTGCACCGCAGCGTGAATTGCTCGGCTTGCTCGCGCCACGACGTTTCCCGGCCCGGTTCGGGAAAACGGTGAGTCGAAAACCAGAGGCGATAGACCCAGCGACCGGCCAGTTGCGGTGCAACCCGATCCAGACTACGGATGCCAAATTGCAGCAACTTCAGGCCGACGGGCAGCCGCCGTTGTGGTGTGGCGGTAGGCGCCGGAGCGCGATCAGGTTGCTGGTTGGGTGTGCCCATACTCAGGTAGCCTAGTCCAGTTTGTAGATCTTGACGAAGCCCGACGGTCAGGCCCGGGCATAGTCGAAGCAGAGTACATCAGCGATGCTATCGACACCGGCCGCAAGCATCACCAGCCGGTCAACACCCAGCGCTACCCCGGCGCAATCGGGCAGCCCCGCCTGGAGCGCCTGCAGGAGCCGTTCGTCCAGCGGCACCGCATCAAGCCCGGCGGCCTTTCGCTGCGCCAGATCATGTTCAAACCGCTGCCGCTGTTCGGCCACATCCCGAAGTTCATGAAAACCGTTGGCCAGTTCCAGTCCGTTGACGTACAGCTCGAATCGTTCGGCTCTATCAGCCCCATCAGCCCGACCGGGCCGAATCTGTGCCAGCGCTGCCTGGCTGGCCGGGTAGTCATACACGAACACCGGACCTTCACGCGCCAGGGCCGGTTCGATCTCGTGGGTCAGGACGACATCCAGCCAGGGGTCGACCGCCGGCCCGTCCAGACCGGTGACGTCGATACCCCGTTGCTGCACATGTGTCTGCAACTGATCGACGTCAGCGTTAAAGGGATCGAATCCGGCATAGGTCTGGAACAGTTCGGCATAGGAATACCGCCGCGCGGGGGCCAGGGTAGTGTAACCGGCCAACACGTCCTGCAGCAGGGTTTCTACCTCATCCATCAATCGGTGATGGTCGAATCCGGGCCGATACCATTCCAGCAGGGTGAACTCGGGGTTGTGCCGCCGTCCTGCCTCGCCGCGCCGGAATACCTTGCCGAGCTGGTAGATGGACCCGCTGCCACTCGCCAGCAGCCGCTTCATGGCGAATTCCGGCGAGGTGTGGAGATAATCGGCGCGGCCGGTGGCCAGATTGTGGGTGATGAAACTCTCGATATGCGGATCGCTGGCGGCCGCTTGTGATAACACCGGGGTTTCTACCTCCAGTACGCCGCGGGCGTCAAAAAAAGCCCGGATCCGCGCGAGGACCCGGGCTCTGAGTTGCAAGGTTTCCAGACTGGCCGAAGGCCGCCAGTCAGACATGGGCGGTGACCGGTTCAGTCCTTGGCACGACCCAGGTATTCCCCGGTCCGGGTGTCGACCTTGATCTGGTCGCCTTCGTCGATGAACAGGGGAACCCGCACCACGGCGCCGGTATCGCAGGTGGCTGGCTTGCCGCCACCGCCGGAAGTATCACCCCGCACGCCCGGGTCGGTTTCAGTGACCGTCAGGACAACATGATTGGGGGGAATCACCGAGATGGGCGAACCATTCCACAGGGTTACAGTCACCATATCCTGTTCCTTGAGCCACGTGACGGCGTCACCGACAGCATTGGCGTCCGCCGCGACCTGTTCAAAGGTCTCCGGATCCATGAAATGCCAGGCGTCACCGTCGTTGTACAGATATTGCATGGTGGTATCCATCACATCGGCCGCTTCAACGTTTTCCCCCGATTTGTAAGTCTTCTCCAGCACCCGACCGGTCTTGAGGTTCCGGATCTTGACCCGGTTGAAAGCCTGGCCCTTGCCCGGTTTCACAAACTCGTTTTCAATAATGGCACAGGGATCATTGTCGATCATGATTTTAAGCCCACTACGGAACTCGTTGGTGCTATAACTCGCCATGCATACCTCTAAATTCATTTACCGGAATCAACAAGCAACAATGATACCCCACCCGGCTCGCAACTGTCAGACCATTGGCTGGCAACAGGCCCTGGCCCAGGCCATTCGCAATCCGGCCGAGCTGCTGGCCCTGCTGGACTTGCCGGCGAGTTTACTGCCCGCCGCACGGCAGGCGGCGGCGCAATTCCCGCTGCGGGTGACGCACAGCTATCTGGCACAAATAAAAAAAGGCGACCCTCACGATCCGTTGCTGCGGCAGGTCTTGCCCTTGGGCGAAGAACAGGCGCCATGCGAGGGATTCAGCCAGGATCCGGTCGGCGATCTGGACGCCATGCCGGTGCCAGGCCTGCTGCACAAGTATGCGGGTCGGGTGCTGCTGGTCACCACCGGTGCCTGTGCCATCCATTGCCGCTATTGCTTCCGGCGTCACTTCCCCTATGCCGAAGCCAACCCCGCCAGCACAGACTGGCAGGCCGCTCTGGACTATATCGCAGCCGACGCCTCCGTTTCAGAGGTGATTCTGAGCGGTGGCGACCCCCTCAGCCTGAGCGATTCGCGACTGGCAGCACTGGTTGGGCGACTGGCCGCGATTCCACATCTCAAACGCCTGCGCCTGCATACCCGCCTGCCGGTGGTATTGCCCGAACGGGTCGACCCTGCGCTGGTCGACTGGTTGGGTAATTGTGCACTGCAGACCATCATGGTCATTCACGTTAATCACGCCAATGAAGTCAGTCAGGCCGTGCGCGACGCGCTGGGGCGGTTACGCGGGTGCGGCGTCAGCCTGCTCAACCAGTCCGTCCTGCTGCGCGGGGTCAACGACAACCTGCCGACCCTGGCAGCACTGAGCGAAGCGTTATTTGCCCACAGCGTGCTCCCCTACTACTTGCACCAGCTGGATCGGGTGCAGGGCGCCGCGCATTTTGCTGTGTCGGACAGCGAGGCCCGACGATTGCTGCACGCCCTGCGCGAGACTTTGCCCGGCTACATGGTGCCGCAGCTGGTTCGCGACCAACCGGGACAAACTGCAAAAATCCCACTCGAAAGTCTGAAACTGGTATGACTTATGTTATAAAATTCTATATATTTCATGCTTTTACGTGTTTATTAGTACAAAAATATGACATACTTTCTATACTGAATGGTTGTAAGAATTTTTAATGGGGAAAAAAGTGCGCTTATGCAGGAGATGACGTCGTGGAAACGCCGCTGAGCCTTGGCGTGCCGGAAAGACAAAAACCGGACCGGAATTCCTTCAGTATCAGCCCCAGGAAAGTCGAGCACTGGCTCGATACGCTTCCCAAGGCCAATCTGGGCGAAACCGCACGGCTGGTTTACAAGGCGCTGATCGAGACCAATCAACTGGATCTTTCCAGCCAGGACCGGCTCCGGTTTCTGGAAAGCATGCGTGAGACGGTGCAGTACATCACCGACTCCATGCGCAAGCATTTCTTCGGCATCACCTATCCACTCCCGGAAAAAAATCTGAAGATCGCTGCCGCTACGCGGGAAATTTTTGCCGCCATGGCAACAGGCTACAAGATCGCCATTGAGGATACCTGTAACAACAGTGTGTTGTTTCAGGACAAGAAACAGCTCACCCTGCTGGTCCACCGCGCGATCAGTTATACGGGCCGGGTTCTGCTGAATGCCTATCAGATCTATGCGCCGTACCCGCCAGGTCACTGGCAGAACCTGCACAAGTTGTATCAGTTCGCGGAAAGTCGCAAGATTCTCAAACTCTCGATTCACGATTTCCTGAACTTCTATGTGGAAAAATCCACCATCACCGATGAGTACAAACGCTCCCTGCTATTGTGGCTGGCAGCGCCCTATCACTTGCGGCAGGGTGAAGTCACCAAGGTATTCAATACACTGGAACGCTGGGTGCGGCACGTAGATATTCTCATCACCGATCAACCCCAGCATCCCGAGCAAGACGGCCAGTTTGGTATCCGGTTTAACGAAGACGAACCGCCCTATGCTTTCCTACATTCCACCCGCTGGTGTCGGGAAAATAACTGCCGGGTGCTGAACACCGATCGACTCACAGCGCGGCTGGAACAGGATATACAGGACAGCAAGGAAGTGGTTAATACCACCCTGACTGGCATCGACATGGGGCGCCCCGATCTGTCACATGACCTGTTATGCCGCCTGATGGTCAGTTGGGGGATCAATGCCAAACGCACGTTCCCACGCACCAGCAAGCGCGAAGAAGTCCAGGTTGCAGTTGGCCTGAGCGTTATTCATCAATCATTGACACAAGATCGTCAGAACACCAGTCAGGAAGAAACCGGCTTCGAACACCGGGCTGAATATGCCAGCAGTATGATCGCATCCGTCAATCAGGAAACCCGGCCGGATGTCTGGAACATGATTTACCCAACCGAGGAACAGGCCCGGCTGACGAATATCGTAACCGAAGAACTGACCCTGGCCGATGACAGCAAACCCGAGCCCATCTTCCCGTCATCCAAGCAAATCAACGCAGCGACTGCGCCTGCGCAACTTGATCATTGGGTGATCATGAACGAAAGCGCCAGTGGCTATTGCCTGGAGTATGCGGATCACAGCAACACGCTGGCTCAGGTTGGAGAACTGGTGGGTATCCGGCGCCGCCTGAGTAACAGCAGCTGGAAATGGGGCATCGGGGTGATTCGCTGGATGAAATTCAGCGCCAATAGACACCTCCAGCTAGGCGTCCAGATGCTCAATCCGGATGCGGCGGCCATCGGTATGCGCACCAACATCAACACTGACGACAGGCAGGCTGAGTTACAACGTACCCTGTTGCTACCCGAAATCCCGGCGATCAAACAACCCTCTACCCTGATTACCGGCCCGGCACCATGGCGAGTCGGCAACAAACTGGTATTGAATATCCTGGGCAGGGATATCAGGGTTGAACTAACCCGCCTGGTGCAGAACACCGGTCTGTTTGCCCAGTTTCAATTTGGATTCATGGATGACAACAAAGTAAAAGCCTCTCAGGAAGATACCCAGAATGATCAGGATTTCGGTCAGGTCTGGTCTTCGATTTGATTGTTGCCTGATGCTTCAACAACTTGGCACAGTCGACCGAATTCTTGCCTTTACTTCTCATAAGCGACATCATATCGGCTGCCTGAATTCTTACTATAAGGTTATTGCGTGAGCGACAAAGATTTACTCCGAGTCATGACGATTTTCGACGAGTCCGAGGAGGCCGAAAGTCTGATCAAAATCCTGCGCAATTCGGGTGAAGTGGTCCGTGACATCAGGGTAGAAGATGACGAGGACATGGAAGCCGCCCTGGTCGACAATCCCGTCGACATCATTCTGGCCAAGCAAAATCTGCAATATTTTTCTGCCCTGAAGGCGCTGAAGGTGCTGGCCAAGAGTGGCCGCGATGTCCCGTTGATTGTCATGACGCCGGCCAGACAGATCAGCCCCGTGATCGATGAACTCAAGGCAGGCGCGCGTGATGTGGTCAGTGTGGATCAGCCGGAACGCCTGTTGCATGTCGTCAAACGCGAAGTGGGTGACCTGAAAATTCGCAAGGGCCTGCGCCGTGCCGAACAAATGCTGCACGAGTCAGAAAAACGGGCCAGCCACCTGATTGACAGCTCCCGCGATGCCATATCTTACGTGCATGACGGGATGCACCTTTACGCAAACCAGGCCTATCTGGACATGTTCGGCTATGACAGTCTGGAAGACGTTGAGGGCATGCCAATCCTGGACATGATCGGTAAAACTGATCATGACAAACTAAAGCAGTTTTTACGCAATTATTCCAAGGGGATCGGGGAAGATGACACCCTGGACATTGCGGCCATGCGCACCGACGGAGAGACTTTCCAAACCACCATGGAATTCTCCCGCGCCAGCATGGAAGGCGAAGCCTGCACCCAGATCATCATCCGGGATCGCTCCGACAGCAAGGTTTTGGAGCAGCAGCTTAACGTGCTGAGCAAGCAGGACCTGCTGACTGGCCTCTACAACCGCACCTATTTTCTAAGCCAGGTCGACAAATTGATCACGCAGGCGGTGGAAGGCAAGACCCAGGGCGCCCTGCTGTTCATCGAAATCGACAATTTTGAAAGCATTCGCACTAGTATCGGTATCACATCAGCCGACAAGTTTCTCAGCGACATCGCTACTCTGTTCAAGGAAAAACTGGAGAAGCACGGTATCCTGGCCCGTTTTGAAGGCGCCATGTTCACCATGCTGGTCAGCAATGCCGACATGGATCAGGCCGAGAAAATCGCTACAGGGATTGTCAAACTGATCAATGAATACCGCACCACAATCGGCGGCAAGGTGGTCACGGCCACGGCAAGTATTGGCCTGACCCATGTCAATGAAACGGTCAGTAACCTGCAAGACTGTATTAACCGCGCTGAAAAAGGGTGTGAGATTGCCCACAAGGAAGGTGGAAACCGTCATTACATTTATAACCCGGCCATGGAAGAACTGGAAGAAGAGCAGCAATTCAGTGTCTGGGCCCGACGCATCAAGGAAGCCTTGCGCAAGAACCAGTTCCAGTTACTCTACCAGCCCATCGTCAGTCTGCACGGCAGTGCCGGGGGCAACTATGAAGTCCTGGTCCGGATGCTGGATGAATCCGGCGCGGCAATTTCACCTAGTGAATTCATTCTGGCTGCCGACAAGGCTGACCTGACCAAATTCATCGATCGCTGGATCATCGCTAACACATTCCAGGTTTTGCAGGAACGCACTGCGGCTGGTGAGGATATCCGGTTTTTCATCAAGATCTCGCGTGGCTCCTTGCTGGATGCCGAATTTATACCCTGGCTCAGTGAAGGCATCAAGACGCGTAACCTGGATACCAGCAAGCTCATTTTTGAACTGGATGAAGCCACCGCGCTGAATCACCTTGCCCAGGCCAAGGTGCTGGTGGATGACTTCAAACAGCTCAAATGTGGTACGGCGCTGGAAAATGTTGGCCTCGAACAAAACACGTTCCAGTCGCTCAATGAACTACCGGTAGACTTCATCAAACTACACGCCAAACTGGTCGCCAAGCTGCCGCAGAGTATGGAAAACCAGGAGAAGGTCAAGGAAATTGCAAATGAAGCCCGGGACCATAACATGCAAACCATTGCTGCCTACGTTGAGGATGCC
>JAJDNN010000098.1 GCA_022340685.1 Pseudomonadota bacterium
GCGCGCAAGCCGCGCGCAAAGGTCAGATCCACGCGCGGATTGACCTGGGTCTGACCGATACCATCAAGATAATATTCGATCGGTTCCTCCACGGTCATAATATTCCGGCTGTGGGTGTTCAGCCGGCTGAGAATCGCGTACAGGGTCGTGGTCTTGCCTGATCCGGTTGGCCCGGTTACCAGCACGATACCGTGGGGCTTGTGGATGATGTGATCGAGAACCGAACGGGTCTTTTCGTCCATCCCCAGATGCTCGAGGTCGAGACGTCCGGCCTGCTTGTCGAGGATACGCATTACGACCCGTTCACCCTGTCCCGAGGGCAGGGTGGAAACCCGGACATCGACAGCACGCCCGGCAATACGCAATGAGATCCGGCCATCCTGCGGCACGCGTTTCTCGGCGATGTCCAGTTTTGCCATCACCTTGACACGAGACACAATGAGCGGGGCTAATGCGCGATTCGGTTGCAGCACTTCACGCAAAACGCCATCGACCCGGAAGCGGACGACCAGGCGGGACTCGAACGGCTCGATATGGATATCCGAAGCGTTTTCGCGAATGGCCTGAGTCAACAGGGCGTTGATCAGACGAATTATCGGGGCATCATCTTCGTTTTCGATCAGGTCTTCCGGTTCGGCCAGTGCCTGGGCTACCGAATCCAGATCGAGATCGTCTTCCAGGCCTTCGACCGACTCCATGGCCTGACCGGAACGATCCTCGTAGGATTGCTGTAACAACCGATCGAATTCTTTCGTCTCGACTTCCGTACATTCAAACGCAGTTTTCAGGTAACGCTGGGTTTCCAACAGCGCATCCAGGCCGACGTCCGGCCGACATACCACCTGCACACCGGCGTCACCCTGATCAGCAACCAGAATACCGTGACGCTTGGCAAACGAAAATGGCAGGTGCGCCTGAACAGCCGTGTCGTGTTCCTGACCCACCGTCTTACTTCACCCCGGCTGGTGGTTCATCACCGGAATAGGTGTTACTCGTAGTCGATTGATAACGCGGCGGTAGGGGAGGGACAGCACCGAATTCCTTAATCACCGGAAATTCCTTGTCAGACAGCAAGAGAGCGCCTTTCGCCTTCTCGGCGAGTTGTTGATTGCGCAGATAATTGTATTTTTCACCCGTATAGCGGATCTGGGTCATATCATCTTTCAGGATCACTGGATGAATGAAAATCATCAAATTGGTTTTGACTTTTTCCACGCCCTGATACTTGAACAACCAGCCCAGCACCGGGAGATCACCAAGACCGGGAACCTTTTGCTCTCGCTCCCGCAGATCATCCTGAATCAGTCCACCCAACACCAGTATTTGACCGTCATTGACGAGCACATTGGTTACAATCTGACGTTTGTTGGTAACCAGGTTGACACCCTCCGTACCAGGAACAGGAATAGAAATTTCCTGATCGATTTCCAGTTTGACCGAATTGCCTTCATTGATTTGTGGCTTGAGGGTGAGGATCAAACCGATATCCTGCCGTTCCACAGTCTGGAAAGGATTGGTGGGCGTGGTACCGCCGCCGGTATTGGCATACTGGCCTGTCAGTATCGGTACGTTCTGACCGACAGTGATTTTCGCTTCCTCATTATCCATGGTCACCAGCGTTGGCGTTGCCAGCACGTTGGTGTTGGTGTCTCCGGCCAGTGCACTTACCAGCACCGCCAACTGGGGGGTGCCATTGCTGTACGAGCCCAGTCCGACGTTAAGACCGTCTGAGATAACAGGCGGGTCTGCCAGTAATCCGGTTAACGGTGCACCAATGGCACTCAGATTCAGCAAACCGACCGCGCCGTTTTTGGTGCCACCATCACTGCCATCAAAGGCCCACTGCACCCCCAATTGGGATTGCTTGGTATAGGAAACTTCGGCCAGGATAGCCTCGATGAGCACCTGGGCGCGACGAATATCGAGCTGGCTGACCACGGTTCGCAAGGACCGCAATACATTGGGTGAAGCGTTGATGACCAGGGCGTTGGCGCTTTCGTCAGCCTGAATACTGACGTTTGAAAGTTCCGAAGTTGTTGTTTTACCGGCTGCCCCCTTCGTCGTACCAATGGATTTACTCACCCCGGTCAGGACCGGCACCAGATCCTTGGCTTTGGCATAGCGCAAATATATGACATTGGTATTTCCGGTAATTTCCAGCGGGATATCCATATGGTTGATGATTGCACGTAAACGAATACGTTGCTGTTTGTCGCCACCCAACAAAACGCTGTTGGTTCGGTCATCAGCTACCACGGTATACGACGGCGCGTCCTTGGCGCCAGGCGCACGAAGTTGTTTGATGATCTGCACCACGTCAGAGGCAACCGCGTTTTGCAGCGGGATCACTTCCAATTCATCGCTTACCGACTGATCGATACGGGAAATTATCTGGGCCAGACGTTGCACGTTTCCGGCACTGTCGGAAATTATGAGAACGTTGGAAGATGGATAGGCGGCGAGGTGGCCACGTTGCGGGATTAACGGACGCAGGATCGGTACCAGTTGCGCCGCATTCACATACTTAATCTGGATCACCCGGGTAACCAGCTCATCACCCCCGCCAGTATCATTCCGGTTTACTGTTCTGATCGTATCCTGCTTGGCGTTGACGTCCGGGATGATCTTGACCACATTGTCTCCGCCCGGTACCGCGGCATAACCATGCACCTTCAAAAGTGACAGAAAGACCTGGTATACCTCATCTTTGGACATGGGCTTGCTGGTAATCACCGTGACGTTGCCCTTAACGCGCGGATCAATAATAAAATTCTTGCCAGTCAATTTTGCCACAGAGGCGATGACAGCATTGATGTCCGTATCAGAAAAATTCAATAAGATATCATTATCCGCAGCATTCGATGGCACGGCGATGGTCATCGCCACAACCAGGCCAAGCAATAATGTTATCAAACGGCTTTGAAGTTCCCGAATGAACGGAGTAAGGGAGTTCTTGTTTTCGATTGTAGAATTCATTGGTAGTTATATCGACTTTATTAATCAATACGGATAAGAAGTTCTTGCGGCGTACCGTCACGCAATACTGAAAGGCTAAGTTCCTGCATCTGTCCCACATTTTTCATCAAACCAAACAGAGCCGACTGATCGTTAACCGAGACTCCGTTCACGGCGGTGATAACGTCCTGCGGCTGTAATCCCATCTGTTTGAGGACGGCAGGGTTGTTATGGTAAAAGCGGTAACCGGTCACACTGCCATCCTTGAAAACCGGTGTGATGCGAATTTGTTTGAATACCTCCTGCGGATTGCTGCGGAAGGTTTCCTGTATCGTTTTCAGCTCCGGTGCGCGGTATACCGTGCTAGCGACTGGGCGGTCACTCGTCTTACTCGAATCTTTCTGGATCGTAATCTTTGCACTTTCTCGTTTCAGTCGCAGGGTTTCCAGGTTGCCACCACGGGACAGGATCACCCGATCGGGATAAATTTCATGCAGGGTGGCACCACCCGGCAGGGCATCCCCCTTGCTGTAACTTTTATCCTTGCCACTCACTTCGGAAATTATCGCCATGGATACAGCCGGATCACCGGAGGCGAACACACCATGCAGTACCAGTTGCAAACGGGTGTCCGGTGCCTCGATCGGGCCTTTCACTTGCGGTGTGGTAACGGCTACGCCAAATAGATGTGTCGAACCTACGTTGTCCAGATTGCCGGTCGAGCGTGATGCCTGGTCCGGCACAATGACAGACGAAGTTTGCTGGGTGATCGGCGGAACCAGGAAATTCCAGGTCAGTCGGGCCGCCGCATAGGCCAACAGCGTTACAAACAGAACATTAATCGCCAGAGCCATGCGCGAATTATAACGGGGCGTGTAAAATAGGCTGCGCAACTGCAGGGCCAACTGATGGCCCCGGTGCATTATCTCTGTTGTCGTGCTGTTGGCCTGCATGTGTCTGGTTTTTTGTAAGAAGCGGAAATGCAAATGTCGTTTGGTAATTCTGGACGCTTAATGTAAAAAGTCCATGAAATAAGCACTGAAAGTGTTTGATATTAGCCTATTTTTGCTCAATATCACAAAGCCCGGAACTAAAATGGTGAGTTGTAGAGATTCGACGATCTGGATGGTGACCACGCCAACGCGCTGTAACCCGGCAAGAATAGGTCAAAATGGTGGTTGATTGCCGTGCACAACGGCACAGTTTCAGGAATAGCAGCCGGTTGATACTATTTGCAAGGAACGTATTAGCTTAAATATATATTATTAAACAAATACTTACAGTATATATCTAATGTATTTTATATTTTTATAATCTGTCCCGGGAGAATCCTATGTCAAAGATCAGTGTCATCGGCTCAGGTTTTGCCGCCCTCACGGCGGTTCGCAAGCTTCGTGCCCTCACACCCCGTGACCCGATCACCCTGATCTCACCCCGGGCCGAACTGCACTATTTGCCCAGTCTGATCTGGATTCCTGCGGGCCTGCGGTCGGGAGAAGCGTTACGGATCCCGATCAATGCCTACCTGGCAAGGTTGAATATTGACCATTTCACTGGCAGCGTCACAGGCCTGTCAGATGGTGGCCGCATCGTCCATACCGATCAGGGCGACATTCACAATGATGCTCTGTTAATCGGCTCCGGTGCCCGTTTTATCAAAAAATTACCCGGCATCGAA
>JAJDNN010000114.1 GCA_022340685.1 Pseudomonadota bacterium
TTGGCCGGGAAAGGCAGCGTCTCACCGCACAGTTCCAGATAGCGCAGCCAGACGCTGGCGGCGAGGATGTCCATCTGCCGCCCGGCATCATTGACATAGTATTCGCGGTGCACCTCGAAGCCAGCGGCGGTCAGCAGATCCGCCACTGCCGCGCCATATGCGGCGCCGCGACCGTGGCCCACGTGCAGGGGGCCGGTGGGATTGGCAGAGACAAACTCCACCTGCACCTTCCGACCCTGGCCCAGGGTGGAACACCCAAACGATGTGCCGGCTTCGAGAATGGCGGGAATCACGGCGGTAATGGCCGCGTTTTCAAGGAAGAAGTTAATGAATCCCGGACCGGCGATCTCGACTTTCTCGACCTGCGGATCAGTGGGGAGGGCTGCGACAATTTTTTCGGCCAGTTGGCGTGGATTGCAGCGGGCCGGCTTGGCCAGCAGCAGGGCGATGTTACAGGCGTAGTCGCCGTGACTGGCGTCCCGGGCGCGTTCGAGCTGGATGGGGGCCTCCAGCTCGGCGGGTAATGCGCCATCCTGTTGCAGGGTCCTGATGGCCGCTGCCACGAGCGCAGTGAGTTGGGACTTCATGAATCGGATCGCCTGTCGCAAAAGCGCCGATTATACCCTTCAATCGGGATGAGTGACGAGGGAGCGGGCGTACCCGGCCCGCTCCTTGGGTCCCGCGGCGGTGATGTTTACTCTTTCGGGGGCCGGGTCAGGAATACTTCGGCCTTCTTAATCTGGCTGAGGGCGACTTGCATGGTGTAGTTGCCGCCAGACAGGCGCTTTCGGACGTAGGCGGTTTTGCCCTTGACATTGATCAACCGGCCATCCCGACTCACGTTACCTTTGACCTGCAGACGCACATCCTCGCCCACATATTTTTTAAGACTGGACGGGGTGACCGGGTAGTACTTGGGTTTGCTCCGGCGCTGTTTCTTTGCTACGACTGGCTTGGGTTTGCCGTCACTGCCCATTATGTTGCTGAAGTGTCGGCCTACATCCACGGTCTTGCCATCATAGAAACTGAAACTGAGATCATCGACCGGTTTTTCATTTACCGCCACGGTCAGATTGAGAAGACGCGGAATATCTTCCGGTTTGTATAGATGCAGGTTTTTGGGTTCAACGCCTTCGGGCCATTCCATGACGACCTCGATTTTGCCCGGGTTGCTCAGCAATTCCTTGTAGGTAGCGCGTAGGCCGGACCCGGGCACGAAACCCACCAGGTTGGCAAAGTAGGCCGGGCTTTGATTGGCTTCAGCGGCAATGAAATCGGCCTCGCTCATGTTGCTGAGGCCACTGCAAAACTTGACGAACCGTTTGGCATAAGACTGGTCGGTGTAGGTGATCTTGAAGGCGCCGACACTGGGGTTGTGGGGGTGTGGCACACTGGCAGCGAACGGTGAACCATTGAAGCCGCTGACCAGGGTGGAAAGACGGTAGCTGCCCATGTTACGGAAGGTCAGGTCCATATTGATGGCGATTTCTTCGGTTATGTCATCGACGTCGTAACCGATATCACCATCGATGATAATTTCTTCGTAGCCCATATCGCGATATTCACGCGGGCCCATGAACAACCGGCCACCACACAGTTTATTGACGCCGGTCAGATCCAGATTGAGGCTGTTGATTGTGTCCTCCATCTTGTCGGTCAGATCGCCATACAGATCCATACTCAGCCCGGTCAGGGTCAGGTGCAGGCTCTCCGGTGCCTTGTTGTTGTCTACCTGGCCAAGATCGCGTAACAGATACCAGATATTCGGTGTGTTGTAAGTTACCTGTTCAACGCGCACGACGTCATCGGTGCCAGTGATGTAGAACTCCAGTTCATGAATACTCGCCTCGCCACTGAGCGAGGTAGACACTCCGCCATGCTTGATGGTGACAAAGGGTTTACCGCGTGCAGCCAGCTGGCCCATAAATTCGTTGAGCTGGTAATTCAGGTACAGCTTGACAATGCCGTACAGCAGCAGCGGCGCTACCACGATGACGAGCAGAAGTTTTTTTATTGACCGCATATCTGATAACCCTGTAAGTCAGTCAGGCCGGTTACGAGTCCCGCAGCCGGATGGATCACGCGGGACGATCGGGGCCAGATAATTTTTCAGTATGAATATGGATGATGCCAGAACCTGGCGGTGCGTAATCCCATTTTTCGGTACAAACCACCCAGCTCGTGAGCGGGTATGGTTGGCTTGACTCTAATTGTATCGTCCTTTCGGCTTCGGCACGGGTTATATCGGCCTGGTTAGTGTCAGGCTTGAGGGGGCTAGAACATTTCCATCGGATCCACATCGATGGACCAGCGCACCTTGCGGCCACTTTTCAGTTTTTCCAGCTGCATCAACCAGGGGCCAAGCAGCTGTTGCAAGGCGCCACGCGAACGGGACTGCAATAAGAGCTGGGCCCGGTTACGCCCGGCGCGGCGTTCCATCGGTGCCGGCATTGGGCCGAACAGTTCCACATCCCGGTGACCTGCTTGTCCGGCAAGCTGGCGGGCCTCATCCAGAAACTGTAGCGGTGCCTCGGCGTTCACAGCCTCGGCACGTAGCAGGGCCAGATGGCTGAAGGGTGGCAGCTCGGCCGCCTGGCGTTCAGCCAGTAGCGCCTGGGCAAAGCGGTAGTAATCGTGGCCCAGCAGGCTTTGCAGCAGGGCAGAGTCGGGATGGTGGGTCTGGATCAGCACTTCACCGGGCCGCTCCGCCCGGCCTGCCCGCCCGGCCACCTGCAGCACCAGCTGGCCGAGCCGTTCGGCGGCGCGAAAATCGGCACTGAACAGGCCGTAGTCGGCATCCAGCAAGGCAACAAGGGTGAGGCGGGGAAAATGGTGGCCTTTGGCCAGCATCTGGGTCCCGACCAGGATCTGCACGTCACCCTGTTTGATTTGCGTCAGCATGGCTTGCATGGCGCCCCGGCGCCGGGTGGTGTCGCGATCGATACGCAGCACCGGCGTGTCGGGAAACCGCGTGGCCAGGGCTTCGGCCACCCGTTGCGTGCCGTACCCCATATGAATGAGTTCTTCACCCCCGCATTCCGGGCAGGTGACAGGAAGTGGGCGCTCGCTCCCACAGTGATGGCAGCGTAGCCGATGAGCGTTCTGGTGGACCGTCATGTGCGCGTCGCAGCGGTCACACCGGGCATGCCAGCCGCAGGCATGGCACATCAGCACCGGCGCAAAACCACGCCGGTTGATGAACAGCATGACCTGACCCCCGCTCGCGAGGTGTGTTTGCATATGGCTGAGTAACTGGGCGGAAAGGCCATGTTCGAGTTTCTGGTTGCGCACATCGATCAGGCTGAATTCGGGTGGGGTAGCAATGCCGGCCCGCTCCGGCAGGTGCAGACGGGTAAAACGACCACGCGCGCAATTATCCAGGCTTTCCAGTGCGGGTGTAGCCGAACCCAGGACCACCGGAATGTGGCTATGACGGGCACGCACCACTGCCAGGTCGCGGGCCGAATACCGGAACCCATCCTGTTGCTTGAAGGACAGATCGTGCTCTTCATCGACGATGAGGATGCCGGGTCGGGCCAGCGGAGTGAAAAGCGCCGAGCGCGTACCGATCACCACCCCCGCCTCGCCCCGCGCGGCGGATAACCAGGCACCGAGCCGTTCCTGATCATTCAGGCCCGAATGCAGCACCGCGACGGGTGTGGCCAGGCGCCGGCGAAACCGGTTAACCAGTTGTGGCGTCAGGCCGATTTCGGGGACCAGCACCAGGGCCTGGCGACCGGCAGCCAGGATCGGCTCGATGGCGCGCAAATAAATTTCCGTCTTGCCGCTGCCCGTCACGCCGTCCAGTAAAAAGGCCTGAAACCCTTGCGCACCGCTTTGAATAGCGCTGACGGCGGCCTGCTGAGCGTCATTCAGGTGGTGGGGCGGTGGGGCTTGTGCTGCATCTATGGTGACCTCAGGCAGGCCGACCCGTTCGGTTTTCTGTACCCAGCCTTTTTCCATCAACTTCGCCATCGACGGCCGCCAGTTGGGTTCATGGCTATTCAGCCAGTCTGCGTCCAGTCCGTCCGGATGTTGCTGCAGCGACATCAGTAGGGCACTCTGGCGTGGTGCGCGTGACAGGTCGGCCGGTTCTGAAGCGGTGCCGGCCGGCGTCAGCTGCCACAGCTCAATGCCCTTGATCCGCGCCGGTCTGCCCTGGCGCAGGAGGACGGGCAGGGCCTGTTGCATCACTTCGCCGATCGGGTGCTGGTAATAGCGGCTGGCCCAGTCCAGTAGCCAGAGCAGGTCGGCTGGCAGCAGTGGCGTTTCATCCAGTACCGTATGGGCCGGTTTGAGGCGGATGCCTTCAATTTGTGGCGCGTCGGCCAGTTCCAGGAGGACTCCGGTGACTTCGTTGCGGCCGAACGGGACCCGCAGGCGCATACCGGGAACCAGGCGGCTGCAATCCGTATCAGCGGGCGGCAGATAATCGAAACTGCGCCGCATCGGGGCAGGGACGGCGACTCGCAGTACGCAGGCGGTGGGATTACGGCTCACGACAGGGCGATGACGGCTGTGTCAGGGCGGCGGGCAGGAGTTGAGGTCATTTCGAGGTTAACCAGGTTAAGTTCTTGTGGTGTTTCAAGATTCCTGCTTATCCACAAAAGCTGTGGATAACTCTGTGGATGAGATGGGGTAAAGCGCATCCGCGCCGCATACAGATTACTCGATTGTTAAACTGGTCAGAAATTAAACCAGGCATAAATAGCTTTGTAATCATGGTATTACGCTATTTTTACAGCGTTTTTTGCAGATTGATGACATTTTTGTTACGTAACATACTGTTATTCCTCATCCTGTGTATAACCTGCAGTAGCATCAATTATTGTCTGTATTCATTTTGGTGGGATATTTTTCCGCCACGGTGGTTCAGGGATGCGCGGAAATAGCCTCATTGCTGAGGGTGTTTTTCGCCGGTTGGGCGCTCCGTATACCCGCCTCAGCGTTGTTTTCGGCCCACCGCAGCATGCAGCCGGAGTTCGTCAGAGACACACCGAAACCACAGCGAGTTTGCACCTGTTCCACCTCGATGTCGAAAGTTTGCCTTGCTCCGGCCACTCAGCGCCGGGGTTATATCGAGATAGCCTTACATGGTGTTCATGTATTGAAGGGATGTGGCACTAGTGTAGCGGTATGACGGACAAAGTGAAAAGCGGCAGTCAGGCCGGGCGCGACCCGATGATGCCCGGTGATGGAGTATCACCTGAATATCTTGTAACTTTACGTGTCACTGGTGTTGGTTGGTGAGGATAATTTATGCTTTATCGTTTGTTCACTCTCAGAATGCAAGGGTCGGCGTCCAATCTTGAACGGGCGGTCCCCTGTGTCACGTTGCGTAACTGTTATGTGGAGAGCTTGCTGGATGACGTTATGAAGCCACTGGTTGTGTCCCGTCACAAAAGAGCTCGCAACGGGATGGGGTTCTCAAGGGTGACGTCGGCAAGCATATTTCCTTTACCCTACTGGAAGTGGAACAGGCCGGATTTGAGTAAGCCAACCCAGCCCGACGACTGACATGCTGACCGATGCAATAATGACGGCGCTGGAAGCGGCGACTGGCAGGCCACACCAACTGATGGCGCAACTGAATATTGGTGGCGGCTGCATCAATACCACCATGAAGCTGGATACCAACGTCGGTAGCTATTTTCTCAAGCTTAATCGCGCCGAGCTGCTGGACATGTTCGAAGCTGAAGCCGCCGGCCTGCAGGAACTGGCGCTTGCGGGTGCGGTGCGTGTGCCCCGGCCGATTGACTGCGGTGTCACTGAGGGTCAGGCCTGGCTGGTGATGGAATACATCGATGTTGGTGGCACGGGTGACATGGCCTTGTTCGGTCAGCAACTGGCCGCCATGCATCACTGCACCAGCGACCGGTTTGGCTGGCAACGGGACAACACCATTGGCACCACATTACAATCCAACACCTGGTGTAATAACTGGCCGGAATTCTGGCGCGAAC
>JAJDNN010000136.1 GCA_022340685.1 Pseudomonadota bacterium
AGTACCGGAGGAGAGCGCTTGCTCGACCTGCTGTCGCAGATCCGCCGAAATATCGTTTTCACTCATGGTAGCGGCCTGCTAAAAACGTTCCAGATCGGGAAAGGGCATCTCGCCGTGATGAATGTGCATGGCACCAAACTCGGCGCATCGGTGTAGTGTTGGCACCGCCTTGCCGGGATTCAGAAGTCCTTTGCTGTCGAACGCGTGCTTCACCGCATGGAACTGGGTCAATTCCGCAGACTCGAACTGCACACACATCTGGTTAATTTTTTCGATGCCGACACCGTGCTCGCCGGTAATGGTGCCGCCGACTGCCACGCACAATTCAAGAATCTTGCCGCCGAATTCCTCGGTTCGTTCGAGCTCGCCGGGTTTATTGGCATCATAAAGGATTAGAGGATGAAGGTTGCCATCGCCCGCATGGAACACGTTCGCGACGGGCAAATCGTACTTCTTCGACAAATCGGCAATGTTTTTCAGCACTTCCGGTAGCCGTTTCCTGGGGATGGTGCCATCCATGCAGTAGTAGTCAGGAGATATTCTTCCCACCGCAGGGAAGGCTGCTTTTCGTCCCTTCCAGAAGATCAGCCGTTCTTGTTCGTTTTTTGCGGTCCGGATTTCGCTCGCGCCACTCTCCTGCAATATTTCACGGACCCGCAGTATTTGCTCGGAAACTTCTTTATTGGTGCCGTCCAATTCGCATAGGAGAATTGCTTCGGCGTCAGTCGGGTACCCAGCGTGCACAAAATCTTCAGCAGCCTTGATGGCGAGCTTGTCCATCATTTCGAGACCGGCGGGAATAATGCCTTCGGCAATGATATTGCCAACGGCAGCACCGGCCTTCACCACATCGTCAAACGCAGCCAGAACTACCTGCGCCCGTTCCGGTTTGGGTAGCAGCTTTACCGTAACTTCAACGATGACACCCAGCATGCCTTCCGATCCAGTCATCAGCGCTAGCAAATCATAGCCGGCCGAATCCAGTCCGCTATTGCCGATGGTTAGGAGCTCACCTTCTATAGTAACGATCTTTAATTGCTGGATATTGTGGACGGTGAGGCCGTACTTCAGGCAGTGCACGCCGCCGGAATTTTCTGCCACGTTGCCACCGATAGTGCAGGCGATCTGCGAAGAGGGATCTGGTGCGTAGTAGAGACCGAGTGCATCCACTGCCTGGGAAATGGCAAGGTTGCGTACTCCTGGTTGCACCCTCGCTACCCGCGCTCCGGCATCCACGTCGAGGATATCGTTGAATTTGGCGAGACTGAGTAGTA
This sequence comes from Pseudomonadota bacterium, assembly GCA_022340685.1. Classification (GTDB taxonomy): domain Bacteria; phylum Pseudomonadota; class Gammaproteobacteria; order UBA6429; family Thiohalophilaceae; genus JAJDNN01. The sequence goes on from JAJDNN010000136.1 coordinate 1,275, forward strand.
CACCTTCTTCATGTGGCAGTGCGCCGCCTGACAATCCGGTGCCGGCGCCACGGGCTACCACGGCGACGTCATTCCGAGAACAAAAGGCAAGAACTTGCTGAACCTGCTCTACCGTACCCGGTAACGCTACTACCATGGGCAGGCGTCGATAGGCGGACAGACCGTCGCATTCATAGGGATGCAGGTCTTCTTCCTCGAACAACACTGCCTCGCCAGGAAGTATGTCCAGAAGTGCTTTGATAATTTCTTGCTTGTGTAGTGTCATAAACGCCCGCCGAATTAATGCACACCGATTTCCCGAAACCTTCTGGTGCATAAGCTGACAATGGTAACCCCGCTGCCCGGCAGGGACTAGTGAACTTCGCCAGCCGTTTCCCGTACCGATGTTGCCGCGCCATCATCCTGTGGCGAAGCGAGGCGCTGATAGGCCTCTGCCAGCGCAGACGCATCGCCAACATTGCCGGGAAATATAACAACCGGTAAATCGGGGTAGCGACCGTGGCTGGCCGGACAGCGCACTACCGAGCACCCTGGCAGGATTTGCCCGACGACGCGAGACGTCCTCAGATTCAGGCCTTTGCTCAGCACATCGTTTGAGGTAATGCCGCCTTTGCTGATAAGGAACCCGAGAGATTCGGGCAGGTTTCGTACAACGTCGATCAAAAAATCCGATACCAGGATACCAAATTCCAGTCTTTCCGATTGGGAGGCAAACGTTTTTTCCACGCGGCTGGTGAATACGACCGCAGTATTGCCTGTAAAATGAGCACTCTTAATCTTCTCCGAGACTGACTCCAGCAAACCGTCGTAATCACTCGCTATGTTGTCAACATCGACCTCAATCGGAGTAACTCCGGGACACCGGAGCAAAACCTCGAGTTGTTGTGTTGTTTTCTGTACATGAGACCCGACGATGACCGCACCGGGGTTTCCGTTGCGTACATAGTTGCCCATGCTTTCTGCTTTCACGGGTTGCGGTGGCAGGTTAGCCAGTGCAGTGAGCAGGCTGGCGGCGCTGCGAAACAGGAAACGCTTTCCCATACCGGCCGCGGTCATTAGTTGACGGCAGAAGTGGTTCAGGTCTTCCTGGGTCTCGCTATCGACCACACAGCATCGGTTATTCTCCAGTGACAGTAGTCGTGCCAGACTGTCGCCGCGCACGTCGTTCAGCTGAAAACGTTCTACATCACCGGCCTGAATGAGCCCGCGTGTTTTTTCCTCGACGTAGTCCGGCAAATAACTGTATTGGTAGCCAAACACCGAGTCACGGGCAAATTCGGTTTCGTGGACCGGTACCGGCGCACCATCGACCATCAGGTAATGAGTACTATCTTTGGTAAAACGACCGCCTTCAAAGAATGCCGGTACCAGGAAGTGTGCATCAAACGGACCCAGTTCTTCGGCAATGACATCGGTCTCCACCGGGTAGTGACCGCGCAGGGTGGAATCCGAGCGACTTACTACTAGCGGATTGATCGGCCGCCCGGAGGCTTCCATGTCTGCCAGAGCACGCTTCAAATTAACACATACTTCGCGAGTAACATCGGCGGCAGCAGGAGCATCCATCCCACGGGTATTGGTCAGAATAAAAAACAACGGCGCCTGGTCTGAAAGGCCTTCCGTTATCGTGGTGACATCCCACCGGGTGAGCAACAAACAGCTGTGCACCGTTTGCGATCCGGTTGGGTCATCATCCAGTACAATTATCTTGGTTTCAGCCATGTCTCGACCCTGGTGAAAACTAGGTAGCTTCGATCGAATAGCGCATCGCCGTGCCAGCCCACCTAGAGGTGGGCTGGCGAACTTAATGCTATTTCATCAGCGTCTTAACGCGATCGGTCATGATCTCGGGCGTAATACCGTTGAAGTCCATGATCTCAGCGGGTGAAGCGGTGGTTTCCCCGCGCTTCCAGCAAACGGTATCTCGCTTCGGTGCCGTGGACCGAAGGAGTACCGGCTCCAGTGAAGCACTCGGCCCCCCACTGACTGCCATCAAGACATCGCCATCAAACAAAGTGTTGAAGTCGTTATCGCTCATAAACTTGTCGTCCGGCTGTGACACCGTGTCCCAGGCGATATCGGTTGGGCGATACAGACGTCGCGGGTTTAAAACCGCCACGATGCGCACCTTGTATCCCTCGGACTCGAGTTTGTCTTTGGCGTCAAACACCGGCAGATAGATCATGTCACCGGTCACAGCAAACACGACGGTGCCCTTGTCGCCGGAGGCAGACTCATAGATTGTCGCCGCACCTTCCTCAATGGCGGACCGTGCCTCGTCGATGCTGAGATAGACCGGCAACGGACTTTTCGAGGCGATAATTACCATACCCTTGTTGAAGCTGTTGGTGGCGTACTCATAGGTCGCCTGCATCGCATTGGCATCGCAAGGGAAGAGGGGATAAACGTTACCGTTGCGCATCATCGCCGCGAAATAGTTTTCGATTTCCGGGCGTTGATGCGTCCAGCCATTACGACCCTGTTCCAGTGCACCAGCGGTGAACATGGTCACGATCGAAGGCGTCTTGCGACGCAGTTCGGCCATCGCCTGTGTCACGGTCTGGACAATGGGCCAGCCGTTAATGGCAAAGGATTCGTAGGACAGCCATAATGAGCGTGAACCAAACAGCGCCAGACCTGCGGCAAAGCCAGCACAGGCATCTTCGTTAAGTGGTTCGTATACCTGGCCATTGGGCTCCTGGTTGTAAAGCGGGTCCTGGCTAGGGTGACGGATTTTCAATGCGTCGTTGATGTTCTTCATCGCCGAGGCCTCGTTACCGTCTGCGTTGGTGACCACGAAACGCTTGTCCGCCTTCCCCACCTGTGCGACCAATGCCCCCATGGCGGTTGACGGAACTGCCTTTTCGTCTTTGGAAAACTCCTGCATTTTCAACCCAGGTAGCGCCGTAATGGCAAGCTCGGACTCGGTGACCACTGTCTTCGCAGCGGAACCACCACCGGCCCGACTGAAATTGTCGCGCACAATTTGCCAGGCGGTTTCAGGCAACGCCCGGCGTTTGAGGCCATCGATAATGTGCGGTTGGTCCAGTGTATCGGCCGGGTAGAGGTTATGTGACTTGGCGCCAACGGTATGGACGCCAGTACCTTTCAGCTGTTTCAGAATGAATGCGGTCAACTTGCCGCTCATGGCTGACTTCGCAGCCTTGTCCATGCCCTCTAGCACTGCCCGGGTAAATGCCAAGCGCTGTGCCAACGAGAAATGGCTGCTGTCGACATAAGCACCTTCCTGGTCGCTGTCATCGAAATCTTTGGCATCTATCAAGATGACTTCTTCGAACTTGTGGCCTCTCCAGTAGTCAATCATCTGCTCGTTACTGTGCAACGAAACCATCGAGTGGTGTTCTTGCGAGTAACCGTTCCAGATCAGAACCGGCAGGAAGTTGGTCACGTCAGGGTACGCTGTGTTGAAATGCATCATTGCATTCAATACGTAGGGCTCGCCCATACCACCATCACCAATCGTTACCGGGAACAGTTTGTCACGGTGCAGATAGGCACCGGCCATGGCGAAGTGTTGGCCTTGACCCAACGGGCCGGCCGGGGCGAGCAAGCCGGGAATCGCGCCGGACAGGTGACCCAACAGGCCGTGTTTCTCACGGAATCGCTGCTGCATGTCGTTCATATTGTGGATGCCCATCTCTGCCAGGGAGCCGTCCAGGAACATTGACGAATAGAATCCCGGGGCGTGATGACCGACCTCGGTCACGATATTGGTGTGCCCCAGCATCATCAGTGAGGCGTGGGCCTCGGCGCTGGAGGCAAAGCCCCCGGGATGCCCGGAGCCCTTGGATCCGCAGAGCTGAAGCGTGACATAGCGCAACGCGTCGGCACCCATGAGCGTCTGGTAGACCGAGGCGTCATCAATAGCGGGAATGGCTGCCTGACCCTCGGCGATAACGGCCGACGAGGCATGTTTTTCGAAATCTGCCCAGGGCGCCCCAAAATGCTGGATACCATCACAGAAGTCGGGTAGTTGGTTAAGTTTTTCAGCTGTATTTTGGCGCATGTCGGGTACCTCCGTCGCAATGAAATTTCCTGATGCTGAGATCCAGATATTTCAGTATGTATAAACATTTTCACAATGTGAAATTTTTAGGTGAAACAAAAAGCGGTGCTCGCTTCAATTCACCGCCTATTTACCTCTTGCGCAAACCATAGCTTCTAAATTAAAATTTCGCAATACACAATCGTTTTCATATAGTGAAATTTATGGAAAAAGCAGCTCCATCTATCCAGGTTATTGATCGTTCCGCCCGTTTACTGGAAGCCATCGCCAGTTCTCCGGTCCCGGCCAGCCTGAAAATCCTGTCCGCAGAGACCGACCTGCATCCCTCGACCGCATTTCGTATTCTGGGATCTCTGATCGAGGTTGGTTTTGTTGAGCGGGATAGCGCAGGACATTACTTCATCGGACGCAAGATATCGCACCTTGCCAATAGCGTGCGACGAGGTGTCGATCTGCGCGAAAAGGCCCGCGATATTATGGAGCAGTTGCGTGATGAGACAGGTGAGTCAATCAACCTGACGGTGCGGGAAGGCGATGAAGTGATCTATATCGAGCGAGCAACACCGAATCGCATGATGCGTGTCGAGCAGGTGATCGGGAGCCGTGCACCATTACACGTCACCGCCGTGGGCAAACTCATGCTCGGCGAGCTGGGCGATACTTTCATCCGCGCCTACAGCGAGCGCTCGGGTCTGAAGCCATACACTACTCAAACTCTGTCTTCTCGTAAGCAATTGGTCGAAGAAGTCCATCAATGCGTGGCCAAAGGCGTCGCGTACGACAATGAGGAAGCCGAAATTGGCGTTGGCTGTATTGGCGTATTGATTCATGATGATTCAGGTGACGTTGTGGCAGGATTATCCATCTCCGCGCCAATCGAACGTCGCAAGAACGAATGGGAGTCATCGCTAAAACGGGCAGCGAAACAGATTTCCGAACGTCTGTGAGTACCATAGTTATTGTCAATCAGGTATGTTGTTCGCGTAATTTTACCAGTGGGACGACGAGTAATATTGTAAACAGAGTTACTGTCTAGTCCGGTGAAAACCTCACTATTGCTATGGTTTAGTGAACTACGGTAAAAACTGGATTCTCAGGATGCAGCCCGGGCCCACTTTTGCCTTTCCAATGGTTTATCAGTTCCTGCATACTATTGATTCGCGTGATAAGAAATTCCCGGATGACAGGAAAATCTATATCAATTTGTTATTCCTCTTTCGCCGGTCGAAACTTTTTTAAATAACAAAGGAGTCACGAAATGGCAGTCTATACATGTGAAAAATGCGGAATGAGTATTGGTACGATGACGTGCGGCAAGTGCGGCGCCGAACTGGTGCACAGTACAATAACGACCGAAGACGGTACGACCATTCACGTATCCGAATGCCCGAATGGTCACGGCAAGGTCAAGTCGCCACAGTGCTGTGGTCAGGATATGACTTGCACCGTTTCCTGATTTTATCTGGGGTCAGAGTAAAAACGCTCAAAATTACTTTCAGATTTCTTCTGCCGATGGGAGATCGGCAAACATACTGATATTCATCCAGGAAAAGATATTTCGGGTCAGCGCTTCGGGTCCGACGGCCTTTAGCAAATCTTCTCGAATGGCTTTCCTGTAGGATAGATCACCCATCCAGATGTCCACCATGGTGCGTATGGGACAGGTGAAATAGACATCGACATCCTTGCCGGGGTCTTTATTGCAAACATCGACGTTGTCTCCCGATGCAACCAGCCACCAGTCTGTTGCTTCTTTCAAGTCACTAAACTTGAAACGGATCACGGTTTCATTGCCAACGAGTTTGTCAGTCTGGATACTGCGCTGCAGGTACAGCATTAATAATTCAACGTCATAGTCGGTTTCCAGCATATTTTCCCTGGCCCAGCGCATCCCCCAGTCGCCCAAGGATTTGATAATCGGCAACAGTTGCTTGCATGACTCGGTGGGAAAATATTCATAGCCTTGCTGGCCGGGGATTTTTTTCTTCAAGACCAGCCCTTGGTCGGCGAGAGAATTAAGCCGTTTGGTCAGGATAGTCGGCGAGATCAGGCTGAGGCCCCGTTGTAGTTCATTGAATCGGGTGCCGCCCATCAATAATTCTCGGATGATCAGGATCGTCCATTTTTCTCCAATGATTTCGGTGGCTTTGGCTATCGGGCAAAACTGGCCATATTCCATATTTCATACCCGTTTTCTCTAGTGGGACCGTTGAATTTTTATAGTGTAGTGGATTACTACACTTTGTGTAGTTGGTTACTACAACAACGCAAGTATTCCCGTCCGCAACTGCCGCCTAAGCTTTCACCATCGCGAAACAATCGCGGTCTTGAGAGAAATAAACCACACATAATACGAGGAGATAAGCCATGACTACTTTGACGATGAAACGCGCTGTTGTGAAGAGCAAAAATGTAAATACTGTGCCTGTAACCGGAAGAGGACGTGCCCTGTATACCGTGGATTGGTTCCTGAACGGCAAGCCGGTCTTGCGCAATCACGATAACCCTAACCTGATGCTCAAAAATGGCCAGGTCTGCTAAAGGCAGTTTCGGTATTCGCATCGTTTTTTAAGATAAGGAGAAGAATAATGACACATGTGATTGAAACGACGGCAGATGAGACCTTTTTTGATGATGTGCCCGGTGCAGTAACGCCGGGCCTGATTAAACGCAGTGCCGTGCTTGCTTACGGGATACTGGCTTACAACGTCGGGGTGGCCGGTTTAATTTGGCTAATCCTGGCTTTGGGCGGCCTGGCCCCGGTCGGATTGAGTAACTGGCAGGCAGGCACAGCGTCCACAGGCCTTTTGATAAACCTGGGTCTGGTTGGATTGTTCGGTTTGCAACATAGCGTGATGGCCCGACCCGTTTTTAAAAGATGGTTAGGTTGCTTCATGCCGAAGGCCACCGAACGTGCGACGTATATGATGGCATCAGGGATTGTTACAATGACAGCGATCTATTTCTGGCAGTCCCTGCCGGGTAGCGTGTGGCAGATTGAAAGCGCCCTGGCTCAGCTAGCACTGTGGACAGTCTTTGCATTGGCGTGGTCCTATCTATTTATCGCCACCTTTGTAACCAACCACTTTGAATTAATGGGACTGAGGCAGGTATATCTATACTTTGTGAACAAACGTCATACCACCTTGCCCTTTACGCGCAGGTTCATGTACCGCTACAGCCGCCATCCGATGATGCTGGGTGTTCTGGTGGGGTTGTGGTCTGTTCCTGCAATGTCGGTATCACATTTTGTTATGTCGGCATTGTTCACGCTGTATGTATTCATCGGGGTGTTTTTCGAGGAACGAGGACTCGTAATGGAATTCGGTGAGACTTATCGAAAATACAAAAAAGAAATTGGCATGTTTTTCCCGAAAATCTACTAGATAGCAAATAAAAAAGGCCGGCTAATGCCGGCCTATTAATATATATTTTATCCCGGACTCAGAGGCTTACCGCGATCACCTTAAGAAATTCATCAGAAAGTTCACCCCTCCCTGCCTTGTCAATGAGTTGTTCTGCAGTCTGGACGATCTCTGATAGTGGCCCAGTTAATGATACCATGCCGAGTTCAAGCGTCACTCGTTTGTCCGCAATCGGGTTCTGTGTGTTTGGATGTGATGGTTGGAGAAATACCATCTGGATTTCGTCAACTTCATTAGGAATGGTTTCACAACCTCCTCCGGGCGCAACAAATGAAAAGAGTTCTTCCGGATTATGGAGAGCCACGCTCTCTTCCTTGAAATCATGGCCTCCAGCTTTTGCCGCAAATTCAACTGTAATTACGGGGTTCATGGTGTTTACCTGTTTTTGTGTGATTTCGAATATCTATACTATAAGAGATTATAGTTGGCATCCAGAGTAGTTATTGACGTACGACAATATGGTTCTAAATTAAGAAATAGCGCGTAATAGAGCAAAATTAAAGAATCCCTTCAGCTATTAAGATTGCTCCTTACCCTGGGTTTCGAGGTACAAATCAAAGTAAACAACGTCAAGCCTGGTTATAAAAATCATGTGCAGCCACTCGAGCGACTTCAAGTGATTCGTAGTTGGTATTATGCCATTCGGCTACGTCGTGCTTGAATATTTCAACTTGCCACAATCCGGTCTCGGGGTCTTCATAGTATTCTGCGGTCCAGGCCTCGCCAAGTATCTCTTCATATTTGCCATCTTTTCGTTTAACTATGGTTTCTTTTGTCATAAATTCCTCACTTGCCACTATTTAAGAGGTTCCTCTTCAGGGTAACCCTCGCCATAGTCATCTGCGGAGGCTTCAGGTTCGCTACTTGATTTTTTCTTGCCCGCAGAACGAAAGTCTTCCAGTGGTTCGTCCCAGTCTTCCTGGTTGGTATCGGTGACTTCGGTACCGAGATCATCCTGCTCGCCGACATCAAGCGCGCCGCTCCAATTCTCGGGTTCTACGCTTAATTCAATATTGAGCTCAGTCCATTCATCAAAGGTAAGTTCATCAATGTCACCGTCAAAATTCTGGATTTCAACAGTTTTAGCGGCATCATTGATAGCCGTGACGAAAAACCGTTGGCCCTTGTCAAGATAAGCGTACCATTGGTCAATTAGTGGGTCGAATTCATTAGACATGGTTTTCCCCCTTGTGTCAGAATCTTTACTATATATATAGTTTTCCAGAACGTTTTCAATGATCCTGATCAAATAACTATTGAACATAATAAAGCAAAAAAGTTCGGCGCTATAATCTAAAGACGATTTAACAAGTACATTCAGGATCAGGAAAAATAAAATCCATGAAATTGGGTAACTTACCGTCAACCTTGGGCTTCAATCTGAAATAAAGGAGATGGGGATGCTTCAACTAAAACCTAATTGTGAATGTTGCAACAAGGATCTCGACCCTGATTCCACGGAGGCGCGAATATGCTCCTTCGAGTGTACGTTTTGTGCTTCCTGTGCAGATTTAATTCTTAAAAACAAATGCCCAAATTGTGGTGGCGAACTGGTGTCACGGCCGCGAAGGCCCGCAAATAAACTCGGAAAATATCCAGCATCAACAGAGCGTGTTTACAAACCGGAAGGTTGCGGCAACGCAGCCTGAGAGATGTGTATGGAATAGCGCACTGATTTTGAGCGTACGTAAATTTTAAGCTGTCCTGATTTTAAATAACCTGTGGGTGAAAACGGCTTAGCGGGCAATTCGATCTAATATTCGCTACTATTAGAATTAACAACCTAACCAAGTTAGTTTCATTTGTGTTACGAGTCGACAAAATGCGTACAATTATATTACTGGTTTCCACCCTTCTCACTATGCCGGTTTTGGCTGAACCGCCGCAAGGTTATCCCTTTCAGCAATTTGATAAAGCCCTGCAACAGGCACAAACCGAAAACAAGCCACTATTCGTATACTTTGGGCGTTACGGATGTGGTTATTGTGAAAAAACCAACAAGGAAGCCTTTTCCAATAAACAGATACGTGAGGCTTATACCAGGCATTATGTGTTGGCCTATGTCGATGCGGAGAGCGGTAAACGTATACGCTTACCAAGTGGCGAGCGAATTACCGAGCGTGAGGTTGGTACCCGTTACGATGCATTTGTTACCCCCGTTTTTACTTTTTTGACCCCCGATGGTAAACCACTGTTACGGCTTGTGGGTGTGCAACGCGTCGAGGACTTGCGTGATGCGGATAACAAGATGCAACGGTTAATAGCCAAATCGGGTAAGCCATGAGGTTTCAAACAGCATGGCTTGGTTTCCTGCTCACAGCAATGTCGTTGAGCGTACAGGCCCAACCCTGGGAATTTGGTGAAGCAGTGGCGGTTACGAAAACCGGTGGTAAGGGGATCTTTCATCACCTTGAATCGGCTGGCCGGCATAACATTGCTGTCTCGGCAGAGACGGTCGCGGTGGCGTGGGAGGACAATCGCGATGGTACGCCCCGGATATACCTGGCACGCAAGGACCGCAAGGCCCCGAATTTCTCAGCAGAAGTTAAAATCAGTGGCAGTGGGGAGGCTTATGAGCCGTCGCTGGTGGCTCTGAGTAACAACCGGTTTGCCCTGGCCTGGGAAGAGGACGCACGGATACATGCGCGCCTCGTTAGCCCGGCAGGGCCCGGTCCGATTGTGATTCTGGGGGAAACAGACGCGGCCCAGCCGAGTCTCGCCAGTCAGGGTGAGCACCTGCTACTGGTGTATTCCCGACGTGATGGCCGTTATGGTCGGATCGTAATAGAACGCCTCAAGATTGATGGCCTGACATTACATCCAGATCAAGGCTGTGCAGTAGATGCCGAGCCAGCGCAAGACGAACAACTCTATCCCTCTATCGTCAGCCTTGCGGACCGTACCATCGTTGCCTGGGAAGATCGTCGTCCGGGGCATACCATTATCATGGCAGCCCAGAATAAAAATGAAAAATTTTGCAGTTTTAGCTCACCCCAACGGATTAGCGAAGGTAGGCAAGGAAGGCGTAGCCAGAGTGTCACCTATGGTAAGGGGAATGGCGTTTCACGTGTGGCACTGGCGGGATACGGCAAGGGGCAGGTGCTTGCTGTCTGGGCTGACAAGCGCAATTTTCGCGAAGGCTATGATATATATTCAGCCAGATATGAGCCTGGTAACACACAGTTGTTCGGCCTTAATACGCCAGTGCAGGACAGTTTCGGCAGCGTGGCCCAGCAGTGGCATGCAACGCTGGCGGGTAATCCTTCTGGTAGGCTTGTCGTCGGCTGGGATGATGATCGTGATGGTGATGCCAACATCATGCTGAGCTGGCTGGAAGGCGACGGCTGGAGTGATGACATTGCCGTCCCGGGAGCCGCTGGTACAGGTGAACAGAACCATCCTACAATCTGTCTGGACCGTGAAGGTAATCTGTATTTGGCCTGGATTGAACGCACAACGGTTGATGGGCCTACCCGGCTGCGTTATCTGTTTGGTAGGGCTATCAAGGACTAGTTAAGGAGACTTTGATTCGTGAGTAAAATTAGAGTCATCAGTCATAAGGCGCTTACCTGGGCGCAGGACATTGGCCTTCTGATCATTGCAATTGCTACTTTTATCGCCGTAGGGTTTGAAATCACCTCAATGATTAATGTAAAGACAGTTACTCTGGCAGATCTGTTGCTGTTATTTATCTATCTCGAAGTGCTCGCGATGATCGCAGTCTATCTGGATTCAGGTAAATTGCCAGTCCGGATGCCGTTGTATATAGCTATCGTGGCTCTGGCACGTTATTTGATTCTGGATATGAAAAACCTCGACACATGGAGAATGCTAGGCGTTGCGGGTGCCGCATTGGTTATTGCGATAGCCGTTCTGATTATCCGATATGGTCACGTGCGTTTTCCCTACCAGGATTCAGATGGCGGTTAACAGGCCATTTAAGATAAAGTGCATTGACATAATTAGTTAGAGCAACACGTCCCAACTCTACAGAACCCTCGTATAGTTTGATGTGTACAGATTCAGTGAACATTATTTATTGAGTAGTAATTCAATCGACGACCTGGAATCGTTTGGTCCTCGTTTGTATTGGGCATAGTCTATAGGGATAACATATATAATGCAGAAAATTGTTCCATTTGTGTTGGTTATCATCCTGCTCCCGGTATGGCCTGTTAATGCAGTCTCAGCTGATGTCGTAAAAGTAACGCCATTGGGCAGCCAGAAAGGTGAATTCTGCAGTCAGGACCGCGCACTGGTTTTCGAAGATCCCGGTGGCACCCGCATTTTATTCGATGCAGGGCGTACTGTGGCTGGTCCCAAGGATCCGCGTCTTGGAAAAATTGATATTGTACTCGTCAGCCACGTACATGGCGATCACATTGGAAACCGATATATCAAGGCAGTGAATGCGGGTTCATGTGCAAAACCGGACGCATCTATCGATGCCACGCCGAATTCCAACAGTGTAAACATCGCAATTGAGAAAAAGGCTAAAATCGTTACCGGGAGTGAAATGCCAGGCTTTTTCGCCGCCAGGTTAAAGTTGGCAGGTGGTAATCCAAAGGACTCAATTCTGGTTCGATTCGGCGCCATGATAAAAATCGGTGGAGTGGGTATAACAACCGTGCCCGCAGTACACAGTAATGGACTGGCACCCGAATTTATCGGAGGTTCGCTTGGTGAGTCGATGAGGGCTGCAGGAATTACAGCCTATGTTGGGCCGCCTACCGGTTATATTCTTGAATTCACCAATGGACTGGTCGTGTACTTATCGGGTGATACCGGTATTACAGCCGAACAGGATGTCGTGGTGCGTGGTCACTATGGTGCAAAACTGGTTGTCATGAATATTGGTGATACCTACACAACCGGACCAACCGAGGCAGCTTATGTTATCAATGAGCTTGTCAAGCCGGCCGCCGTTATCGCATCGCATGCTAATGAAGAAGCAACACGCGGCGGAAGGGTTCTTCCTGGCACGCGGACGGAAACTTTTATCAAAGCAACCCGTATTCCCGTTTATGTGCCACTGAGTGGGATAACGATGTCATTTGACAGTACCGGCAAGTGTACCAATGGATGTTGATTTAAGCGTATGTGAAAAAATATCGGCAGTAAAATATTTATTTGGGCCGAGCTTATGTTTTCCGATACAGGATGCTTAAAGGTACTGAATAGATATATAACAATGTCCGATAAAAAATATCAGGCCAGTTTGTCATCGGCGACATGATAGATTGGGTCCTCCATGACATTAACCTCAACCAGGTCCCCCGCCTTGGTCAGCAAGTCTTTACATTCCAAGGTCAGATGACGCAGATGTAATTGTTTGCCTGTTCTAATGTACTTGTCGGCCAGGTTATCAATGGCTTCTATTGCCGAATGATCTACTACGCGAGAATTCTTGAAATCAATAATGACGTCATTCGGATCATTGGCGGGCGTGAACAGGTCCAGAAAGTTTTTGACCGAACCAAAGAATAATGGGCCATTCAGCTCATAAACCCTTGAGCCATCCTCAACATCGTATTGTTTAACGTTAATATGACTGGCATGTTCCCAGGCAAAAAATAATGCCGACACGATAACGCCAACTAAAACTGCAATTGCGAGATCGGTAAATACGGTGATGGCTGATACGAGCACCAGCACAAAGGCATCCGTTTTTGGAATTTTACCTATAATCCGAAAACTGGACCATTCGAAGGTACCCAGCACAACGACGAACATGACACCCACCAGTGCAGCCATCGGAATTGATTCAATAAGACTGGAGGCAAACATGATAAACATGAGCAGGAATAGTGCAGCTGAAATGCCTGACAAACGCTGATGACCGCCAGAGTTTACATTTATCATGCTCTGACCAATCATGGCGCAACCGCCCATCCCGCCGAAAAATCCAGTTACTGAATTTGCAATACCCTGACCTATGCATTCGCGATTTCCGCGACCGCGTGTTCCGGTTATGTCGTCTATCAGGCTGAGTGTTAATAATGATTCAATCAAACCGACAGCTGCGAGAATAATCGCATAGGGAAAAATAATCTGAAGCGTTTCCAGGTTAAAAGGAACGATTGGGATATGAAATTCGGGGAAGCCCCCTTTAATCGAAGCCAGATCACCTACAGTGTTGGTATTCACATCCAGACCAATGACCAACAGTGTCACAACCAGAATGGCTGCCAGGGACGCCGGGAACGCTGCTGTTAATCTGGGCAGGAGCTGAATAATCGCAATGGTTAACAAAACCAGACCACCGAATATCATCAAATCGATGCCGGACATCCATTCGTCAGGACTGCCAGGGATCTTGAAATGTCGTATTTGAGCCAGAAAAATTACAATGGCAAGTCCATTTACAAAACCCAGCATAACCGGGTACGGGACAATACGAATATATTTACCCAGTCGTAATATACCCGTTAAAATTTGTATTAGACCGGTCAGGACCACGGTAGCAAACAGGTATTCGACACCATGCTGGGCCACCAAGGCAACCATAACCACGGCCATCGCACCGGTGGCACCGGAAATCATGCCGGGGCGACCACCAAAGACAGCCGTAAGTAATCCGACCATAAAAGCCGCATATAAACCCACCAATGGTTCCACGCCTGCCACAAATGCAAATGCCACCGCCTCAGGCACCAATGCCAGCGCCACGGTTAAACCGGAAAGAATTTCATTTTTAAAACAAACGCGGGTTTGACAGCCCAGCTGGAACATGCGGCACCTTAAATAATCAGGGGGTAAAAAAGGGGGGGCGAATCATAGCAAATCCGTTCTGACTATTAAATGAATATATTTAAATCCTGCATTTCTTTTATTAGTCCACAATTAGAGGGGTACGTGCACGGAGTAGAGGTAGTGGGAATATTCTTTTTCTAGGATAATAATTATGTGTTAGTAAAAGATGACCCGATCGGTGAGCGGCTTGCTAAAGTAGCAAATGAAAAAGGTATATTACTGATGGGTTGCGTTAAATGTTGTTACGAAAGACAGATTGGTAAAAATTTAGTGGAAGGCGCGACTATAGGATGCTTTCCATATGTGTATTCCACATTCTCTAGTAATATACTGGTTATGTTATAACGTTATAATATAATTTCACGGACAGTTGGATTTTTCGTTATAAGTATTTGTCAATTAATTCTACTGCTATCGAAACAAGGATATATCGTCAATGATTCCAGCGCGGGAAGCACTTGAACGCCTGCAAGAGGGCAACCTTCGGTTTGTATCAGATAACCGGAATCTCGATGCAGATGCATCCCCAACGCGCCGCAGCATGTTGGCGGCGGGTCAGGAGCCTTTTGCGATTATTCTGGGTTGTTCCGATTCAAGGGTGCCAGCAGAGATTGTTTTCGACCAAGGCCTGGGCGATCTGTTTGTCATCCGTGTTGCCGGTAATATTGTTGCTCCATCCCAGGTCGGTAGCGTTGAGTTTGCTGCGGCGCGCTTTGGCACACGACTGGTCGTGGTTCTGGGGCATTCCCAGTGCGGGGCGATCCTGGCAACCCTGGAAGAACTCCAGCAACCAACTGAAAACCAGTCGCGGAATCTACGCTCGATTGTTGACCGCGTTCGACCTTCTGTTGAGGCATTGCTGGCGACAGAACTCCGGCACGATCAGGAGGCGCTCGTGGAGCGAGCCGTGCGGGCCAATGTGCAGGCCTCCGTCAACCAGCTGCGTCATGGCTCGGCCTTGCTCGAGCAGCTCATCGAAAACGATGAGCTGCTCGTTGTCGGTGCCGAGTATTCACTGGAGACGGGGTTGGTTGACTTCTTCGACGGTGTGCCTAAATCCGGCTAACAGCGTGTTGCTGTGGGCCTTGTATTTGCCTCGACTTCAACCACTCAGGATCCTCGGCCAGCGTTCGTGCATGGCATTGTCGAACTCCGGGATGATCGT
Source organism: Pseudomonadota bacterium (assembly GCA_022340685.1). Taxonomy (GTDB): domain Bacteria; phylum Pseudomonadota; class Gammaproteobacteria; order UBA6429; family Thiohalophilaceae; genus JAJDNN01. The sequence goes on from JAJDNN010000136.1 coordinate 16,645, forward strand.
TACCACGTAAATGCGCTGCTCGTGTCGATCGCGCGCCACCAGTCCCTGGATCCACTGGCCGCGGGTAAGGTCGAACCAGCGGCTGCGCCCTTCCAGATCATTTTCCATAAAACTTTTGACCGGGATTTTCACCGGTACCGGGAACCAGCGGTCCCAGCGGCCACTGTAAATAGCGTCGAGCCGTGCCCAACCGCCCAGGGGTAAGTGCCCGGCCTGATCCCGACGCCGGCCCCACGGCAACAGCACCACTGCGCCGGATTTTGTTCTGGCCGGTAAACGGGCATTGGGGTTGGGAAAGTAAACCCGCACATCCTGACCGAGATGGGTGTAATAGACGCCGCCACACATGGCCGTTATAAATCAGGGATGACAAGAAACAGGGGGGCCGGCTTGTTATTCATCACGCACTGGATCCCGGTACAGAATCGTTTCGCGATGACCGAAGGGTTTCCAGGCCGGGGCAATCACGTTGGGCATGTCGGAGCGGTGCAGCAGCCGTGCCGGTGCCAGGGCAAATTCGCCGTAGCGGCGGTTGATCGCGTCCATGACCTGGTTGCCGGCACTGTGGTCGGGTAGCCCGGCGGCAAACAGCGGTATCTGGTTGTTGGCCGGGCGCGGATCCAGGGCGGTGATTTGCACCTGGTGTATGCCCTCCCCGGCCCAGGTGTGGCGTAACAGCTGCTTGCCCATCTGGTAGATCACCTGGCCGTCGTCGGTGGGTGCGACGCTCTTGAAGCGATCGCTCACCCAGCCGGCGCGGCTCAACAGGCCGATGGAAAACTGTTGCGCCTGCATGTCGTGACGCCGCAGGCGGGCGCCAACCTTTTCGCTCATGTGCAGCAGGTAGATCAGCAGGGTGTGCGGGTCGCGTGTGTCGGGCGGAACCACCTTGCCGTGGCCGATGCTTTTGGGTGGCGGCACGTGCATGCGGACCGGTTCAGGATCTGCGCCCTGGCACATATACCAGATGCGCCGCCCCGGATTGCCGAACCGCCGCGCCAGCTCGCCGATGGGCAGCCGTGCCATGTCGCCGCAGATGAATACGCCGCGCGCGGCAAGAAAGTCTCCGATGCCCCGGTTGATACCGCACAGTTCGGTGACCGGTACGTCCGCCAGGCGCGCCCGCGCTGCGGCGGGATGAATCACCGTCAGGCCGTCGGGCTTGTCCAGCTTGGCAGCGAACTTGGCGGTGGTTTTGTCGCCACTCAGGCCCACTGAACACTGCACGCCGGAGGCCGCGAAGACGGTATGTTTGACCAGCCGGGCAATGCCCTCTGGCGGGCCGAGCAATTTCTGGCAGTGGGTCACGTCGAGAAAGGCCTCGTCCACCGAGAACACTTCCACGTCCGGGGTGATGTCGAGCAGGGAATCCATGATGCGGGTGGACACCTCGGCGTAGCGCTCCGGGTGGGCCGGACACTGGATCAGTTCCGGACACAGCTCGCGGGCGCGCCGCAGCCGCATGCCGGTGTAAATACCACGGGCGCGGGCCTCGTAGGAACAGGTGATGATGCAGGTGCCGGTCAGGCCGTTGGTGATAGCTACCGGCCGGGCGCGCCACTCGGGGTGGTCGAGCTGTTCGATGGAGGCGAAAAAGGCATTCATGTCGACCAGGATGATCGCGCGGGGCCAGAAAGGGGATGGGTTCTGTCGCATGAACTCGGCTCAGGCGCAAAAGTAGCCAGGTATTACAACTGTTTTTTCGGTAGTGAGTGGTTGCTCATGTTGTAGCGCCAGGCTGCGTTGGCAGGGTGAGCCGGGGCATTTTCGGGATCTCGACAGGCGCATAATAGTTCTCCTTATGTTCTCCAGAATAGAGAACTTTAAGAGAACGATCAAGTGCCCTGCAGACCGGTTTGTGATAGCCGGTTTTTGGGGCAGAATGGCATTTTGGGGATCAAGCGGGCAGAAAATGGAACCTAGTCTCTGGGCGGTGTTGGGCGGTGTGGTAGCCGTGATGCGGGTACTGGGCTTTGTGGCGGCCGGTTATGCATTGTTGACGGCGCGTACTTCGCAGGGCGCCATTGCCTGGTCGCTGTCGCTGGTGATGGCGCCGGAGTTGATGTTGCCCATCTACCTGATTTTCGGCGAGCGGAAATTTCATGGCTATGTCGATGCACGGCGGGAGGGTAGTCTGCCCTTGCAGAAGCTGGCGGCCGAAGTGGGTGAAAAATATGTCCCCGCCGTCAAGGCGCAGTTTCAGCCCGGTGAAGTGGATCATTCCGTCCTTGAAAAACTGGCCCGGATGCCGTTTACCGGCCAGAACAATGGTCGACTGCTGGTGGACGGTGAAGCGACCTTTGATGCCATTCTGGCGGGGATCGCAGCAGCCCGCGAATATGTGCTGGTCCAGTTTTTTATCATCAAGGATGACGGGCTTGGCCGGGCGTTGCAGGCAAGCCTGATCCAGAAGGCTTGTGAGGGGGTGCGGATCCACGTGTTGTACGATGCCATCGGTAGCCATACCTTGCCGTCCGCCTATGTGGCTGCCTTGCTTGAGGCCGGTATTGAGGTTGAGGCATTCAGGGGAAGGAGCCGGGGCAAGGGGCGGATATTCCAGCTTAATTTCCGGAATCACCGCAAGATTGTGGTGGTGGATGGTCACACCGCCTATGTGGGCGGACACAACGTGGGGGATGAATACTTGGGTAAGAACCCGGTGCTGGGCCACTGGCGTGATACTCACGTGGAATTGCGCGGACCGGCGGCACTGGGCGCGCAACTGGCGTTTATGGAAGACTGGTACTGGATGACCCAGAAGGTGCCGCCACTGCAGTGGAAACCCGAAATTGCGGTGACACCGGGACAGCGGGTACTGGCCTTACCGAGTGGGCCGGCGGACGAGCTGGACACCTGTGAACTGCTGTTTACCGAACTGATCCAGACGGCCCGCCAGCGGATCTGGATCGTCAGCCCCTACTTCGTCCCCGACCAAACAGTAGTCAGTGCGCTGCAACTGGCGGCGTTGCGCGGCGTGGATGTGCGCATCATGCTGCCTGAAGAGGCGGATCACAAACTGGTCTACCTGGCCAAGTTTACCTACCTGGAAGAAACCCTGCCTTACGGCATCAGGGTGTTCAGCTACCAGCCGGGCTTTCTACATCAAAAGGTGGTGCTGGTGGATGATGATCTGGCGGCGGTAGGCACGGCCAATCTGGATAACCGCTCGTTCCGGCTGAATTTCGAGATCACCCTGTTGTTTGCCGACCGGAATTTCGCAGGCGAAGTGGCGGCCATGCTGGCAACGGATTTTTCCCATTGTCGGGAAATGAGTATGGCGGAAATCGAACAACGGCCGATCTGGTTCAAAGTCGCCAGTAAAATCGCCCGCTTGTTGTCCCCGATTCTGTGATGCGCGCTGCGACGCTTGTTGTTTTGTGTTGCACGGCGTTCCTGGCCGGCGGTATATCGCCGGTTGCCCGTGCGGATTGCGGCAAGGATCAGCAAGGTGAAGTTTGGTGCGGTATGGGCCAATGTGAGCGCGACCAGTATGGCAAGGTGTTTTGTTCCCGCTATCTGTATGGCGGGGCCATGCAGGGTAGTGACGGCAAGGTGCGCTGCGGCCGTGGCCAGTGTGCCAGGGATCAATATGCCAACGTGTATTGCTCGAAAGCGGTGGCGGGTGGTGCGCTGCGCAACAGTGAGGGCGAGGTACGGTGTGCCGGCGGGTGTGAGCGCGGCAGTACAGACTACTGTATCGAGGGTAAAAAGTGAGGTGCAGAAGTTGATGTCCGGGATGTGCCGCTCTGCCCCGCTGATTAAAAAGTCCTTCCCTGGACTTTTTTAAACCCGGAAATGGAAAACGTGGTTTCCCGTTTCCTCACATAATTAATGCCTTGTCGCCATTGATTATGGTCATGCATTCCTGCATGGCACGCAGGTTGTTTAAAATCGGTGTATTTAAAACAACCTGCTAGAGGCCTGCCGCACCTTTGGCTGCCCCGAACAACAGGCCGCCGGTGTCAGTGACATCAAACCATTCGGCCGGATCCGTCTTGCCGGCGGCCATCCGGCCGTAAGCACGACTCCATGCGATGAAGAACAGGCGCGCGGATTTTATGGCCAGATCCTTTCTCTGCAGGATGTCATATAACTCGGCAAGTGATTTGTAGTACATCTCGATATCCGGCAGGAGGAGATCGTAGTTGTTATTCAGGATTTGCACGCGCTTGATCAGGCGGGTCTGTGTGCGGTTTATTTCTTCACTGCTGAGCGCTTTTTTACCCTTGAGTGACTGTTGCAAGATATAAATGGGGATGGTGTGCAACTCGGCGAGTGCTTGGGGCTTATGCTTCTGGCTGTAATCGGTGAGCAGGGTCAGGGCCTTGTAATAGTCAATGCGCAGCTCTCGCAGCTTGTTGGCAAACTTGATTGATTCCTCATACTTACTGTCGATAGCCTTGTCCATCTGATTAGCCAGCAGATTCTGTTCATTCCGGAGATCATCAAGTACCTTACCGGCAAGTTGACTGAAGTTGTCGATAAGTCGGGTTGAGTTCTGCAGTGCTTCAAGATAGGTTTCGCTGTGGCGGATTTTGTCGATATCCTGATTGAACTTTTCTTCATTGTGCGTCTCAGAAGTAATGCCCTCGTTGCGGATAGTCTTGTCGAGCACGATGATAGTATCCGCCAGGGCATTGACCTTCTTGTCCACAAGCGTTTTCTGTTCGGAAATGGCGACCACTTGCAGGGAATAGACCACGGCAGCTTTCATCAGAATGATGATCTGTTTTTCCAGTTTGAGGTAATTGTCGAAAACGCTCTGGCCGCCCATGTAATTGGCGATGTCCCGCAGATACACTGCCTGATCTGACGAAATGTTGTAGTTAATGGCACCGACCATCTGGATGGTCTGCTGCGAGAAAGGCGCGAGGTTGGCGCTCTGGCTGGATCTGAA
>JAJDNN010000149.1 GCA_022340685.1 Pseudomonadota bacterium
CGCCGGTTGTGCTGCAGTGAAAACGCGATTTCAAAGCGGGCCAGCGCCTGGCGCCGCACCACCTCCTCAGAATGCCGGTACTCGGTGCGGGCACTGCGCAGAAACCGTCTGCGCGCCGGGGTATTAAAAAATAGCTCCTGCACCGACACACTGGTACCGGGCGGGTGCGCAGCGGGGACCGGTATCGGCGTGGTCTCGCCGTGCTGACCCAGCACCATCCAGGCCCGCTCACTCCCGGTGAAGTGCGATGTTAGTTGCAGACGTGATACGGCACTGATACTCGCCAGCGCTTCACCCCGAAAGCCCAGACTGGCGATGGCCGCCAGATCATCGCTGTGACTGATCTTGCTGGTGGCATGCGCGGCCAGGGCCAGCGCCAGTTCGTCGGACGGGATCCCGACTCCGTTATCCTGGATGCTGATACCTTGGAGTCCGCCCTGCTCAAGCAAGATATTGATCCGGCTGGCCCCGGCATCAACGCTGTTCTCCAGCAATTCCTTGACGATGGATGCCGGCCGCTCGATCACTTCCCCGGCGGCAATCTGGTTAGCCAGTTGCGGGGCGAGTTGCCGGATGGGGTGTCGATCAGAAAAAGGGTGGGCCTGCGGCATGCCGCTAGCTTAGCGAAATTGGGGTTGTGCTGTCAGCTCCAGGGGATGGTCAACACTTGACCGACCTTCAACTTGTCACCATGCAGGTTGTTTTCACGCCGCAGGTCTTTGACGGGGATCTGATACTCCTGGGCAATTTCCGACAAGGTATCGCCCCGACTGATCACGTGGCGGCGGGGGGCGGTAGCGATGCGGCTGCCCGGCGGTGGGTTGTCCCGGAAATAGGCGCGGATGCCTTTCATCATGGCCTGCGCCAGGGCCTGTTGGTGGCGCGAACCGCGCAACTTGCGCTCTTCGGCCGGGTTGGAAATAAAGGCGGTCTCGACCAGAATCGACGGGACATCGGTAGATTTGAGCACCCGGAACCCGGCCTGTTCGACCCGGCTCTTGTGCAGGTGATTGACCTTGCCAAGATCCTTGAGGATTCGCGCAGCCACATCGTGGCTGTCCTCGATCGTGGAATTCTTCACCATGTCCACCAGCACCAATTTCAACAAGTCATCCTTGTCATCCAGGCTGACCCCGCCAATCATGTCAGACCGGTTTTCACTTTCCGCCAAAAAGCGCGCCACTTCACTGGTGGCACCCCGATTGGATAGAACAAACACGGACGAACCGTGGGCACGGTGGTTCTTGAAGGCATCGGCATGGATGGAGATGAACAGGTCAGCCCGTTTGCGGCGCGCCATCTTGACGCGGGACTTGAGGCCAACATAGTAATCGCCATCGCGGATCATGAGCGGCCGCATACCCGGTTCCTTGCGGACCAGGGCTTCGAGCCGTCGGGCAATCGCCAGCACGACATCCTTTTCGCGCGTCCCGCGCCGACCAATCGCGCCCGGGTCTTCTCCACCGTGACCGGCATCGATGGCAATGATGATATCCCGGCTGCGCTGTAGCCTGGGGGTTGGCCGCGGTTCGGGCGTCGTCGGGGTTGCCTTGTCGGACTCATACAGGTCGATGACCAGGCGATGGCCGTATTCACCATGCGGTTTGAGAACAAAACTCTTGGGACGAACAGTCGAATTCAGATCCAGCACGAAACGCAGGGCATGGTCGTCGCGCTGGGCAAAGCGAATCCGCTTTATATTCTTCGTCTTGGCGAAATCCAGATTCGGCAGTTTGCCCTTGAGGCGAGTATCTTTCAAATCAATGACAATACGATCCGGCGCATTGAGGGTAAACAGACTATGGTCAACCGGTCCGCTCAGATCGAATACCAGGCGGGTATTGTCTGGCGCTGGCCACATCCTCACGCCCTGTACTTCCTCCCCCGCCAGGGCTGGCGCAACGAGCATTGCCATCAACAACAGGCCGATCATCTTCTGTGACCACGTGGACATGGTGACACCCTTGTTTTTCTCTTTATATTTATAATTGTGCACCATCGAACAGAAAATTCAAGTGAAAATCTATATAACTTAAGTAGATAGCTGATGTTTCTAGAGAAACTTCGAGGAAATGGGCGGAGTTAACATCCAGCGCCTTCAGCGCTCAAGGGATGCGATCAGTTTCAGGCCCCGCTGGCCATGACCCAGCGCCCGGACATTTCGGCCCGTGTCACGATGCTGCAAAAAGATATCCACATCGGCCGGCGGCAACCAGCCGGCGCCCCGTTCGGGCCATTCAATCAGACATACAGCTTCACTGTCGAAGTAATCGCGTCCACCCAGGTATTCCAGTTCTTCGGGGTTGCCCAGGCGGTAAAGGTCGAAATGATACAGCCGTCTCTCGCCCGTCGGCGCTGCCAGCACATAGGGTTCTACCAGAGTGTAGGTGGGGCTCTTGACAGTACCGGTGTGGCCCAGGGCATGCAGAAACCCCCGTACCAGGGTGGTCTTGCCGGCGCCAAGATCGCCGTGCAAATTGATGATGCAGGCCGGTGGACAGCACCGGGCCAGCGCTGCGCCGAATTCCAATGTCGCTGCTTCATCTGGCAGGAATTTTTCCATCAGGCCACGACCCCCTCCGTGCTCACACCGGGTTGGCCAGTCGCCGGATGGGGCCCATGAGATCGCTGGCCAGCAGGCCGCGCTCGCCGATACCACGCACGGCAAGATCCGCCGCCTCGGCGTGCAGACAAACCCCGAGACGGGCCGCTTCCTGGAGTTCCAGACCCTGGGCGATAAGGGCCGCAATGATGCCGGTCAGTACATCTCCCATGCCGCCACTGGCCATGCCGGGATTGCCAGCGCAGCAAATGCCAGGCTCACCCTTGACCGGTACCACCAGCGTGCCTGCCCCTTTCAACACCACTGTCGCGGTGAACCGATCCGCCAGTAGCCGGGCCGCGGCAAACCGGTCCTGCTGGACGCCATCGACGCGCATTTCCAGCAGGCGGGCCGCTTCCCCCGGATGCGGTGTCAGTACCCAGTTGTGGCGCTGCAACGGCACATGGGCCAGCAAATTCAGGGCATCGGCATCCACTACCAGTGGCAGATTACGCGCCACCGCCATCGCCACCATGGCCTGGGCCCACGCGTCCTTGCCGAGGCCCGGACCAATCGCGATCACACTGGCGCGCTGCGATAATTCCTTCAATTCCTCGCCCGACTCGACGCCATGACACATCAGCTCGGGGCGGCGGCTGCTGAGCAGTGGCGCATGCAGGCGGCGGGTTGCAATACTCACCAGACCCGCCCCGGTTCGCAGCGCCGCTTCGCCCGTCAGGCAAACTGCGCCCGACATCCCGACATTGCCACCGACAATCAGCACATGGCCGCAGTCGCCCTTGTGTGCGGTACGGGCCCGCGGCAACAGGTAACCGGCTCGCTGCGCATAATCCAGGCGGACCGCCGCCGGTTCCAGATCCGCATAGATTTCGGCCGGCAAACTCAGGTCATTGAAGCTGATTCGACCGGTATAGTCAGGGGCATCCCCGGTCAGCAGACCCTGTTTGACACCAATAAAGGTAACCGTGGCAGCCGCCCGCACCGCTGCGGCGCAAATCATGCCGGTATCAGCATTCAAACCGGACGGTACATCAACCGCCAACACCGGGACTTTCGCCTGGTTAACCGCATTGATGGCCAGCATAAAATTACTGCGCACATCACCACTCAGACCCGTGCCCAGCAAGGCATCGACAATAACGTCGAAATCGGTCAACGGTTGCTCCTGGTAGGCCA
>JAJDNN010000026.1 GCA_022340685.1 Pseudomonadota bacterium
GTTGTTGGCGGGGTGGCCGAATCACTGGGCCTGAAATTGCATATCGACCCCATTGTGGCGCAGCTGCATAATCATCCCGAGCCGGATGTCCATATCACCGTGTATGGTGCCGACCGGGCCGGCATCGTTGCCCGGGTTACCGGAGTCCTGGCTGAAGCCGGGCTGGACATACTGGATCTGGAATCGGACGTGGCCGGGACCAATGCCGAACCAATCTATATCATGCATCTGGAAGGTCATGCGGCAGAGGGTATCCCGGCCCTGGAATCGGCACTGGATATCGTTCGGGCCGATGGGGTGGATGCCAGCCTGCAACGTATCGATACCATGCTCGGCTGACCAGGTATCCGCATGGCTGTTCTTGATATCCTGCATTATCCCGACCCGCGTTTAAAACAGACCTCCGTGCCGGTCGAATCCTTCGACGAAGCCCTGCGGATGTTCGTTGCGGATCTGGAGGAAACCATGCGGGCCGGGCCGGGCGGGGTGGGGATCGCCGCGCCTCAGGTGGGCCGATTTGAACGCATCGTGATCATCGACGTATCGAGCAAACCGAAAATTAAACAGCATGGCCGACTGGTGCTGATCAACCCGGAGATTCTGGCCTGGGAGGGCATGGTCAAAGGTCGGGAGGGTTGCATGTCAGTGCCTGATTTTACCGGTAACGTGATCCGCGCCGAAAGCGTTCGGCTTAGCGCGCAAGATGAACAGGGTGATAGCCGGGAGTTCGAGATGGAAGGCTTCGAGGCCCGCGCCGTGCAGCATGAAATTGACCATCTGGATGGCCTGCTATTTCTGGACCGGCTGGTCAGCAAGCGCCATGATCTGTTTCGCCGCAAGGCCGGCAAATAGGCGCGCCGGATGGGTGTTGTCATCGGCATCAGTCTGCTTCTGCTGATGGGTCTGGGCCTGCGCTGGCTGTTCCGCAAGGCCGATGCGGCCAATCAGGCCGACTGGGGCAGCAAGTGGATCGACCGCCTCGACGGCCTCAACCGCCTGTTCCTGCGCCACTATCACTCCTGTCAGATCGAGACCGTGCAACTGCCCGATACCGGCCCGGCGCTGGTGGTCGCCAATCATATTTCCGGGCTGGATCCCTTGATGATGGCGGCGGCTTGCCGACGGCCGCTGCATTTCATCATAGCCACCGAGGAATACAACCGTTTCGGGTTGCGCTGGTTGTTTCGCCTGATTGAATGTATTCCGGTGGACCGTTCCAGTCGTGACGATAGCGCATTCAGGGCGGCCCTGGCGGCCTTGCGGGAGGGCAAGGTCGTTGGGCTGTTTCCTGGCGGCCGGATCCATTTACCGGAAGAAGGGCCGGCCCGGCTGAAACGAGGTGTGGCGCGGCTGTCCAGGTTGAGTGGCGCACCGGTATATCCCCTGTCTATATCGGGGGTGCGCATGCCGGGACATGTGTTGCCAGCGGTGATTTTCGCAGGGCGCGCCCGGGTACAAAGTTTTCCACCCATTGACTGCGCCAACCTGGCGGAGCGGAGCTGCCTGGAGAAGCTGGGTGAAGTCCTGCACCAGCCGGTGGACCTGGACGACACCGACGCGGTTGATTCCTAAGCAGTCGGGGGCAACAGTCGTCACGCCCAGGCAGGAACGAATCGCGTCGATCGCTTGTAATTCGTACTCACGATACCCATAAAGTCGTCAATACAGATTTTTCGTTACAGGGGAACCAAGATCATGCGAATGGATAAATTAACCAGCAAATTCCAGATGGCGCTCGCCGATGCCCAGAGCCTGGCGGTGGGGCGTGACAACCAGTTTATTGAACCGGTCCACCTGATGAGTGCCCTGCTGGACCAGGACGGGAGCACTGTAACGCATCTACTGACCCAGTCAGATGTCAATGTGAACCAGTTGCGTTCCGACCTGTACGAGGCCATGGATAAACTGCCAACCATCGGTGAGGCCACCGGTGAGGTACATATTTCCAACGAACTCTCCCGCCTGTTGAACCTGACCGACAAGCTGGCCCAGAAACGCAAGGATCAATATATTTCCAGTGAACTGTTCGTGCTGGCTGCCGCCGAGGACAAGGGCACGCTGGGCGACCTGTTGCGCAAGGCCGGCGCCACCAAAGGCGCAATTGAAAAGTCGATTGAGAATGTCCGGGGTGGCCAGTCGGTGGATGATCCCAATGCCGAAGAACAGCGCCAGGCACTGGAAAAGTACACGATCGATCTGACCGAACGGGCCGAACAGGGCAAGCTGGATCCGGTCATCGGTCGTGATGATGAAATCCGTCGCACTATCCAGGTCCTGCAGCGCCGCACCAAGAACAACCCGGTCCTGATCGGTGAACCCGGCGTGGGTAAGACCGCAATTGTTGAAGGGCTGGCGCTACGTATCATCAATGGCGAAGTACCCGAAGGGATCAAGAACAAACGGGTGCTGTCACTGGACATGGGCTCGCTGTTGGCGGGGGCCAAATTCCGGGGCGAATTTGAGGAACGCCTCAAGGCGGTATTAAATGATCTGGCCAAGCAGGAAGGGCAAGTTATCCTGTTCATTGATGAACTACATACCATGGTTGGGGCCGGCAAGGCCGAAGGCGCGATGGATGCTGGCAATATGCTCAAGCCGGCACTGGCACGGGGTGAACTGCACTGTGTGGGTGCCACCACCCTTGACGAGTATCGCAAGTACATTGAAAAGGATGCAGCACTGGAACGCCGCTTCCAGAAAGTGCTGGTGGATGAACCAAGCGTTGAAGACACCATTGCTATTCTGCGTGGCCTGAAAGAAAAGTACGAGGTCCATCATGGCGTCGACATTACCGACCCTGCTATCGTGGCCGCATCCATGCTATCGCATCGCTATATCACCGACCGACAGTTGCCAGACAAGGCCATCGATCTGATTGATGAAGCTGCCAGCCGGATCCGTATGGAAATCGATTCCAAGCCGGAAGTGATGGATAAACTGGAACGCAAACTGATCCAGATGAAAATTGAACGCGAAGCGCTAAACAAGGAAACCGATGAGGCTTCCCGGGAACGGCTCAAGCTGCTGCAGGATGAAATTGATCGACTGGAGCGGGATTTCAACGATCTGGAAGAAGTCTGGAAGGCAGAAAAAGCCGCGGTGCAAGGTACAACCCATATCAAGGAAGAACTGGAGCGCGCCCGCCTGGAATTGGAGACCGCACGACGGGCGGGTGATCTGGCGCGGATGTCCGAATTGCAATATGGACGGATTCCGGATTTGGAAAAACAGCTGGAAGCGGCTGACCAGACCGAAATCAAGGAGACGACCCTGTTGCGTAACCGCGTCACTGAAGAAGAAATCGCGGAAGTGGTATCCAAGTGGACCGGCATCCCGGTTGCCAAGATGCTGGAAGGCGAACGGGATAAATTGTTACAGATGGAAGCGTCGATCCATACCCGGGTGGTGGGGCAGGACGAGGCCGTAAAGGCCGTTGCCGATGCAATTCGCCGGTCCCGCGCCGGACTGTCGGATCCCAACCGACCCAACGGTTCGTTTCTGTTCCTCGGCCCGACTGGTGTGGGCAAGACCGAACTGACCAAGGCGCTGGCCGAGTTTCTGTTTGACACCGATGATGCCATGGTGCGCATCGACATGTCCGAATTCATGGAGAAACACTCGGTGGCCCGTTTGATTGGCGCGCCGCCTGGCTATGTGGGTTACGAGGAAGGCGGTTACCTGACCGAAGCGGTGCGCCGCAAACCTTACTCGGTTATCCTGCTGGATGAGGTGGAAAAGGCCCATCCAGATGTGTTTAATATTCTGTTGCAGGTACTGGATGACGGCCGTCTCACCGATGGCCAGGGGCGGACGGTCGACTTCCGCAATACAGTGATCGTAATGACCTCTAATCTGGGTTCGCAGTTGATCCAGGAGATGGCGCATACCAACGACTACGAGGCGATGAAAACGGCGGTTCTTGAAATTGTCGGCCAGCATTTCAGACCCGAGTTCATCAACCGGGTCGATGAAGTCGTGGTGTTTCATCCGTTGGCCAGAGAGCAGATCCGGGCGATTGCAAATATCCAGATCGATTTTCTGCGTCGGCGGCTGGAGGATCGTAATCTGGAAATGCAGATCAGCGAGGCCGCACTGGATCGCATTGGCGAAGCAGGATTTGATCCGGTCTATGGCGCTCGGCCACTGAAACGTGCAATCCAACAGGATATCGAAAACCAGCTGGCACAGGAAATCCTGGCAGGTAAATTCTTGCCCGGCGATGTCATCGAAGTGGATGTTGAAGCGGACCACCTGGTGTTTCGCAAATCAAGCCAGAAAGCAACGGCTGCCTGAACACCGGCAGGCCATTGCAGTAACCCCGCCATCGAGCGGGGTTTTTTGTGTCCGCAGGTCAGGTTGATGCCGGCGCGGATCCGGACGGATCCAGTGGTAATTCAAAATAAAAAGTGGTGCCAACGTCGCGATAACTGGTAAAACCAACCTTGCCGCCTTGCGCCTCGATGATCGCCTTGACGATGCTCAGGCCCAGGCCGGAGCCCCCTGATGAACGGCTGTCAGAACTGTCCAGTTGGGTGAATTTTTCGAACAGGTGGGAACGGAACTCCACGGGAATGACTTCGCCTTTGTCAAACACGCTGACGCGTACCATACCGTTCCGCACATCAATCCGGACTTCGATGGGCTCATTTTCCGGACCGTATTTTGTCGCATTGGATAACAGGTTGGTCATGACTTGGGTGATTCGGTTTTGATCGGCGTATACGACCACCTGGTTTTTATCGGTAATCAATTCACAACGGGTATGATGCTGTTGCAGTAAGGTGCGGTTTTCGTCAATGGCGTGCCTGACTACATTCACCAGATTGATTAGCTTCATATCGAAATTCATTTTTCCGCTTTCCAGCTTGCGCATGTCCAGCAGGTCATTGACCAGAAGAATCAGGCGCTGACTATTTTTAACCGCGATATTAACCAGCTCGGCGCTGCGGGCTGAAATCTGGCCCGTAATACCATTTGCCACCAGGCCAAGAGAACCATGAATTGCAGTCAGGGGTGTGCGCAGTTCATGGCTAACAGTAGACAGAAATTCATCGCGGGCTGTTTCTGCCTTGCGTCTCAGGTGCCAGGCGCGCAAAAACAGATACCAAGTTATGGAGGAAAACAGCAGAAAGGGAATAAAGATCATTAACGACTGCAGTATAAGTTTATTTTTGTAATTCGGGATCAGGTTGGGGTTGGCCAGATCGACAACCTCCCAGTTGGTACCTGGGACCGCTTTTCTGCTCAGCACATGAGACAATTCAGTTTCAGTCATCATGTAATTGAGGCGATCCAGTTTATTGCGCGCCCCTTGCGCAGTGACTTCGATGAGCGATTGCTTGCCGGGCATTACCAGCATCAGGGTATGATCGGGGGACTGGGAATTGGCCAACAAATGGGTAAGTGTATTGGCATGGAAACTGACTAACAGGATATTGCGGCCGGCAAGTGTCGGCAGGCTACCCATAATATCGAAATGATAGGCATTGGGACTGGGGTGGATACGCGGCAGATTTTGGCCGGTATGCAGATATTCGATAATGTCTGCCTTGCACATCTCATTCATATTGCCATCAAAATCTTCAAAATAGGGCGCACCATTCTGGTCGGCAAGGGTATAAACAAAATAATCGGGAAAATACTGGCGTAATCTTTTTTCAATATGTGAATGGATTTCATCCGAGTCCGGGTTACTGGCCAAAAATTTCAGCAAGCCTGCCTGTTCATTGGCAAACAGGTTAACCAGGCGCTTCTTGTCATTTATTACCAAGGCAACCTGATTGGCGACACCGTTAGATAATTGCTGAGAAACAATTGTCTGGTGTAACACAAAATCGTTATAACGCGTTATGGCAACCCACAGTAGAAGCGCGGCAAAAATAAAAACCGTGGTAACGATAAAAAACGGGTAGCTACGCATGGCGAGGGGCGGATCAAACTTCGTGTGTGGTTAGTTAGAATCAATAATGGCTAACGAGTATCGATAGCTAGATGCGCATTTTTAATACCCGAGTTTTGGCTCTTTCAAGATCCTGATCAAGGATAGCGCCTTTTTCCACCAGACGCTGCAATTCATTCAGCTCTATCCCCAACATTTGTCTTTTATCCAGTTTAATGGTCTGACTCGCTGCCAGAACGCGGGTCTTCAGTTCGCTGTAAAAATGTTTAAACTCTTGTTCATTCGGCTTGTTGTGGAGCAGGCTAATTAACGGGCAATTTCCATAGCGGCTGCGAAATTCCATGACGTTGGGTGATTCATATAGGAACATGAGTAATGAGCCCAGGGCGAGCAGCAGAAATATCAATATAAAGGGTAGTAGCCGGCCAACGCTCTGGCTGTCAAAGTGCTGAATGAGATAGATACTGTAAATTAGCGTAGCAAGCCCGAAATAGCCCAGTGCCAGTAACCAGCGCCATGATATGTGTCGATGAATGATTGGCCAGGGCTCCATTATGCCCATATTGATATGGTACGTTTTTTCGCCAAACACATTCTGAATCATGACCTTGACGAACTTTTCGTTATATATCTCGAATCGGCGCACTTCACCTTTGAAGCGCGAATCCTGGATCAAGGTGCGGTTGAT